>DATIHM010000067.1:0-21579 GCA_035480695.1 Candidatus Saccharimonadia bacterium
CGGAGGCGTCGGGGGCGTCGGAGGAGTGATGGTGCACATCTTGTTGAAGACCTGCAGGTAGCCCATCATGACATCCGGCGTGTAGTCGGCTGTGCCGCTGGCGTTAGTAGCGCGGCTGCCAAGCACCAGGTCAACCTGGTAGGCGCAAGCGCTGTTGATAGGGATGCTCAGCACGTGCTGACCGACGCCAAGCGTTACGGTCTTTTTGGCAACCAATGACTGGCTGGCAAACGGACGGAAGTTCGGGCTGTTGACCGGAGCGTTCCACGAAGCCAAGCTGACAGTTTCCTTACAAGTGGCCGGGCCGTTGACCTGGACGGTAGTGCTGGCAGTGTTGCCGCTAACCGTGAAGGCCTTGTTGAGCGGGGCCAACTCTACGACGCTACAACCGTTTCCACCGTTGTTGAACGTCTGTGCGCTGGCGCTGGTAGTCATTGCCAAAGGCATGACAGCCAAGATAGCCGTCGCGATTAAGTTACGTAGTAATTTCATTACTTCTTAACCTCCTTATTAATTCCTTCGGCTCTCCCACCGAATCAATAGCATTATAGCTCATTATTGCGCTTATGTCAATAATTAAATATAAAAAGCTAATGCTTAGCTGACAGCGCGTCTTCTAAGAAGTTATTGGAGCTAATGATATCTGATAAAGCCATCTGGGGCAAGGTGGTATGATAGCCGTATGAGCCGGCGGCTGTTCTACCGAAACGTCAACGCGCGCGACCACCTCGAGCTTTTCCTCGTGTCGGCCGTTTCCAGCCTGTTGCTCCTGCGTTTTTACCTGCATGCGGCCGGATATCCCCAAGTCGGCGGCGGCAGCTTGCACATCGCGCATATGCTTTGGGGTGGACTGCTGATGCTGGCGGCCATCGTTATCAACCTATCCTTCTTAGGGATGCGCGTCCAGCGCTTCTGTGCCTTCATCGGTGGCATCGGTTTCGGCATTTTCATAGATGAGTTGGGCAAATTCCTGACCAAAGATAACAATTACTTCTTTAGGCCGACCATCGGCCTGATTTACGCCATTTTCGCTATTTTGTATCTCGTAGGGAACTTCATTTCGCGCGACCAACGCCTCAGCTCAGAGGAATACCAGCTGAATGCCCTGCAACAGATGGAAGAAGCCGTGCGTAAAGATATGGACGCGCGCGAAAAGGGCGAGCTGAAACGGCTGCTGGCTCGGGCCGACCAGGATGACGCTGTCACTAAGGAGTTACAGGCCGCCTTGTCGCGCCTCAAAACCGTCAGGCATGCGCCAAGCCGCCTCGACCGCTTCAAGACCTCTGTAGGCCGCGCCTACGACCTCTTCTGGCAACAGAGGCGCTCCAACCAGCTGGTAGCCGGCGTCTTCCTGCTGGAAGCGCTCATCTTCTTAGGGGTCGTCGTCGGCAACATCAGCCATAGCTTCGCCAGCGTGCACGACCTCTTGAACAACACCGACACCTACTCGACGCGCCTGCTTATCGGCCAGCTGGCGTCATCTGTCGTGGCCTCCGTTTTCGCCATTATCGGCGCCGTCAAGCTGACCAGCTCGCGCCTGGAAGGCTTCGAATGGTTCCGCCGCGCCTTGTTGATTAATCTGTTCTTGACAGAATTTTTCATCTTCTCACGAGTGCAATTCCAGGCGTTGCCCGGCTTCGTGATCAACCTGTTGATGCTCATCGTGCTGCGCGCCGCCATCGCCCAGGAGCGCCACAGCCGCAAGGCCTAGCGCTTCCGCTAATGTTTATGGTATAATTACAGATAAGAAAGCCTGGCGCTGTTCCAGATTTTAAGGGAGCGCCTTTTTTATTTCATGAAGATCCAGGATCCGGCCAAAATCAGGAACATCGCGATTATCGCGCACGTTGACCACGGCAAAACAACGCTGGTGGATGGGTTGCTCAAGCAGTCGCAGACCTTCCGCGAGAACCAGGCCGAGATGAGCCAGGAGCTCATCATGGACAGCGGCGACCAGGAGCGCGAGCGCGGCATCACCATCACCGCCAAGATAACGGCGGTGCAGCACGGCGATTATCGCATCAACATCATCGACACCCCTGGCCATGCTGACTTTAGTGGTGAAGTGGAGCGCACCCTGAACATGGCCGACGGCTGCCTGCTGATTGTCGATGCCCAAGAGGGGCCGATGCCCCAGACCAAGTTCGTGCTCGAAAAGGCGCTCGAGGCCGAGCTGAAACCCATCGTAATCATCAACAAAATCGACAAAGACGCCGCCCGCATAACAGAGGTGGAAGACGAGCTGGCCGACCTGTTTTTGGAACTGGCGGTGCACGAAGACCAGCTGCATTACCCGGTGTACTACGCCATCGGCCGCGACGGCAAGGCCTGGGCCGAAGCTCCGACTAATCCAGATGAGGGCGGCAATCTGGAGCCCGTTTTTGAGGCAATTATAGATAAAATTCCGGCGCCGTCGATTGAGCTCGGCAAGCCCTTCCAGATGCTCGTCACAGCCCTAGCCAGCGACAGCTACAAGGGCAAGTATTCCATCGGTCGCATCACCCGCGGAAGGGTCAAGCCCGGCGACCAGGTCGCTCTCTGTAAAAAGGATGGCACTATCGCCAAAGCCAAGGTCGATACGGTGTTCATGAGCCAAGGGGTCAGCAAGTTCGAAGTGCCCGAGGGCGTGGCTGGCGACATCGTGCAATTAACAGGGATAACAGAGGCGCAGATCGGCGAAACACTTTCAGATATCGAATTCCCAGAAGCGCTTCCGACGATAGAGGTCGAAGCGCCGACCCTACGCATCTACCTGGGCCCGAACACCAGCCCGTTCAAGGGGTTGGAGGGCGAATTCAACACCTCACGCCAGATCAGCGAGCGCCTCAATAAAGAACTCGAAACCAACGTCGGCCTGCAAGTGCAAGAAGACGGCATCGGCTTCACCGTGGCCGGCCGGGGTGAACTCCACCTCGGCGTGCTTATCGAAACCATGCGCCGCGAAGGCTACGAGTTCGAAGTTGGCCGCCCGCAAGTTGTCACTCATGAAGAGAACGGCCAAACGGTCGAGCCGGTCGAAGAAGTAATCATCGAGGTCCCGGCTGAGCACGTTGGCACTGTGCAAATGGAGCTCGGCCAACGCCGCGCCACCCTCAAAGAACAGTTCAGCTCGGCCAGCAAAGGCGTGACCAAGCTCATCTACACCATGCCGACCCGTGCCCTGCTGGGCATGCGCAACACCTTGCTGACTAACACCAAGGGCACCATCATCATGAACAGCCTGGTCATCGGCTTCGAGCCGCAAGGCCAGAGCCTGCAACAGTTGCGCAACGGCGTGCTCATCGCCTTCGAAACCGGCACCACCACCCCATATAGCCTCGAAACGGCCGAGGCCCGTGGTACGCTGTTCATCCCCCCGGCAGAGAAGGTCTACGCCGGCCAGATCATCGGCCTGAATACCCGCCAGGAAGACCTGGAAATCAACGTTTGCAAGGCCAAGCACCTGACCAACATGCGCAGCACCTCATCTGATGGCACGGTGCAATTGACGCCGCCGACCATCTTCAGTCTGGAACAATGTTTGGATTTCATCGAAAACGATGAGTTGCTGGAAGTTACGCCCGCCAGTCTGCGCCTCCGCAAAAAGGAACTCGACCCCACCCGCCGCAAACGCCAAAACAAATAGCTGGCGGTTGATTTTGATAAGCGTAGCCATTATGATTGTGAAATATGAAAAATTTCCAAAAAACCTTCGCTCTAGCTCTGTTAGTATTAGGAATCATCGGTGTTGGGGCCGTTCAAAAAGCCGACGCTGACCCGCTTAAACCTCACTTGCTGAGGGGCGGCCACCGCAAAGTTTGTGATGTTAGCGCCGCCGGCACATCCTCATGCTTCGCCAAAGTTATTACCGACAGGTCGGGCAGCCCAGCCGTAACCACGCTACCCGCCGGCTACGGGCCTGCCCAGTTCCACGGGGCCTACCAATTGCCATCTACCAGCGCTAACCCGGCCACGATTGCCATAGTTGACGCCTACGACGACCCTAACGCGGCAGCCGACCTGGCCACCTACGACAAAACGTTCGGCCTACCTGTGTTCCCGAACTGCTCAAACACCGTTAAGACGGCCTGCTTCCAAAAGGTTAACCAGACCGGCGGCACGTTTTACCCCCAACGCAGCACCGGCTGGGGCCTGGAGGTTTCGCTCGACGTGCAAACCGCCCACCAGATCTGCCAGAACTGCAAACTCATCCTGGTTGAGGCCAACAACTCCAGTTACACCAACCTCATGAGAGCGGTTGACGAGGCTCGCTTACTCGGCGCCACCGTAATCTCTAACTCTTACGGCTCCAACGAATTTAACGGTGAGAATACCTACGATTCGCACTTCAACTACCCGGGCATCGCCTTCGTATTCAGCTCCGGCGATAGCGGCTATGGTGCCACCTACCCGGCAGCCTCGCCGCTGGTCGCGGCCGCAGCGGGCACAACCTTAGCTGTCAGCCCAGCCAACGCCTGGCAAGCCGAGTCCGCCTGGTCGGGCGCCGGCAGCGGCTGTAGCGCCTACGAGCTGAAACCAGCCTTCCAAACAGATACGGGCTGCCTAAAACGGACTGTAGCCGACGTGGCCGCGGATGCCGACCCCAACACCGGTGCCGCCGTTTACGACAGCCTTGGCTACGCTGGCACCAGGGGATGGTTCCAGGTCGGCGGCACGAGCTTGGCCGCGCCCATAATCGCCGGCACCTACGGCCTAGCCAACAACGTCCCGACCGCCACCTTCGCCAACTCCTTGCCGTATAGCGACTTCAACTACGCCACCAACTTGCACGACGTAATCTCCGGATCAAACGGAGCCTGCGGCACCTACCTTTGCCAGGGCGCCACCGGCTACGACGGCCCAAGCGGCCTTGGCACTCCCCAGGGCCTCGGCGCGTTCTAGACCAACCTAAGCAAACTCAACTCCACCCGCCGCAAACGCCAGAGCAGATAAGTTAAATAAACATTAACATGGAGCTAATTGCTCAAGCCAAATGCTAAAATAGATGTAGATGTCTGGGGTAAAGGTCGCTAAACCAACTAAGATTTTGAGTAAGGTTGAAAAGAAGCCTTACTTTAAATCTGATAATTTTGTTTTGTTTAAAGACGATGCCATAAAGTTCTTAAAACAGCTTCCAGATAACTCAATTGACATGATCTTTGCAGATCCGCCGTACAATCTGTCAAATGGCGGGTTTACGGTGCACGCCGGCAAACGCGTCAGCGTTCACAAGGGTGAATGGGACGTCAGCAAAGGGGTTGACACCGATTTCGAATTTCAGGCCGCTTGGATTAAAGAGTGCTATCGGGTACTCAAACCCAACGGCACCATCTGGATCAGTGGCACCTATCACTCAATTTACCAGTGTGGCTTTGCCTTGCAACTCTTTGGCTACAAAATCCTGAATGACATCACCTGGTTCAAGCCCAACGCCTCGCCCAACCTGAGCGGCCGCTACTTCACTGCCAGCCACGAAACTTTGCTCTGGGCCCGCAAAGATCCTAAGGGTAAACACACCTTCAACTATCAAGATATGAAGCACGGTAATTGGCACAAAAGCGATCTCATTAAGAATGAAGGCAAACAGATGCGCAGCGTTTGGTCTATCAGCACGCCTAAGGCAAGTGAAAAGAAGTTTGGCAAGCATCCAACCCAAAAACCGATGGCACTACTAGAAAGAATTGTGCTCGCTGCCTCAAACAAGGGTGACGTAATCCTAGACCCATTTACTGGCAGTTCCACCACCGGCTTGGCCGCCGTTAAGAACGACCGTAGATTTCTAGGGGTCGACCTCGAGAAGAAATACCTTGACTTATCTGTCAAACGCTATAAAGATCAGAAGCAGCAATAAGCTAATCTGAAAGGCGAATATGGCGCGTGACACAACTACCGGAGCAGTGCTTGAAAATATGGTCTTACCCTCGTTAACTAAAGGTGGCTACATCTTTAACTCGCAGGTTAACATCGGTGACCGCATTGGCGGCGGCCGGCATTTCGCCGATGTTGTGGCCACCAAAGGCGACGACACTATCATCATTTCGCTGAAGTGGCAGCAGGTGTCGGGCACGGCCGAGCAGAAGGTGCCATTTGAGGTGATTTCGCTGATTGCCTCGCTGAAAGATGGCCATGCCAACAAGGCCTATCTGGTGCTAGGAGGGGCCGGCTGGAAGCTACGTGATTTTTACACCGGCAACGGGCTGGATAAGTATATTAACGGCATCGAAGCGGTGAACATCGTAACTCTCGAGGAATTCATCGCTGTCGCCAACGCCGGCAGCCTGTAAAGACCCAGTGCATTCCAAAACAGATATAAAAGTGCTATTCTGTGTGAACTATGCCTCTGTTTTCTGTGAATAAGGAGAAGCTGTCTTTAGTAAAAGAGCAAAAATTCTCTCTAGAAAGAGACGTTCAGCGGCTTACAGAGCAGAATCTGCAAGAAGTGTTTGGACTCTCTTTTGTTAGTAGCGAATTTGCACTTAATAATCTTAGAATCGACACTCTGGCATTTGACGAAGAAACGCGAAGTTTTGTTATTATCGAGTTTAAGCGTGATCGTAGTTTTAGCGTGGTTGATCAAGGGTTTGCTTATCTTGCGCTAATGCTCAACAACAAAGCAGATTTCATTCTGGAATATAACGAAAAGGGTCCAAAGCGGATTAAGCGCGAAGACGTAGATTGGAGCCAATCGCGCGTTCTGTTTATCGCCAATAGCTTTACCGCCTATCAGCAGGAAGCCATTAATTTTAAAGATTTGCCCATTGAGCTCTGGGAGGCCAAGCGTTACGACAACAGCATGGTGCTTTATAATCAAATCAAGGCTGCCAAAACCACTGAATCAATCAAGACGATTAGCCCCAGCGAAACAGTTCAACGTGTCAGCAGAGAAGTTCGCAGCTATAGTATTGACGATCATTTCAAACCAAGCTGGGAAGTGTCTAGGGAACTTTTTGATGCTCTGCGACCGCGCATACTTGAGCTTGACTCCCGCATAAACGAAAAATCTAACAAGTTTTATATCGGCTACAAAATAGGTTTTAACAATATTTGCGGAGTTAACATACAAAAATCTGGGCTCAAAATTGACTTGGTTCGTGTTGAAAAGAAAGACCTCAAAGACCCTGATAAAAAATTAATCAATGTACCGTGGAAGGAAAGAGGGTGGGCCAAAACGACCACTTTCTATATTACTTCTCTAGAGGACCTGGACTATGCGATGTTCCTTATTCGTCAGGCCTACGAGAAGTTCTACAAATAAACTGTTAAAGCCTACTCAGTCTCCTGCGACACTCGCCCTTCGAGGCCATTAGCTAGTTGTGGTAATACCAGTCAATTGGCTCGGTAGAGTCGCGCACCTTGGCGAAAGTTAGCATGATTTCTCCCTCTTGGCAGTCATGCAGGTAGCGGCGACACATCTCGTCATTAGGGAGTTTTGGCAGGCCGTTTTGGTCATAGAGCTTCTCGATGCTTGCTTTATCTTCTTCTGTTAGCGGGAGGCTATCCAGCTTGCTCTTGGGCAGGTCCATGACTTGCAAAGTCTCATCGTCTTCGCTGCATTTGGCGAGTAAGGCTTGGCCAATCTTTTGGGGCTCACTTTCGGCATAAAATACATGAATTTCGCCGGGCATTAGAAAGCCGATGACTCGGGGGAAATGGCGCCATACGCGCTCGGGGTGTTCTTGCCACGTTCCCATAACGACAGCTGACATACCTTGACGATAACAGATAAAAATCGGATTGCAAGAGTTGGGGTTGCCGAGGTCTGGTAAACTAAAGCGGTATGACAGCGCGGACGCATGATTTGGCGGCTATCACGGCACTCGGTGTCGTGGTGCTGGCGCAGCCGTTGCGCACGGTAACGCTGGCCACGGCCATCGTAGCGGTGTTCGCCAACCTCATCGGCGGCATCACACCTGATATCGACCAGCCGACGGCGCCTCTGTGGCGCAACCTGCCGGTGGGCAAGCTGTTCGGCAAGGTGTTCGACGAGCTCAGCGGCGGGCACCGTTTCTTGACGCACTCGCTGCTCGGCCTGGCCCTGTTCGGCTTTCTGGCCCATCTGTTATTGGTGTTTTTGCATCCAATAATGCCGCGCGTCGACATCGGCCTGGTCTGGTGGGCGTTCATGATTGGCATGGCCAGCCACCTGATGATGGACACGCTGACCAAAGAGGGCGTGCCGTGGCTGTTGCCGATTCCGGTCAAGTTCGGCTTTCCGCCGCTAAAGAAGTTCCGCGTCACGACCGGCCACTGGGTCGAGAACTTCGTCGTTTTCCCGCTGTTATTGCTGTTCAACGTCTGGCTCTATGCCAGCCATTACGAAAAACTTTTAACTATTGTCCACCACCATTTGGTTTAGCCTCTGTTGCCCTTTGGGTCGCTAGCACGTAATAAGCCTGGCCCATCTCGTTCAGCAGTATCGCGAAGTAGATGGCTTTACCGCCAACATCAGTGAACTCGCAATTGGATTTGTTCTGGTCCATGTAAAAGTCGCCGATCGTTTCTTTATTTAATAGATTATTCATCGGCAACGGGCACAGAGCAGCCTCGGTACTTTTTTTGTCGAGACAGGCTATCATGAGTAGCTGCGGAAATTCATCAGGTGGGAAATGCCTAAACCAGTGCAGATCGCCCGGTTCCATACTCTTAGAAAATTTACCGCCTCGAGCGTCAATGGGGCCCCACGAAAGTCTGGTTGACATATTCATACAATACGACATTTACAGGATAAGGCAAGTAGCCAAGTCGGTTATACTGAAAGCATGGAATTGCCGGAGCTGGTGCCGAAAGAGTTGAACCCGACGCGGGATTACCTTCAGGATGCCGCCAAGGTCATCGGCAAGCTGCAGCAGGCTTTTTTGCCGGAGACGCCGCGCGGTTGGCAGTACGGAATCGAGGTAATGATGCGCGGGCTGGCGACGCAGGAGTTCGAGCTGAACGGCCGGCCGACGCGGGCACTGCTCGACCTGGTACGCCACAAGTTGCGGCTCGGCAACGAGAATTGGCGCTTCCGCGAAAATCCGCCCGCCCAGCTGTTGGCCGAAATCCGCGCTTGGCTGAAAGAGCAGGGCAGTGACGCCGAAGTGGCCGAACCAGAACTGAATAGTGGTACGCTGGAGTTCGACCACGCCCAGGGTGACCTGTACGGCCAGGCGCTGTGGTGGATGCACGAACAATTTAAAGAGTTGAAGGAATCGCTGCCCGACGGCGTCGCCAGCCCGATACTGCTGTACCCGCACCATTTCGACCTGTCGCTGGCGTGGTTCCCCTTTGACAAGAACGACAGTGACGAGCGCCAAGTCAGCGTCGGCTGGTCGACCGGCGATGAGACGATTCCTGAGCCATACGTTTATGTCACCGCATATCCTGAGCCGGAAGCATTCAAAAAGCTGGAGTTGCCGCCCGAAGCCCGCTGGCAAAGCGACGGCTTCAGCGGTGCCGTTCTGCTACACAACGAGCTCGCCAAATCCTCAAATCCCGAAAAACTCTTCAAAGAATTCGCTTGGCCACTATTCTCGGAAGCTAAGCGTCTGCTTGGATAGTGTTGCGGAATCAAATCCGAGGACTGGTTTACGGGCTTTGATTAAATATAAAGGTTAGCAAAACCGCAGGATTTGGAGACGCAAAACTATCCGTCAGTCAGGGCGTTTTTGGCGGTCGGTTTCGTCTTCGATTTCGTGGCCGATGATTTCTTCTAGCAGGTCTTCGATGGTGACGATGCCGGCGATTTTGTCGTCGCGCTCGACGGGCATGAGGTGCGTGCCGGCGGCGATGAACTTGCGGAACATGGTGTCAAGCGCCGTCATGCTGCCGACCAGCTTGGTCGGCCGGAGCGGCAACTCGCTGACCCTATAAGAGCGCTCGTCGAAGTCGATGTCGACCAGGTCTTTCATGAGCAGCAGGCCGTAGCATTCGGTCAGCTCTTCGTTGAAAATAGGGATGCGGCTGAAGCCCTTGTCTTTGATTTCGTCGATTTTCGCGTCGTCGAGTATGGTGCTGCGCGTCAGCCAGTAAGTGTGGCGGATATCGGTCATGATGTCGCGGACGCGCTTTTCGCTCAGGCCCAGCGCACCACGCATGATCTCAATCTCATCATCGTCCAGCTCACTGTTTTCGGCGTCCTGGTGCTCGGTAATCAGCAGGCCGAGCTCGTGGCGGCTTTGTAGACGGGCGCGTTCGTGGGGGAAAAGCGCATCCAGCAGGATTTGCAGCGGCTTGCTGATGACGTAGGTGATGGCGATCATCAGCTTGAGCAGCGGCGCGAACAGGCTCGACCAGACGAGCGGATTTTTGCTGAACAGCGCCTGCGGCATGACTTCACCGAAAATGACGATGAGCAGCGTGCTGACGGCGCCGGCTATCCAACCGTCGAGTTTCTGGTCGAGTACCAGCGAGGTGGCCGACACGGCGGCGACGTTGGTCAATAATATGGCGGCCAGCGTGAGGTGCGCCTGGCGCCTGAGCGGCAATACTCGCTTGGCCTGCTTGTCGCCCAGTTTGGCCTTGCGGCGCAGGTCGGCCGGATCCAGCGACATCACGGCGATGTTGAGGCCCGAACAGATTGCCGAGGCGACAATGAGTAAGACAACCTCTACGGCGATTATTAAAGTGTTGCCCCCGCTGTGCATATTTGCTTTTAAGTATAACACTTATAATGGGGGTATGGCTTTCAGGTTTTTGGACAAGTTTTGGCATAAGACGCTCGGCCGGCCGTACGTTTTGGCGCGGGCGATCGATATAGCCGGCCCCGGCCAGAGCGTGGTATTGCTGCACGGCATCGGCCGCACCAGCCGGGTGTGGGACCATGTGGTTTACGGCTTGGCGGCACGTGGCCTGCACATAGTCGGGCTGGATCTGCTCGGTTTTGGTGCCTCGCCTAAGCCCGATTGGCCAGTCTATAACTCAGATGACCATGCCGATGCCGTCATCGCCACCATCGAAAAGCTCGAGCTGAAGACGCCGCTGGTGCTGGTCGGCCACTCCATGGGTTGCCTGGTGGCCGTGCGGGTGGCGCGGCGCCGGCCCGACCTCGTCAAACATCTGGTGCTCTTCGAAATGCCGCTTTACGAGGGCCTGCCGCACAGCCGCAAGTACCGGCTTCGCACCGAACTCTATATCCGTTTCTACAAGTGGGTGATGGGCCTTCACCCGACTTTTGACCACGAAACCGAGCGTTTCGTCGAGCGGTTGGCCAGTAAGATTGCCGGCCTGGAGGTGACGCCCGAAAACTGGCAGCCGTTCGTGCGCAGTCTCGAGAATACTATCGTCAAGCAGACGACAGCCGAAGATATCAAGCAGCTCGACATGCCTATGGACGTGATTTACGGCCGTTTCGATATGCTGGTCATCCGCGGCGAGCCCAAGAAGTTTTTCGGCAATGAAAAAGACCATATCAAGGCTTTTACGGTTAACGCCCGGCACGTCATTTCGCCTTCGGCCAGCCAGTTCCTAGTGGAGCGCATCCTGGCAGCCTTGGCCGGTAAAAGCGGTGTCTGAGCTGGATTGGTTGGAATTGCCGGCCGAGGAAGTTGCGCCGCGGTTGCTGGACTGCCTGCTGGAACGCGAGCTTGACGGCCAGAAGCTGGTCGGGCGCATTGTCGAAGTCGAGGCCTATGACCAGACCGATGCCGCCAGCCACAGCTACCGCGGCCGCACACCACGCACCGATGTCATGTTCGGGCCGTCCGGCCATCTGTACGTTTATTTCACCTACGGCATGCACTATTGTTGCAACGTGGTGTGCGGCCCGACCGGGTACGGCTCCGCGGTGCTCATCCGGGCGCTGGAGCCGCTGGAAGGGCAGGCCGCCATGAGCCACAACCGCCATGGCCTGATGGGCCACGAACTCACCAACGGCCCGGCCAAACTCTGCCAGGCGCTCCTAATCGACAAGACCCTGAACGGCCAGGACCTGCGTCAACCGCCACTCAAACTGATCCTAAAGCCGGCGCTGCCTCAAGCCGACATCGTGCAGGCCACCCGCGTCGGCATCAGCCAGGCCAAGGACGTGCCCTGGCGCTTCTACATCAGGGGCAACCCTTTCGTGTCGCGGCCCTAGCCGTGATAGGATAACAGCATGCTCAAGCAATTCCGCTTCTCGGCCATCATTGCGCTTGCTACGGTGGCGGCGGTGCTGGTGACGCTCGGCGTTTCGGCGGCGCTGACCACCATCGTGCTTATCGCTATCGAAATCGCCTTCAGTTTCGACAATGCCATCGTCAACGCCAAGGTGCTTGCCAAGCTGTCGCGCTTCTGGCAGCAGCTGTTCCTGACCGTCGGCGTGTTGATCGCCATCGTCGGCATGCGGTTCGTTTTTCCGGTCGTCATCGTGATGGTGAGTGCCCACCTGTCTTGGGGAGAGGTCATCCACGAGGCGCTGCACAACCCCGCGGCCTACGCCAACCATCTTAGCGCCGCCCAACCGACCATAGACGCCTTCGGTGGCGGCTTCCTGCTGACCTTAGCGCTCTACTTTTTGTTCGACGACAAGCGCGACGAGCTCTGGCTGGAGCACGTCGAAAAACCTTTGCAGAAAATCGGCGGCCCGATCTGGCTACCACCGCTGGTGGCGGCCGGTGTCGTGGCGCTGGTTTACCTCAAGGCGGCAGATACGGCCGTGCTGACCTGGGGATTGGCCGGCGTCGCCAGCTACATGCTGCTCAAGTTGTTAATCGACGGCATGGCACGGCTTGAACCGCAGAAAAGCAAGCAGTACACCGGCTGGGCGGCCTTTCTGGCTTTCATGTACCTACAGGTGCTCGACGCCGGCTTCAGCTTCGACAGCGTATTGGGCGCCTTCGCCATTACCGATAAAATCGTGCTGATAGCCATCGGCCTCGGCGTCGGCGCGCTCTGGGTGCGCAGCCTGACCGTCGTCATGGTGCGCCGCGGTACCCTCAAAAACTACATCTACCTTGAGCACGGCGCGCATTACGCTATCCTGATGCTGGCGGCGGCCCTGCTAATCGGCATCTTTTTCGACATCCCGAACGCCGTTACCGGCATCGCCGGCTTAGGCATAATCGGCGCCTCTTTTGTGGAATCGCGCGAAGTTCTCAAGGGTCGGACGTGAGCATTGTCACATTGATTTTTGCGACGTGCGAGCATAAGCTAAAAACGGAAGTGTGAGGCTTCCAACGGACCCGGGCGCGATTCGCCCCGGGTCCTTAGGTTTTAGAGCAGGTTTCGCACAAGCCCTGGATTTCAAGCTGGTGGCTTTTCATTTTGAAGCGGTTGTGTGCGGCCAGAAGGCGTAGTTGGGTCTCCAGTTTGGAATCCTCGGCCAAGGCAATCGTACGGCCGCAGTTCGTGCACGTCATATGGTGGTGGTGGCGCTGGAAACGATCACTCAGCTCAAGCTTGTATTTCCAACCGATCTGCAACCGCTGGATTATGCCTAACTTTTCAAAAAGCGATACGTTGCGGTAAACGCTGGCGCGGTCGATGCCGGGGCAGGCGCGCACCAGCTCGGCCATGCTTTGCGGCTCCTGGCCCTGCAGGGCCTCGAACAATATCCGGCGCTGACCGGTCATGCTCTGGCCATGCCGTTTCAAGGTGTACTTCAGTTCAGTCTGCCGGCTTGTCATGATGCAAATTTTACCTAAATTGCGACAAATTTGCAATAAATTCACAGCAGTATTATCGTGTATCCAGTTAATACGGAGACCATGATGACAATTAAAAAACCATACGGCTTGATAGCAGGCCTGATTGTGATTGTAGCGGTAGTAGCTGGGCTGGGTATGAGCAGCCATAACAACGCCTCAACTAAAGGCAAAATTGAAATCGTAGCTGGCGAGAATTTTTGGGGCAGCCTAGCATCGCAACTCGGCGGCAGCCGGGCGCACGTGACCAGTATCGTGTCCGACCCCAACGCCGACCCGCACGAATACGAAAGCAACACCACCACGGCCAGACAGTTCAGTTCAGCTAAATATGTCATCTTGAATGGCGCCGGTTATGATAGCTGGGCTGATAAACTTTTAGCAGCCAGCTCGCCGCCGGACCGCAAAGTCCTGAGGGTTTCCGACCTGCTCGGCAAGAAGGACGGCGACAACCCGCACTTCTGGTATGACCCGGCTTATGTCAACCAAGTCGTCGCCCACATGGACAGCGACCTCATCGCCGTTGACCCATCAGGCGCCAGCTACTACAAGCAGCAGCTGAAAAACCTGCAGGCTTCTCTGGCTACCTACCAAAACCACATCAATGAGATCAAGCAGCGCTTTGCCGGAACCAAAGTAGCCGCCACCGAAGATATTTTCGTCTATTTGGCTGACGCTTCGGGCTTGGACCTGGTTTCGCCGCCGGCTTTCATTGAAGCCGTGGCCGAGGGTAACGATCCGCCGACGGCTAGTGTGGTGACATTCCAACAGCAAGTGGAAAGCGGCCAGATCAAAGTGTTAGTCTACAACCAGCAGACGATTACGCCGTTGACCGAAAACGTCAAAAAAATGGCCACCCAGCACGGCATTCCCATCGTCGGCATTACCGAAACCCTCCAGCCACCGAACGCTAAATTCCAGGATTGGATGAACTCCGAACTGACGACTTTGGAAAACGCCTTGAACGGCCAAGCGGGCTGACAGTAGAATAAGCTGAATGAGTAACGCTGGTGACCCGATAATCGAAGCTCAAGACCTGGCGGCAGGCTATGGGCAGCATGTCATCTGGGAAGACGCCGAATTCAAGGTCAGCAGGGGCGAGTTCGTCGGCGTGCTCGGGCCGAATGGCAGCGGCAAGACGACATTGTTCCGGCTACTACTCGGTTTGGCCACGCCTCAAAAGGGTAAACTGAGCATTTTTGGTTAACCGTCGCGCCGTGGCAATCCGCGTATCGGCTATGTCCCGCAGCGCCGGCCAATCGATGGCGAACTGCGGCTGGAGGCGCTGGAATTCGTACGACTCGGCGTCAGTGGTTTGCACTGGGGTTTCGCCCTGCCAGACGCAGCCAGGCGCGAACGACAGCATTCTTATGAGGCATTAGAAAAGGTTGGAGCGGCTTCTTTGGCTCACCGCAAACTCGGCCAGTTGTCGGGCGGTGAGATGCAGCGCGTCTTCTTAGCCCAAGCGCTGGTCAGCCAGCCTGAGCTGCTCCTGCTTGACGAGCCGCTCGCCAACCTCGATATCCGGCGCGAAACCGAACTTATCAAACTAGTTTCAGATGTGGCCGATTCGCAAAAAGTATCGGTTTTGCTCATTGCGCACGACATCAACCCTTTGCTGCCTGTCGTCGACAAATTGATTTACACCGTCAACGGACGCGTCGCCACCGGTAAACCAAACGAAATCGTCACCAGCCAAAGCCTTTCCAAACTGTATGACGCGCCGATTGAAGTGCTGCGGGATTCAAAGGGACGGGTGGCGGTGCTTGGCACAGAAGAGGCGGTCCATCATGACTGAGTTGTTCGCTTCGTCAGGCTTCAGCCCGAACCTTTGGACGGATCTGCAGACCATGTGGCAATACAGCTTCATGCAGCATGCCTTCGAAGCTGGCACTGTGGTGGCAATCGTGGCAGGAATCGTCGGTTACTTCGTGGTGTTGCGGCGCTCGGCCTTCGCCGCTCATGCCCTGTCACACGTCGGTTTTGCCGGCGCGGCCGGTGCCGTACTTATCGGCATCAACCCGCTGGCCGGCCTGCTAGCATTTACCTCGTGCGGCGGCGTCGCCATGGCTTTGCTAGGACGAAAAGTTGGGCAACAGGACGCGCAAATTGGAACTGTCCTGGCTTTCATGCTCGGCCTCGGCGTTCTATTCATAAGCCTTTACAAGGGTTACGCCACGGAAGCTTACTCCTTGTTATTCGGGGAAATCCTGGGCATCAGCCGTAACGATGTGGTCCTGACATGCATCGCCGGTGGCTTGACTTTGCTGGCTATGGCCGTGATGTACCGCAGGCTCCTGTTCGCCTCCCTCGACGAAGACGTAGCTGAAGCTAAGGGCCTGTCAATCTTGGGCATGAACGTCGCTTTCATGCTGCTGCTTGCGTTGGCGACCTCCATTGCCGTACAGGTGGTCGGCGTGCTGCTGATTTTCGCACTGATGGTCACGCCAGCCGCTATTGCCGAAAGGCTGGCACAAAGGCCGGTGCAGGGCCTCACCATATCGGTAACCGTCGCGCTGGCAACAACATGGTTCGGCCTTTTCATATCGTTTTATCTGCCCTACCCGGTGAGCTTCTTCATAACTAGCGCCGCCTTCGGCCTTTATCTGGCGGTTAGGCTGATTCAAGCTGGCGTTAGCTGAAAAAGTGCTATAATAAACCCGTCACTATAAAAATAAACACAGCAAAAATTAGCTAAAGTGGCCAAAATATAATCTTATGCGTTCTTCGACACTCGAGAATAAGACTGTCCGCCCTGGTCTGATGACCTATTCTTTTTATGCTTCGAGCCGGCGGCCGGCAATGCCGGTGCAACCGACGCACACCATGCCGAAAATTGGATTGACGCGGCATCACTTCTGGCCGGTCGTGGTCACCGTGGCCGTGCTGGCCGGATTGCTCATCGGTTTCAAGTCTGTCAGCAACCAGTCGCAGGGTGGCAACGTACCGCAGATAACTTCCTCAAAGAGGGGCGCAAGCGCGCCGGCCGCCGCGCAAGTGGTCGACAACCAGTGTGCCGGCAACACGAATCCACAGCTTATAAAAGTCAGCATTTCGGCCCGCCACCTCTGGGCTTGCCAGGCGACTAAAACCGTTTATGACACGCCGGTCATCACCGGTATGGAAGCGCACGCCTCCACCAAGACGCCGCCCGGCATCTACAAGATTTACGCCAAAGAGACCAGCCTGACGCTTACCGGCTCAGATGAGACCGGCAGCTGGAGCGACCCCGTCAGTTACTGGATGCCATTCCTCGACAACCAATACGGCCAATACGGTTTCCACGACGCCACCTGGCGCGCCGGCAACCCGTTCGGCAGCATCGACCCTAACTCCGACCAGGCTTCGCACGGCTGCGTCGAGCTGCCGCTGGCCGCTTCAGCCTGGCTCTACAACTGGGCCCAGGTCGGCACGACCGTGTCTATCCAGTCTTAGTTTGCTCGTCATTGGAACTGGGAACATTTTGCCAGTCAATATGGCGAGTTAGCACGCGCTCATAGACCTTGTTGTAAAGCTGCTCAGACCGCTTATAGAGCTTCATTCTACGGAATAACGCGTAGGCGCCGAGGCCTAGGAGTGCACCTGCACCCATTTCACCAGCAAATATTACTGCTATGGCATTTATATCTTCGCTATGTTGTGGCGGCTGCTGCAGCTGCTGCAGTTCAACCCTGTCTTTGACAAACTTTTGTCTCGATAAAGCAGCAGATCTACCTGATTCTAGCTTCAAAGTGCGAGCGTCAATATCTAGCGAAACTTGGAGGGCAGAAATCTTATCACCGACTTTGTTGGACGGGCCGTCTATTGCGGCCAGGGTGGCGAAAGATCCAATGAATCCAGTCGCCGTCAAAGCAACTACGAAAGTGCTTTCTGCAGCCCTATCGAATGTTAGCAAAGTCGGATTGGTATTGCTCTGTGAAGACCGCTCGTCTGACATAGTGTTCTTATACAATATATCAGATTAGCAACGGTCAGGTACGCTATAATTAAGGACATGATTGTGGCCGTTATCGTTTTGGGGGTTCTGGTGCTCATTATGGCAGCCGGGTTGGCGTGGCTGTTGCTGCGACGGCCGGCTTCTGGCAACGACGCCCAGAGCGCCCTGCTGCTCAAGGCGGACATGGCCGAGCTCAACAAGTCGATGGGCGCGCTCAAAGACGGCCTGCAGAAGCAGTTGCAAGACCAGGCCAACGTCAACGCCAAACAGATACAGACCCAGTCGGCGGCCAGCATCCGTATCCTTCAGCAAGTGACCGAAAAGCTGACCAAGCTGGAGGGCACCAACAAGAACGTCGGCGACATCGCTGCCGAGCTGAAAACGTTGCAGAACGTGCTGCAGAACCCCAAGCAGCGCGGCGTCATCGGCGAGTACTACCTCGAGCAAATCCTCAAAAATATCCTGCCGCCGGGCACGTTTGAGCTGCAGTACAAGCTGGGTGAAGGCCTGATTGTCGACGCCGTGATTAAACTGGATGACAAAGTCCTGCCGATTGACAGCAAATTCTCGCTGGAAAACTACAACCGCCTGCTGGAGGCCAAAGAGGCCGAACGTCCGGCGCTGGAGCGTGCCTTCAAAGAAGACCTCAAGCGGCGCATCGACGAGACATCTAAGTACATCAGCCCCAGCAAGGGCACGCTCGACCAGGCGATGATGTTCATCCCGAGCGAGGCGATTTACTACGACCTATTGGCCAACAAAGTCGGCCTGGGCGGCGTCAGCGGCCGCAACCTCATGCAGTATGCCGCCTCCGACAAGAAGGTTACTATTGTCGGGCCGAGCACGCTGAGCGCCATGCTGCAGACCATCGTGCAAGGGCTGCGCTCCATCGAGATTCACAAGGACACCGAGAAAATCCGCAAAAACATCGAGCAATTGCAGAAGCACCTGCTCGCCCATAATTCGTACATGCTTAAGCTCGGCAGCAGCCTGGGCACGACGGTCGGGCACTTCAATACGACCTACAAAGAGTTGGGCAAGATTGACCGCGACATCGTCAAGATTGCCGACACCGAGCCAGCAGTCGAGCCGCTGCTTCTCGATAAGCCCACCCTCGAAGACTGATTACTTGGACTTGAGGAGGTCGATGGTCAGCGCGGCCGTCCAGCTGAAGTTGTCGGCGCCGGCCGGGGTGCCGTCCAGCGGGTCGAAATATTCGTGGCAGCCGCTCTTGTCGACCATCTCGAGCGTACTTTCGCGCAGAGCCGCGGCGTGTGACTTGAAGCCGTAACGCCTCAGCCCGTCAATGATCAGCCAGTTCATGTTGACCCAGCTCGGCCCCTGCCAGTAGAGCTTGGGGTGGAACCAGAACGAGCTGGTCGGCACGCTGGGCACTGGATAGGCCGGCCCGAACTGGTGCTCATTCTCGAGCAATTTGACGAGCTGTTCGGCGCGTTCCTGCGTGATGCAGCCGGCGTAAAGCGGCAGCAACGTAGCGATGCTCGGCACTTTGAGCAACCGGTGGGTAATGAAATCGCGCGAATAATACTGGCCGGAATACGGTTCCCACAATTCCTCGAAGGTTTTCTCGGTTTTTTTCATGCAGGCGTCGAGCTCTTCGGGCAATTCCTCGCGGATGCTTTTGGCGATTTCGCGCAGGCAGGTGTTGGCGCGTATGAAAATGCAGTTGAAGCTGAGGTCTTCGATGGCGAACAGAGAGTGGTCGAGGATTTTGTTGATGTCGTAGTTTTTACGGCGCAGGCGGCGCTGCAAGTCGATAAGTGCTAGCGACTCGATGGTCGAGAAGCGCTGGTCGAGCGGAACGGAGTGGGCGTCGCGGCGGAACAGGTTGATTACGCGGTCGAACTTTAGCTTCTCGATGGCACGGATCCACAGCGGCAGCAGGTGCTCGTGGAGCTCGTTCATCCAGGGCGGCGTGTTATCGAGGCCGGTTTCCCAGGGGTGGACTTGCAGTACCAGGCCTTCGTCGTGCGGGTCGCGCTCGGCGTAAAGCCAGTTATGGTAATCGAGCAGAGCCGGGTACATCGTGCGGTACCAGAGGCGGCGCTCCGGCCAGGCCAGCCTGGAGCCGACCTGCACGACGGCTTCGGCCAGCATCGGCGGTTGGGTGATCCCGGTCGTCATGACATCATTCGGTGCGAAAGGGTTAACCCAGCTGCGCCAGAAATTGCGGTCGGTGCGGTAAGCCGCGTCGTCACGGAAAATGATGTTCGGCAGCATGCCGTTGTGCCACTGGCCACGCAGCAGGCTTTGCAGCTCCGTCTTGGCGCGCTCGACATCGAGGTTGCGCAGGCCGATGGCGACGAAGCAGCTGTCCCACAGCCATTGGTGTGGGTAAAGGCCGTGCGCCGGCTGCGTGTAGTTACCGCGGTCGTTCATCTCGAGCACGGCTTTGGCCCGCTCTAACAAATCGGGGCTGTGATTATCCTCCGGCTCGTCCTGCATATGCTTTCAGTATACTTCGTGCTAGCGGAAATTCGTAAAGCTGAGGGGGAAGTCGAAATCCTGCTTGCGCAGCATGCTCATGACGGCCTGCAGGTCGTCTTTGCTGTTCGAAGTCACGCGCACCTCGGCACCCTGGATCTGCGTTTTTACCTTGGAGAATTTGTCACGGATTGCCGACGTAATCTTCTTGGCTTTATCTTGGTCGAGCCCTTGCTTGAATCCAACCTCTTTAGTGGCTCGCAGGTTACTTTCGACCAGCTCCTTTGAAGTGTCCAACACTTTCTGGATGACGCCGCGTGCGGCCAGCTTCTTGCGCACGATGTCCAGGATGGCGTCGATCTGCCAGTCGCCGCCGCCGGTAACTTTCAGTCCCGTCTTGTCGCCGTTCAGCCATTCCAGCCCCGCAGGCGTGCCCTTGAAATCGTAGCGGTTGGCGAGTTCGCGCTGCGCCTGGTCGAAGACATTGTTCATCTCCGCCTTGTCGTAATCACTGACGATATCGAAAGAAAAATTAGCCATAACTATATAGTACAATAGCTAACAGATATGATTGACCAGAAACTTGTTGAGGAGTTGAAGCAACGGGCCGCTGATGGCGAGAATGTTCTGCGGGCGCCGGAATTCCGGGCGCTTTTTGACAACATCAAGGTGTTGCCGGTGGCCGAGCGGAGTGCTTACGGCCAGGCGGTGAACGCCTTGCGCCAGGAGCTTGAGGCCATCCTCAAAAGCAATCAGGATGCGAGCGAAGCCCTGCCGCCGATCGACGTGACGGCGCCATTCGATGTCAACACGCCTGCCGGCCAGCGGCCACGCCTCCTGCCTAGTGAAAACGGCAGCGTGCATCCGCTGATGACCGAGCTGTCGACGGTGCTCGACATCTTTTATCGGATGGGCTTCACGGCCGTGGAGTCTCCCGAACTTGACGACGATTTCCATGTGTTCGGCTCGCTGAACTTCCCCGAAGGCCACCCGGCCCGCGACGATTACGATACCTTTTCTACCACGCAGACCGACGAAAATGGCCGACCGCTCATCGCGCCGCCGCACACTTCGACCATGCAGAACCGCGTGCTCAAGCAGTACAAGGCTGACCTCGAGAAGGGCAAAGCCATTTCGGTGGTGATTCCCGGCCGCGTTTTCCGCAACGAGGATCTGGATGCCCGCCACGAGCACACTTTCTACCAGCTGGAAGGCGTTTACGTCGACAGAGGCATCCACGCCGGTAATCTGGTGGCGACCCTCAAAACCTTCCTGCAGGAATATTACGGCAAAGAGTTAGAGGTCAAGACTCAGCCGTTCTACTTCCCATTCACTGAGCCGTCGTTCGAATTCGCCATCAGCTGCCCGTTCTGCGATAAAAAGGGCTGCCATATCTGCTCGCAAACCGGCTGGATTGAATTGCTTGGCTGCGGCATGATTCATCCGAATGTACTCAAGATGGCTGGGATTGATCCAGAAATCTATACTGGTTTTGCGTGGGGTGGTGGCATTGAGCGTCTTGTAATGATGAAATATGGCATTGAGGATGTTCGTCATTTTGAAAGTGGCAAGCTCGACTTTCTTAAACAGTTCGCCTAAAAAGTAGGAGTAGAGTAT
>DATIHM010000068.1:0-2646 GCA_035480695.1 Candidatus Saccharimonadia bacterium
GAGGTTTTCACCGAAAAGAAGCTTGGCATCCAAGACCGACGCGACATCGGCACCAAGATTTCGCTGGAAGAATACATCAACACCTGCCGCGAAAACATGATCCAGACCGGTGCCGAGTGGGAAGACGTGATTGACCGCGTCGGCCGCTGGGTCGACTTCAAGGGCGCCTACCGCACAATGGACAAAGAGTACATGGAGTCGATCTGGTGGGCCTTCAAGCAACTTTACGAGGCCGGCAAGATTTACGAAGGCGAGAAAGTGCTGCTGTATTGTATCCGTGACGCCACGCCTATCAGCAAGGCCGAGGTCGCGATGGACAACTCTTACAAGGATGTGACGGACCCGTCGGTTTATGCCAAATTCAAGCTGAAAGGCAGCGATTCCTATCTGTTAGTCTGGACGACTGTGCCCTGGACGCTACTGGCCAATACCGGCCTGGCCGTCGACCGCAAGGCGACCTACGCCGAGGTCGAGCACGACGGCGCCAAGTATGTCGTAGCAAAAAAGCTGCTCAAAGATATCTTCCAAGACGAGAAGCACCAACCTCTACAGTACGAAATTTTGCGCGAGTTCAAAGGAGAGGAACTGGTCGGGCAAAGCTACGAGCCGTTCTATAAAGATTGGGGCGAAGGCGCGCATCGCATCCACCACGCTGATTTCGTGACGCTCGAGGAGGGCACGGGCGTTGTAAGCCAGGCGCCGGCCTACGGCGAAGACGACTACAACCTGGCGAAGCAGGAAGGGTTCCCAGTCGTTTCCGTCATGGACGACAATGGCTTTTTAACAGAGAGCGATTGGAAAGGCCAGCAGGTCTGGGAAGCCGACAAAGACATCGCCATAACGCTGCTCGAACAGGGCAAGGTATTGCGCATCCTCTATTACCGCCACAGTTACCCGCATTGCCACCGCTGCGGTACCAAGCTGGTTTACCGAGCGCACCCCAGCTGGTTCATGGATATCGCCGGCCAAAAAGAGCAGATGCTCGAGCAGAACGGCAACGTCTACTGGTTCCCGGAACACATCAAACAGGGGCGGTTCGCCAAAACGGTCGAAAGTGCTCCCGATTGGAATCTTAGCCGCGACCGCTTTTGGGCTACGGCCATGCCGGTCTGGAAGGGCACCGACGCAAACGGCAAAGAGCACATTAAAGTCGTTGGCAGCTACGCCGAACTGAAGGAATTATCAGGGGTCGAGCTCGACGACTACCACCGGCCGTGGATTGACGACGTGACTTTTGAGGTCGACGGCTTGCAGTACAGGCGCGTCGACAAAGTCATCGACGGCTGGTTCGAAAGCGGCTCGATGCCGTTCGCCCAGTTCCACTACCCGTTTGAAAACGCCGAAAAATTCGAGCAGAACTTCCCAGGCGACTTCATCGCTGAGTACGTCGGCCAGGTGCGCGCCTGGTTCTACTACCTGCACGCCGTCAGCGTCGGGCTGTTCGGCACTAACTCGTTCAAAAACGTCGTCGTAACAGGGACGCTGGCCGGCAACGACGGCCGCAAAATGAGCAAAAGTTTCGGCAATTTCACCGACCCGAACGAGTTGCTCGACCGCTATAGCGCTGACGCTTACCGCTTCTTGCTGCTCGGCTCACCGGTGTTGAACGGCGAAGATTTCTCGCTGCAAGACAAAGAGGTGGCTGATGTGCAGCGTAAGCTGGCTATGGTCTGGAACATGTACGACTTCTTTACGCTTTATGCTGATGTCGATGGTTGGGATTCTGGACTTGGTGAGGGCGAACTACCGTCCGACCCGACGCCCGGGCTCACCAACACGCTCGACCTTTGGATTGTCAGCCGCCTGCACCAACTTATTGGAGAAGTCGACAGCCACATGCAACGCTACGACATCCCGAACGCGCTCAAGCCGATCCTGCCATTCATCGATGACGCCAGCAACTGGTACGTCCGCCGCAGCCGAAAACGTTTCTGGAAAAGCGACAACGACGCCGACAAAAACGACGCCTACCGAACGCTACACTACATTTTAGTTCAGTTGAGCCTGATCCTGGCACCGTTCACGCCGTTCATGGCCGAAGAATTGTACAGGCTGCTGACCAGCGGCGAATCTGTCCACTTGCTGGACTGGCCCGCCGGCGGGCACGTCAACGACCTGATTCTCAATCAGATGGACAAGGCACGTAAAGTTGTCGAGCACGGACTTGCATTACGAATGTTCAAAAGCGATATCCAAGAAGCGGTTAAAATACGCCAGCCGCTTGAAAAGTTGTCATATACAGGCCTTAAGCTGAGCGATGATTTAGAGTTTATTGTTGCAGAAGAGACAAACGTAAAGAAAGTCGTGCACTGTGACCCTGAAGACAAGGCCTTTAAAGTCAGCATAGAAAAAAAGATAACACCTGAGCTCAAGCAGGAAGGGTTGGCCAGAGAAATAATCAGGCATATTCAAGCACATCGAAAAGAGAGCCAGCTCCAAGTTGACGACAGGATTGAGCTGTCAGTTACGACTGATGATTCTGAAATCGCCGCAGTTTTTGCCAACAAGAACCTTAAACAGCAAATATATAATGAAGTTCTATCTGTTGGAGAGATGAGTAAGGCTGGCCGGGCCTATTCAAAAGACGTCAACATTGATGGGCACGACCTCACTATTACTATTCAGAGAGTAGTCTAGAAGCCCCAG
>DATIHM010000069.1:0-6516 GCA_035480695.1 Candidatus Saccharimonadia bacterium
GTGCCCCTCATACTGTGGCTTGATCTTCCAGGGTACAGTGATTGCTCACGTACCAAGTTGGATTGAATCAATGCACCCGACAATGACTTGGCAACGTCTCGGGGCATTAAGGATAGCACCCGCTCCGGCGTGTGGGGTTCAACAGCATCAACACACCTGCCGAACGATTCCAGCATAAGGACCGCCAGGTCATGCCGTTGGCCTTCTGAGATGGGCTGGTGGAAAACTGCAGGCGCCTCCCGCTTTACTAATTCTGTAACTTCAGCAATCGGAAAGCTTTCTTGCTCAGTCAGCGGCCCCTGGAAGCTAAGTTCTGCTCTATGCTCTATCATGCATTCTTTCTAGCGTTATTCAACCTCGACGCCCATGCTGCGGGCGGTGCCGGCGACCATCTTCTTGATTGACTCGATGTCTTCGGCGTTCATGTCTTCAGCCTTGGCTTCGGCGATTTCGGTCAGCATCTGCTGGCTGAGCTTCTTCTCTATTTTTTCGCTGTTCGGGCGCCCGGAACCCTTCTGGATGCCAAGCTTCTGGCGGATGAGGTCGTCAGTCGGCACGCCGACCACGCGGAAATCCATAGTGCGGTCGTCGTAAATGGTGATGTGGGCGGTGACTTCTTTGCCTTGCAGATCTTTGGTAGCGTCGTTGAACGGCTGGATGAAATCCATCATGTTCACGCCGTATTGCCCCAAAACACTGCCGACTGGCGGTGCGGCGCTGGCCTGGCCACCGCGCAGCTTCATTTTCAAATTAGCTTTGACTTCTTTTGCCATAGATTTGTCGAGGCGAGCTAGGCTCAAGCCTCTCCTTCCCTTTCTTAACCCCGGCTTCGCCAGGAGCTTTACTGCTTAATAATTGAAGCGATTAAGACAGAAGTGCGCAACCTGTTAATTTTAGCACTTCCGGCCCTTAAAGTCTACTTCGTGCCGATGTATCTTTTGATTGCTTCGGTCTCGTGAAGCTCCAGAGGTGGTTCGACGTTCAGGTTTTCTGCCTGAAATCCTGGGACGACAGCGCTAGAGACGACAAGGTAAACAATGTTTGAGCCCATGCGGATTACGTCGAAAGGTTTAGACTCTGCATTCTCGTTATCAGTTTCTGGCGGTCTTAGTGATTCCGAATTATGGTCAAGGATTGCTACACCCACCATGTGGGAGCTGACCGTTACCATTCCGTGGGACTTTATGCCTCTGGGATCAACCTCGGCCTCGATCAACGCCCGCGGAAGCTGGTTAAAGCTGTACTTGACGTTTGTCATACGCTTACGATAGCAGAATTATGGCGTAACGTCAATCTAGACGCGTTTGACCTGGAGGCCGTCGAGTTCGACGGGGGTCTCGCGGCCGAACATGTTGACCAGCACTTTGAGCTTGCCCTTAGCGGCGTCAATTTCGTTGATGGAGCCGTCGAAGCCCTTGAAAGGGCCGTCGATGATATTGACGACCTCGCCGATGGCGAAGTCAATCTTGTGCTTCGGCTGCTCGAGGCCCATGCGCTTCTGGATTTTCTCGATTTCGTCCTGCTCGATAGGCGTCGGGTCGGTGCCACTGCCCACGAAGCCAGTCACGCTCGGCGTGTTACGCACGATATACCAGGCGTCTTCGCTCAGTTTCATCTGGACAAGCACGTAACCCTGGAAAATGCGCTTCTCAACCACGCGGCGCTTGCCGTTCTTGATCTCAATCATCTTCTCTTTAGGTACCAGTACCTGGAAAATCTTGTCTTTCATGTCGAGCGATTCGGCGCGCTGGCGGATGCTCTCGGCGACTTTCTCTTCGTAGCCGCTGTAGGTGTGGATGGCGTACCACTGCTTGCTGGTGTCGTATCGTTTGCTTGTACTCATAAATTCCTTACTTAAGTAATATGTGTCTGAAAATTTTGTCGAGACCGAGGTCGACCAGGGCGATGGCGGTGCCGAAAATAGCCGCGAAGACTAAAACGGCGAAGGTCAGCGCCCGGCTTTGCTGCCAGTTCGGCCAAGTGACGAGCTTAAGCTCTTTCCAACTGTTACGGAAATAGGTCGGAAACAGGATTTTGCCCGAAAAGTGGAAGACTTTGCGCAGCGGGCCCAGCGGCTTCCAATTATAGGCGCTTTTGAGGCCGCCGCCGATCGGGCGGAGAATCGGGCTAAACACCTTGGCGAAAGCCTGTTTGACGCGGCCACGTTTGCTTGGCTGGGCCTCGGCTTCGCTGGCCTTGATGGCCCGCTCACGGAACGTATCCGGATTCTTCACCAGGCGCTTCTTACTGCTACTCGGCTTATCAGCCATTCGTCTCCCTGTTATTTCTGCCACCGAAGGCACTAAAAAAGCCTACATGATTCTGTAGGCCAATGTGTCAAGTCTAGCAGTTCGGACGCCAGGGGTCAAGCCGCATTTGCTATATTTAGTGGGTGACAGAGCTTGCGCTTATTCTGCTGATTTCAGGGGCTGGACTGGAATTGTTGCTGTACGTGCCTTTCATGTGGCCTCTGCGCAAGCCCATGGCGTCTGTGCTGCTGTGCTTGGTAATCGCTAGCAGCGTATCGTTCACGGCTGGGCAGCTCAGCATCATTGATGCAGCCCTGCTGACTTTCGGGTTCTATCGATGTTTGAACCTCTTCCGACTGCTAAAACCGCGCACCCAGCTGGATTACCTCTACAATGCGACACGCTCCGCTTCGTTGATACTTGTACTTTCACAGGTGGCCGTGGTGCTGTTGGCTGAACTTGGCGACATCTTGGGTACGACGGCCTGGATCTACATCGTTACTGGTGTGCAGTTGGTTGCGGCATTAATGCTTCTAGCCTCAACCTTGAGGCACGTTAGGACGACCCATCCGCCAGTTATCCAGCAGCGTCACACGTTGGACGAGTTGCCGACCTTGACTGTAGCCATTCCGGCCCGGAATGAAACCGACGACCTCGAAGCCTGCCTACAGTCGCTCGTTGCCAGCACGTACCCGAAGCTGGAAATCGTCGTGCTTGACGACCAATCACAAGATAAACGGACGCCTGAAATCATCCGCGGCTTCGCCCAGGCCGGCGTCCGCTTCATACCGGGGGAGACTCCACCCGAACATTGGCTGGCCAAAAATTACGCTTATGATAGGCTCAGCCAGTCGGCCAATGGTGAGCTAATCCTTTTCTGCGGTGTCGATACACGCTTCGCACCCGATAGCCTCAGGCAGCTGGTCGAAACTTTGATTGCCAAGCACAAGAACATGGTCTGCATCTTGCCGCGGAACGATTTGGCCAAGAATGGCCTGCTCGAGTCGAACCTGCTGCAACCGGCCCGCTACGCCTGGGAGCTGGCTTTGCCGAGACGCCTGCTGGAGCGTCCGCCGGTTTTGAGCACCTGCTGGCTGATTTCAACCGAGATTCTACGTGAGGCGGGTGGCTTTGAGGCAGTCAGCCGTAAAATCATCCCTGAAAGCTATTTCGCCCGTTACACGGCCTCACATAATGACAGTTACAGCTTTTTGAGGGCGGAGGGCGGCTTGGATATCGGATCCTCAAAAAGCTTTGCCGAGCAGAAGTCAACAGCCGTTCGGACACGCTACCCGCAGCTGCACCGTCGGGCAGAGCTTGTCGGCCTGGTCGGCTTGGCGGAATCATGGGTATTATTGTGGCCACTTGCGGCAGTGGTCTACGGCTTAACAAATCGAAGCCCGGCAATTCTAGCCTTAGGAATCGTTGGCTACGCACTTAGCGCTGGCATCCACTCCATCGTGGCCTCGTTGACTTACCGAAAAAGGATGCTGAGTTCCGTATTTTTGATGCCCGTGGCCGTCCTTTATGACATCTGGATCTTGAATTATTCGATGTGGCAGTATGAGTTCGGCGTAGTTTATTGGAAGGGTCGGAATATCACGGCGCCGGTCATGCGCGCCCAGGTTGGGCCGGCTGCAAGTTAGGCACGAAAATGGTGAAAGTCGAGCCCTGGTTAAGCTCGCTTTGCAGGTCGATTTCAGCGTGGACCAGCCGCGCTAGTTTGACCGTCACATACAGGCCGAGCCCGGTGCCGTTGACCTGCCTCGTGCGGTAGTCCTCGGAGCGGAAAAACTTATCGAAAACCCGTTCCTGATCGCTTTTGCTGATGCCGATGCCCGTGTCTGAGACAGTAAAGCGCACACCTTTGGGGTCGGCCATCGCCTCAATCAAAATATGCCCGCGCTGAGTGTATTTCACGGCGTTGGTTATGAAGTTCTGCAGGATTTCCCTTACATACAGCTTGCTCGAGAAGAGGAGCTCGAGATGCGGGTCCAGGTTCGTCTTGAGCTCAACCCCCTTGGCGTGGGCCTGTGGTGAATAGTTGCTCGCCAGCTCATTAACCAGGTCGTGGACGTTGACGGGCTCGATTTCGACCTGCAGCTTGCCACGTTCGGCCCGGCTTAAGGTAGAGAGGTCGTTTATGAGATCCGCCAGGAACAGCACCTGGCTGTGTGCTTCCTTAAGCGCCTTTTTAACGATTCCGATGTCGCCGCCTTTGCCGACAATCAGCTCTGCATTGCCGATGTTACCCTCTGCAATCGCAATCGGTGTGCGTAGCTCATGGCTGGCGACACTGATGAATTCGTCCCGTTCTTCTTCGAGTGATTTTTCCCTGGTGATATCGCGCAATAGCAGCACATAACCCTGCTGGCCCTTGGAGCCGTATCCCAAATGGACGGGCGCGACACTGAGATAGATGTTGATCGAACTGTCGTCGGAGTACTTCAGCCGCAGATCACGTGAGGTGTACGGCTTGGTCGTGGTTTTCACCAGGCTGACTACATCGAATGGCTGGTTGTCTTTGTCAATCGGCTGGAACAGCTTGCCGAGGTCACTGCCACGCTTGATTGTGTTGACGTCGAAAATGTTCAAGGCTGCGCCATTGTACAGCACGATTTTGGCCTGCTGGTCGACGGCCAGCACGGCATCAGCCATGCTGTTGACAAGGCTCGTGAGTCGCTGGTGTTCAACCTCTGCCGATTCGGTCTGGACCGATTTACCCTTTAGCTTAAGCGCCATGCACCCATTATGCCATATCAGGCTTGGCTGGTTGCCAGTACCGGGCTATGTTCGCGCAAGGACTTGCGCAGGCCTTTGACGGCTGGGAGATGCGACTCCATGGCTTGCCAAAAGTCCGGTCCATGACGCATGACTTCGGTGTGGACGAGTTCGTGGACCAAAACGTAATCTATCAGCTCCCACGGCAATTGCATAAGGAACAGGTTGAGCACGATGTTTTTGTGCTGGTCGCAACTTCCCCAACGGCTTTTCAGGCGTTTGATGCTGACCTGGTTGTAGTCAAAGCCGCTTTTCTGGGCCAAAATTGCCAGCCTTTGTGGAAGGAGCTGTTCCGCTTGGGAACGCAAGGCACGGATACAGGCCTTTTCGGCCTCGTTCTGCACGGCTTCCGCCGCAAACGTGACATCCTCGGGATGGGTCACGGTGACCAGCGAGCTTTTTACCCGACCGCTGGCCTTAGAGGCGGACGGGCTGGCCACGAACTCCAGGTGGTGGGCCTTGCCGACCGATTGGCCGGGCTTGAGTAAGGCCGGCGTTTTACGCTGCGACCGTATCCACTGTTCACGCGCCTTAGCAAAGTCCAGGCCGGTGCTATATGGCGCCCACAGCGGTATGCTGACGCGGACCTGTCCGGCCGGGCTGATACTCAACCGTAGGCTGCGGCTCGAGCGGCGCTTGTAAACGGTAACGGCTAGGCCGCTATCCAACGTAAAATCTTTATTGGGCATATCTAACGGATGTAAATGTTGCGCCGTGAAGCATCGAAGCGGCCGGGGCCTTTGGGAACCAGATTAACCAGTCCTGGCTTAATGACGCGGGAATTGGCGTCTTCGTCGGCCAGCGAGCCGAGGGAACGCAGCTTGGCGACGACAGCGCTCTGCTGCATGTTGAACAGATGTTTGCCGCTGACGACCACGTAGTCTTCGCCGTGGCCAGGGTTCTGCATCTGGCCCAGGAAATCTTCATAGCTGCTACGGTCGAGCTGCATGGCAAACTTGTCGTCGGCCCGGCGGCGGTCGCGCTTGACGTTGCGCTCAAAAGCGGTTTCGGCATCCATCTGGAACCACACTAGCAAAGGCGTCGCACGATGGTGCATAGCCATGTCGTACAGGCGGCGGCGGGTAGCTTTCTTGATGGCATTGGTGTCATAAACGACGCTCAATCCGGCGGTCAGGAACTCCTCGGTCATGTAGTTCATGATATGCGCGACGACTTCGTTTTCTTGCTGGTCGTAGCGTGGCTGCTCGAACAATTCGCCCCGGATCCGCTCAGCCTGCATATGGGCGGCCTGCACGCCTTCACAGAACTGGCGCGCAAAGTACGTTTTGCCCGAACCCGGGAATCCATAGAGCAAAATCAAGAAGGGTTTACTTGGATATACCTTGGCCATGTGTATTTAGGTATAGCAGATTCGGAGGCGTTTGGGAAGCAGTAAACAGATGACAAGTCAGCTTTTTTAGCTTATGATAGAGGCTGTCTTAGGGGCATAGTACAACGGCTAGTATAAAGGTCTCCAAAACCTTAG
>DATIHM010000070.1:0-6858 GCA_035480695.1 Candidatus Saccharimonadia bacterium
GTGCGCACCTTGCCGGCGGCGCGGGCGCCCGTCAGCGAACCGGCGGCCAGCAAATCCTGGTAACTAACTATGTCGGCGGCAATGAAGCCTCGCTCAAAATTGCCGTGGATGACCCCGGCGGCTTGTGGGGCAGTGGCACCCTTGGCAACTGTCCAGGCCCGCACTTCTTTCTCGCCGGCCGTCAGAAAGCTCTGCAGTCCGAGCGTGTCGTAGGCGGCGTGGATAAGCTGTACCAATCCAGACTCTTTCTGGCCATAACTTTCCAGCAGCTCGGCGCGCTCGCTTTCATCCAGGCTTTTCAACTCTTCTTCGAGCTTGGCGTCCACGAACAGCGCGTTAGCCGGAGCAACCAGTTTCCGTAGCTCGGCTTTGCGGGTTCCGTTGCCGAGCCCATCCTCGCCCAGGTTGAACAAATAAATGGCCGGCTTGGTTGTCAATAGTTGCAGGTCGGCAATGTGCTCACCGTTGATTTCAGGATGGTTCCAGAGAGGTTCGCCGTCGTTCAGGAGTTTGTTTACTTGCTGATAGGTTTCCAAAACCGGCTTCAGCTTGGCATCACTGCGTGCTTCCTTTTCGAATTTGGGGAGCCTTCGCCCCAGGGTCTGCAGGTCCGCCAACACCAGCTCGGTATTGATGACCTCGATGTCCTTTTTGGGGTCGTGGGTCTCGTCGACGTGCGTGACATTCGGGTCGTCGAAAGCCCGCACCACCTGCACGATGGCGTTGGTGTTGCGGATGTGGCTCAAAAACTGGTTGCCCAGGCCCTCGCCCTCGCTGGCGCCGGCTACCAAACCGGCCACGTCCACGAAAGTCACCGTTGCCGGCACGATTTTGTCGGTGTGGTAAAGCTCGGCCAGCTTGGCCAAGCGCGGGTCGGGCACCGGCACGATTCCGGTATTCGGCTCGATCGTGGCGAAAGGGTAGTTGGCCGCCAGGATGTTGCTGTTGGTCAGGGCATTGAAAAGCGTTGACTTGCCAACGTTCGGCAATCCGACGATGGCAATAGATAAAGACATGCGACTTATTGTAGCAGTTGACGCGGCTGACGCGACAGGGGTATGATTAGGGGTGATAACCTAAAACAAAAAAATGCCCCCAGACCAGAACACGCCTTCAGGACAGCAACCGCTACTTAGCTACCCCTATTCGAAGCTGCCCGAAGACCAGACACCGGAACCGGTTCTGCCGATTTCGCAGGTGCCGGTCAGCCAGGAGGCCAGCTATACTTCGCAGGGCAATATCATAATCAAGCCTACCAATCCGGAACCGCAGCCGCCAGATGTTCCGGCCAGCCCGGCGCCAGCCGCCCCGACCCCGCTGACTTATCCATATAACCCGAACCCAGAGTTGGCACAGCCCACGGCTCCGATGCCACCACCACCGAAACCAGTTCCGACCGACCCGTCACAATTCTTCCAGCCTGCCCAAACTTACCCCGGCTACAGCGGGCCGTCGCCACCGCCGCCCACCCAACCCGTCCAGCAAGTCAATATGCAGCAACCGCAACCGGTGGCCCAGCCGGCTGCGTCTCCTTATTTCCAGCCGACTTTCCCGATGCCCAGACCGGCCGCCGGACCGAACTTCGGCCAGCCGATTTATCAAGCTGCCTCGCCCCCTGAAGAGGTCCAGGATTACGGTCCGCTTATCCGCCTGCTGCTTTTTGCCGTCGGCGTGATCGCTTTGCTTTGCCTGGTTGTCGGATTGGGCTATCTGGCTTTCCACAAGAATACGGCCGGCGCCGAGGACTCTTCCAGTTCGACACAACTGCGCGCCGCCAGCACACCTTGCTACACCACCGAAATACCGGCCGTACAACAGAACGACCCGGCCACCAGTACCGCCGACTCCTGCCACATCGCCACAACCGGCTTCGGCGGCACGGACACGTATGAGATTTCGACCTATAACGTCGCCGGCCTGACGCAGGCGACGCTCCAATCCAAAGCGCAGGAGCAAACCCAGCAACTGGTCAGCGACAACCCGGGCAGCAAGCTGACCGGCCAATCGTCAACCAGCATAGCCGGCAGCCCGGCATATTCGACATCGATTTCCAACGGCAGCGGCGGCACCGCCACCATAATCTACGCCTACCACCCCGGCAACAACGGCAACAACCTGTACGTGATTGACCGGTTCAACAACAACGGTTCGTCTGACCTCAAAGATGTTACGACGCACTGGAAGTGGCAATAGCTATTTAGAGTCGTGGTAAAGCTTGGATGGCCACCAGTTGTAGCGGCCGAGTAAGGCGACGATGCTAGGCACCAGTAGCGTGCGCACGAAGAACGTGTCGAGCAAGATGGCGAAGGCGACCGAGAAACCGATTTGCTGGACCTGCTCGTTGCCACCGACGATTCCCAGGATGGTGAACGTGCCGGCTAGGATCAGCCCGGCCGAAGTCACGGTCGTACCGGTAATGCCGATGGCCTTGGTGACGGCCTCGGACATTTTCTTACGGCCATGCGCTTCCTCGCGGATTCGGCTCATCACCAGGATGTTATAGTCTTCGCCGAGCGCCATTCCGAAAATGAACAGCAAGAAGGGCAGCACGAAGTTCAGGCCATCCTGGTTGGCGATGTGCACGAAGACGATCATGGCGAAGCCCAGGCTGGCCAGGTACGACAAGCCGACCGTCAGAATCAGGTACCACGGCGCGACCAGGCTGCGTAATAAGATAGCCAAAAGGACTGCGATGACTATCAGCACGACCGGGATGATACGCTTCAGGTCGTTCGTGGCTGTCTGGTTGACATCGTAACCGACCGAGTCCTCGCTGTAAATCTGGGCCTGTTCGGCGCCCGCCTGCCTGGCTACCTTTTGCAGGCTGTCACGCACTGTCGGTATGGCGCTGGTCGCGGCCGCGCTGCCGGTATCGCCGGCCTTGAGTACCGCGTAAAATTGTACCGTCTTGCCATCCGGACTGATGAACTGGCTGAGCGCCGCTTGCAGCACCGGGTTTCCATTTATGTGTAACTGCTGGAGCTGCTCTGGCGTCAGCTTGAAGCCGTTGGCATTCAACGGCCCGCTGACCGCTTTGAAAGCGCCCGAAGCCTGCAGCGCGGCCTGGGCTTTGGCCAAAGTTGCCGGGTTATCCCAGACGGAATTCGAAAAGTGGAAAATAACCAGCTCCGGGTTGTCATTAGCTGCCGGGAAGTGCTGGGCGATTACCTTCTGGCCGGCCGCCGAATCACTGTTGGACGGCGCGCTGCTGTTGCCGAACCCGGCCGATTTGTAGCCGATCAGGCCAAGCGACAAACTACCGAATATGACGGCTCCGAGAACCAGCATTGTGACAGGCTTCTTGATAACCCTGTCGGCCACACGCCCCCAGAGGCCGATCTTATCTTCGCGCTTCGAAGTCTTGGACGGCCAGAAAACGGCCCGGCCCAGAATGGCCAGCAAGGCGGGCAGGAAGGTCAGCGCAATCAGCAACATCACGACCAATCCGATTGCCAGGGCCGGCCCTAAACCTTTGTAAAGTCCGAAAGTCGCCAACACCAGGCTGAGCAGAGCGGCCACGACAGTCGCAGCCGAGAAGGTAATCGACTCGCCGACTTTCGCCAGCGCCTTGACGACCGCTTCTTTGGGGTCCGCGCCTTTGCGCAACTCCTCGCGCGTGCGGAAAACCAGGAACAGGCCGTAATCCGTGCCGGCGCCCAGCAGCAGCACAATCAGCAAAATCTGCGTGATGAAACCGACCTGCACGCCGGCTTTGGTTGATTCGGCGATGACCGGCTGTGCCACAGCCAGGGCCAATCCGGCCGGAATCAAAGTCACGAGTGGCGCCAGCAGGGCACGGAAGACAAACAGCAGCAGCACCAGAATCAATAGCACCGTGTAGCCTTCAGTGCTGTTGCGGCCGTTCTTGTTGGCGTTGTCTTGGTCGACGCCGGATGCCAGGTCACCGGTCAAGTTGACAGTCAGGCCAGCGGGCAGGTCCTGGCGCATGGCTGTGCGGATGTTGGCTACGATTGTGTTGGCCTTCTGGCCGAATGCGTCGCCTGAAATGCCGACCAGTATCTGGTGCGCCTGGCCGTCGGCGCTGGCGCCCGAGTCGCGCACTTGCGTGACAGAGTGGACTTTCTTGACGTTGGCGGTGATTTGGGCCAACGCGGCGTTGTCGGCGTCGGTCAGGCCGCCGCTGCGGCTGACCACTATTACGGCGTTGGTCGCCGTATTCTTGGTTTGGAAGGCCTCTTCAAGCTTGGAAGCCGTCTCAGTCGGGCTGTTCTTGGGCAAAAAGTCGGAGTTGTTGTTCTTGGTGACATCGTTGATGCTCGGGAAGTTGGCGGTGACTATCGGAACGGCCAAAATCCAAAAAACGATGATGAACCACCGGAACCTGACCGAAAAGCGCGCGATTTTCTCGAACATCAATCCCTCCTATTCGTTACAAACTATACTACAGAGTGGCCGAGCCGTTTGTGATTTTGGTCAGCAGCTCGGTGAACGTTTTCAGCTCGTCGTCACTGAGCTTAGTAAGTAGCGAACCGTTCGGGCCAGCCGCCTGCTTGAGCATTTTATCGCGCAATTGCGCGCCGTCAGCCGTCAGCTTTATCATTTTGATACGGCGATCATCTGGGTCAGGGAAGCGCGTCGCCAGGCTTTTCTGCTCCAACCCGTCTACGATACCGGTTATGTTAGAGGCGTCGCAGTTAAAAACTTTCTTGAAACTGAACATCGGATGTGGTTTATCTAGTAGGACCAACATCATGGCCTGCATGCCGGTCAAGCTGTGCTTGGCGCCCAATTCTACAGTGCGGCGCTTCGAAAGCATGAGGAAGCGTATGAGCAATAAATATGACTGTTCTAGTGAGGTATCAAGCATTTTTCCACCGTTCCGATACGTTAATGGTTGACAATGTCAATTATTGACATGTACAATGATTCGGTACTTTCAGTTTAAGAGCACAAACCTAAAAACACAAGTCTAACTGAGCAAAAGGAGGTCTGATGGCTAAGAAAGTCGAGTTAGAACTAGGCAAAGAAGCAATCGAATCAACCGGGAAAAAGCAGACAAGCCATTGGTTCGTACTGTTCGTATTGGCCCTCGCCCAGTTCATGGTTGTGCTCGATGTATCTATCGTAAACGTCGCATTGCCCGCGATACAAAAAGCTTTCCACATGTCCCAGTCGAACCTGCAATGGGTGGTGACGATTTACTCTCTGACATTCGGCGGCTTCCTGCTGTTGGGTGGACGCAGCGCCGACCTCTTCGGTCGCCGCCGCACCTTTTTGAGCGGCATCCTATTCTTCACGATAGCTTCTTTAGGGACGGGTTTGAGCCAGTCCGAGGGCATGCTTATTACTTTTCGGGCCCTTCAAGGCTTGGCGGGCGCCTTCATGTCACCGGCAGCGCTTTCTATCGTATTGGTTACATATAGGGAAGGGCACGAACGGAACGTGGCACTGAGCGTCTGGGGCGCCGTGGCCTCCGGCGGCGCGGCCGTGGGCGTGCTGCTGGGCGGCATCATAACCCAGTACCTGAACTGGCGCTGGAACTTCTTCGTTAACGTGCCGGTCGGCCTTTTCGTGATTTTCACGGCGCTGCGTATTGTCGGTGTACACAAGTCCGAAAGCGAGCACAACAGCCTCGACCTGCCGGGCGCAGTATCCGTTACGGCCGGCCTGATGACACTTGTGTACGGCCTTACAAAGGCACCGACTTACGGTTGGACGGAACACCGCACGCTGACGTATTTCGCCGTCAGTGCCGTGCTGTTGCTGTTCTTCATCTACAACGAAAGCCGCGCCGCGCACCCATTGGTGCCGCTGCGGGTTTTCCGAATCCGTAACCTGGCGGCAGCCGACGTGCTGATGCTTTTCATGGCAGCCGGCCTGTTCTCGGTGTTCTTCTTCACGACCCTGTATCTGCAAGAGGTGCTGGGCTATACGCCGGTGAAGACCGGGGTCAGTTTCCTGGTGGTGCCGCTGGCGATCGCGCTGACGGCGACCAACGTGCCGCGGCTAATCCAGCGCATTGGTTATAGGCCCATCTTGATGGTCGCGCCGCTGGTGGTATCAGCCGGATTGTTCTGGGTGTCGCACATCCCTGTGAACGGCACTTATTGGGGCAACGTGGCGCCGGGCATGATTCTGCTTGGCCTGGGCATGGGCGCGACTTTCGTGAGCGTGACCATTGCCGCTACGTCGGGAGTTCCGCAGCATGAATCCGGCCTGGCCTCCGGGCTACTGACGACGTCGCAGCAAATCGGCGGCGCGCTCGGGTTGGCTGTTCTGACAGGAGTTGCCACCTCGGCCGCCACTACTTACATCAACAACTTGCACGCCGTCCCGACGGCCGCCGACCAAGTCGCTGCCACGGTGCACGGCTTCCATGACGGTTACCTGATTGCCAGCACGTTCGGCGTGGCGGCTTCGTTGCTGGCCACTTTGTTCATCCGTGCCCAAAAAGCCAAAACCGACCCCAGCCACGCCGAGCCCGAACCGGTCGCTCTCCACTAAAGTGCTGCTGCTTGCATGGGCCGCCCGCGCTTGTTATAAGTGGGCGCATGAAATTGCTGGCGGCGTTACTGGTGATTACGGGGGCGTATCTCTACCTCTTGCTACACACGACCAATGTGGTGCTCAACCAGACCCAGCACCTGCAGGCTAACTATCACTACGTCGAGCAGAATGCGGATAAGCTGGCCGCCGGTAAGTAAGATTTTTCCTAGCGGCTAAAGAGGGAATGACGGGTAATTAAGGGGTGGACAAACCACACCTCGAATAGACACATTCTTTACAAATATACACAAGCGTGATATAATTCAGTGAAGTCAATTGAAGAGGTGTTATGAAAACAGAGGCGAACCTGGCCGAGGTTTTGACTGAGCAAATACCCCAAGATGCAGGGGC
>DATIHM010000071.1:0-14686 GCA_035480695.1 Candidatus Saccharimonadia bacterium
CTGGAACAGCCCGACGTTGGCCATGAAGCAAGACGAATACAGCACCACGTCGTCCATTCCTATAAACTTGGCCGTAGCAGCCTCGAGCTCTTTGTGTATGCCTTGCGTACCGCAAATGAATCGCACCGAGGCCAAGCCGAAACCCCATTTTTCCAGCGCAGCGTCGGCCTCATGGCGGATATCGTCGGTTCCAGCCAACCCCAGATAATTGTTGGAGCAAAAGTTCAGAAGTTTCCGGCCCTCAACGGTTATCTCGCGGCCCTGCGGCGACCCAATCACCCACTCCTGCTTCCACAGCGACTGGTCGCGGATTGATTGCAACTCCTCATCCAAAAGCGGCTTGAGACTTTTATACATCTACCCCTCCATTTTAAAGACTAGCTTTGCGTGATCGTTCATCTGGCGTTCGAACTCTTCGGGATTGAAATCGGCCAGCGGGAGGATTGTGCCTTGGCCGCCTTCCAAAATAACATCCCAAACCTTGGCCTGGATTCCATTGGCTTTGCGCGACAGTACCCTCTGTGAAATCTGCCAGGTCTCGAAAATACGGCGGCCGATTACAGCGTGCATCGTGATGCCTCGGGCGATCAGCTCGGAGAATTTTGGAATCGTCAGGTCACCGTCTTTAATACCGAAGAAGAGCACCTGGCCGCCCCGGCGGGTCGCGTTGATGGCATTATTGACTGATGAGAAAGGACCGGCCATTTCCATGGCCACGTCGACACCTTTGCCGTAGGTCAGCTCCATGATGCGCTCCAGAACGGCCGGGTCGGCTTCCCAATCATTGGTTTTTTGGCCTGGTTCGATCAGGATGGTTTCGTCGGCGCCGAGTTGCTTGGCCATTTCAAGCTTATGCGGATCGACGTCGGCGATTATCACCTTGGCCGCGCCGAAGTTCTGCGAAAGCAACACCGAGAACAATCCGATTGGCCCGGCACCGAAGATAGCTACCCTTTGGCCGCGCACGTCGACCTTTGTCAGGCAGTGCACGGCGTTGCCGAAAGGGTCCATGATGGCGGCAACTTCCGGCCTGATGCGGCTTTCGTCAATCGCCCAGAGGTTCTTGGCTGGCAGCTTGGCATATTCCGAAAAGACGCCGTCGATGCTGACCCCCAAAATCGCTTCATTCATGCAGACATTCTGCTGGCCAAGCCGGCACTGATAGCAACGGCCGCAGGTTACGTGGGAATCGCCCGATACCAGATTGCCGACCTCGATTTTGGCTTTGTTGAGTGGGTCAGGATCCGAATACAATGCTTTGACCATCGAGCCAGCCTCGACGATTTCACCGACGAACTCATGGCCGACTATCCGGCGTGTCTTGCCCTCGGCCTTGAGCGACCTGGTAAAAAGGTCTTTGAAGGCTGTCCTATACCATAATCCGCGGTCTGTGCCGCAGACTCCGGCATATTTCAGTTTGATAATTACAGAGGCGGCGTCGGCCGGGTTACTTGCTTCATCCAGGGTCGGTTTTTCACTATCTACTAGAGTAAAACCGCGGGATTCTTCCCATGGCTGCTCAGCAGTGTCGATGATTAATGCTTTCATTACTTCATTATATAGTCTAATAGACCGCCAGGGGAAGGCTGACCTGGCCGACGCTCATGAAATATATTACGGACTGACGGCGCCAAAGCCTTACAATAGTCATTAAATATTCATTAAGGAGGATTCATGTTCACGCTACCAGATTTGGATTACGACTACGACGCGCTCGGCAAATATATCAGTAAGAACATCATGGAGCTGCACCACAGCAAGCACCACCAGACCTACGTCGACAAGCTGAACGCCGCGCTCGAGAAGGCTCCTGAGCTGCAAGCCAAATCCATAGAAGAGTTGATCCGCAACCTAGACGATGCGCCCGAGGCCATCCGCACCGCCGTCCGCAACCATGGCGGCGGCCACTACAACCACACTAACTTCTGGCAATGGATGTCGCCCGAAGGTGGCAACGAGCCCTCAGGCGCTCTTTCAGATGGCATAAAGGAAAAATACGGCAGCTTCCAGGGCTTCATGGACGCTTTCGGCGAGAAAGCGCTGGGCGTCTTCGGCAGTGGCTGGGCGTGGCTGCAGCCCGACCTTTCCATAGCAACCAGCCCGAACCAGGATTCGCCCCTAATGACGGGCGGCCCCGAACCACTGCTCGGCCTCGACGTCTGGGAGCACGCCTACTATCTCGACTACACCTACAACCGCGGCGATTACATCAAGGCCTGGTGGCATGTCGTGAATTGGCCCGAAGTCGAACGTCGCTTTTCCAAAAAAGCATAACCAAGTAAAAAATACTATGGACAAATCTGCAAGTCCGGGTTAACATTGCAAAAATTTTAAGATTTAATTTTTATTTAATAACTTTATGCAATTATGGGGCTTATGCAGACTTTGCCGAGGGTTTTACTGGTAGAGGATGACCGCAGCATATCGGGCGCGCTAGTGTCGGCTTTGCAAAGCAGTTACGAAGTTGACACGGCCTTCACCGGACGCTTGGCAATCTATAAAACAGATAACGACAACTATGACGTAATCCTGCTCGACCTCAACTTGCCGGATTTACCAGGACTGGCAATCTGCCAACAACTACGCGAGAGGGGGCTTCAGGCTCCCATTTTAATATTGACCGGCGAAGCCAGCGTCATGAGCAAAATCACGCTGCTCGATGCCGGGGCGAACGACTACCTCACGAAGCCTTTCAGCTTGGGTGAATTAAAGGCCAGGCTTCGGGTATTGACCAGGCCGAATCAGCAGATCTTTTCGGTGCCTACTGCCCAGCTGTCAGCCTGCGGACTGGAGCTCAATCGCCAGAACCGTGAAGTCAGCCGGGACGGTGTCAGCATCAGCCTGCGACGCAAGGAATTCGCCCTGCTTGAGTGCCTGATGGAGAATGCCGGCTCAGTGGTCAGCCGGGCCACCCTGGGTCGCTTTGCCTGGCAATCCGACGAGATTTGGACAAATACGATCGATGTCCATATCAAGCACCTTCGCGACAAAGTCGACCGGCCATTCGAACTGCCTGTCATCCACACGGTGCATGGCCTGGGGTACAAACTTGAGCTCTCAGCCATCAAACAAGAGGTGAAATAGCGTTATGGATGCCGACCAGCTGGAAGCCACTGAGTTGCAGCGGTTTGCGGAGCTGGGACGCCTCAGCGCTACACTGATACATGAACTCAGCAACCCGCTCAGCGCAGCCTTGATCAACCTCGAAGCCTCATATAACGATTCACCCACAGCTCGACGGGCTTGGCATAACATCCATACCCTGAAAAGTTATGTCGAGGCAGCCCGCCGGCAAATCCTTGCGTCCGGAAGCCCTGTGGCTTTCAGTCCGGGCGCGCAGATCAATCATGTGAAACGGCTGATTGAGCCGTTGGCTGACCGGGCAGATGTCAGGCTGGAATTTTCTGAAACACCCCGCTGCAAACTTTTCGGCGACCCGATTAAATTCCAACAACTGCTCACGAATCTGGTGGTAAACGCCATCCAGGCCTATGACAAAACCGACGCCTCAAACAGATTGGTGCGAGTCGCTATCAAGCTCAAGCCCAGGGAGCTGCTGATTGAGTTAAGGGACTGGGGTAAAGGCATTCCAATTGAAAACCAGCCGAAAATCTTCGAGCCATTTTATTCGACAAAAAAGGTTGGCGACAGCCTAGGCTTAGGGCTTGCCATAGTGAACCAGTATGTAACGGATGATTTTTCAGGCTCAATATCGGTTGAAAGTTCACCCTCGGCCGGAACCTGCTTCAGGGTCCGCTTGCCCGCCAAAGCCTAGCTAGCCTTATGTTAGAATGGTTACAGTCTCTGAACACACAAATCTAATAACATAATTAGAATCATTAGTCTAAATAGGGGGCGGTTTGTCGACGTACAGTGTTAAAAACTATAATCGCATGCAGACACACCGTATCCTGGTAGGCATTCCCCTAGTCGCAGTGACCATCTTTTGCTTCAGCTATGTCATGGCCGACGGGAACCACAGTTCGTACGGAAACACTGCGGATAACAAGTCCAAATCCGCTTATCACAAGACTGAAACAGATAATTTACCAGCCATTCCGTTTACGCAGCTGCAGAAGCTCAGCCTGATGCCGACCTCTTCGGCCGGCAGCTCTGCCGCGCAAGGCAGCCCGGGCACTCCGTCGAGCATACCTAGCGACACCCCTGTCGTTGTTTCCCAGGGGCAAGCGCCGGACGACTCCGGCAACTCGCTGCAGTCGGCGCCTGCCAACCAGGCTAAGCCTGCACTGCTTGGCATTCCGCTCAAGTTACCGAAACTGCTGAACGTCAAATAATTATTCGCCGGCTGGCCGGTTTTGCGACTTGCGCCAGGCCTCGATTTCGCCGTGGTGGCCGCTAAGCAGCACGTCGGGCACCTTGTGCCCCCTGAACTCTTCTGGCCGCGTGTACTGTGGGAATTCGACGCTCAGGTCATCCTGTTGGAAAGATTCGATTTCGGACGACGTCTCGCCGCCGAGCACGCCTGGCAGCAGCCGCACGATCGAGTCAATCAGCACCATGGCCGGCAGTTCGCCGCCCGTGAGCACATAGTTGCCGATACGGAAACTCTTGTCGACCCATTCGGTGATGCGCTCGTCGTAGCCTTCATAGCGCGGGCAAATAATGATCAGGTCGCTGTGTTGGGCGGCCAGCCGCTTGGCGTCGGATTGCTTATAAAGTTTGCCGCGCGGCGTCGGCAGCAGCACTTGGGCGTCGGGCGATTTCGACTTGGCCAGCTCAATCGCCTTGACGAGCGGCTCGACCATCAGCAGCATGCCGTCGCCGCCACCGTAAGGCGTGTCGTCGACCTGCTTGCGTGGACCCTGCCCGAACTGGCGCAAATCGACCATCTCGTAGCTGACGATGCCGCGGTCCTGGGCTTTCCAGAGCATGCTGCCACCGAGCACGCCGCTGAACATTTCCGGGAAAAGTGTAATGACCTGGATTCTCATCTGTCTCCATTCTAATCTAAACCAAAACAACCTCCGCTAGAGAGGTTGCTTTGTCACATAAAGCTCTCGCATCTAACGATGGCTCGCACGAGCTTTTTATTTTAAAGTCTGTCGACTGGCAGTAACTATAGCGGAATCTAAACGGATTCTCAAGGGTTACACATCGAGGTCGTCGAGGTCGGCCAGCTCCTGGCGGGTCTGGGCCAAGCGGTCGCTGGCACCTTCGTCGGAGGTTTTCTTTGGAAGTTCTTCAGGCGGCTCATCGGCCGGCTCTGGTTCGTTAGCCGGTTCTTCATCGGACACGACTGCTTGGTCGTCGTCGGCGTCAGCTTTCGTGTCGTCTTGCCTGGACACGGGCCTAGGATTGTCGGAATGGGAAGGTGCCCCGTTGCCATTGTCGATAATCTTGAGGTTATAACGGGCATCATTCTTGGTCCCAAGTGCGCGCAGGAGTGTACGCAGGCTTTGGGCAGTAGCGCCCCTCTTGCCGATGACACGCCCCAAATCTTCTGGGTCGACTGTCAACTCGAGCAAAACGCCCTTCTCATCAATTCGGCGCTCAACTTTTACGGCTTCAGGCTTCCCAACCAGCGATTTGACAACGTATTCGATGAACTGTTGGTCGATGTCACTCACGTAACAGGCTCCTCGGGTTTAACTAACTGGTTCTGGGTATTATAGCAAAATGTAAGGCGTCGTGTGTGCGATATTTCACGGCGCTTTTGTCGGGACTAAGCTTCTTTTTCGGCTTCGGGAGCGGATTCTTCAGGTTTTTCTTCGGCTGGAGCTTCGGGCTCGGCAGCCGGTTCTTCAGCGGCGGTCTCTTCTACAGGCTCAGTAGCCGGAGCTGGTTCCTCGGCCGGAGTTTCGGCCGGTGCGGCTTCCTCGGCGACAGGGGCTTCTTCTGCCGGAGCCTCGGGCTCGGGCGGCCGCGTACTGCGTCGCTTGTCCGGGTTACGTGTGTCGCGCTCCTTCTTGGCCGGCTGGCTGACCCACTTGGGCAGCTTGATACCTTCTGCTTTCAACAAAGCAGCTACGCGGTCGGATGGCTGGGCGCCGTGTTCCAAATAAAAGCTGACCTTTTCTTTGTTGAGGTTGACTGATTTGCTATGAGGGTCATAACTTCCCAAGAAGGCGACAATCTTGCCGCTAGTCGGGGTCCGGCGAGAGTCTTGGACTACGACGCGGAACATGGCGTGGCCTTTACGGCCAGTACGCTGCATGCGGATAACTAACATTTAAACTCCTTAGTCTCTATGGTTAAAGCTTATAAAGACAATCTGCTCATTTTACAGATTAGCGTCTCTGTTGTCAACGGAGAAGAATCACAACTTTCATCACTTTAAACAATGTCGGGTTTAGGATAAAGATGTGGATTGAGGTGAGTGTCAGCGACAGCTTCACTTATCCACGCTACATCATGCTCAAACTGATGTACTTCATTCGCAGTCTCTTTAAGTAATCGATTATAAGCTCGTCGCCAAAAAAGGCCATTTCCTTCTAGGCGCCAAGCACGATCGCTGATATGATCTATGGCATTTTCGGACAAGTAATCCTTAGTTCGAGTGATAGCCTTCGGATCCCCTAAGAGTGCTAATGGATATCTATCACTCTCGATGAATTCAGGAACTCTACCTTCTGGCACAAGCGCGAAGGTAAATCGAGCAAACCCAAATATGGCACGTCCTGAAGGGGATTGTACATTCGACCCTACACACACAGCAAAATAGTTGGGTGTTAACGCTGTTTTAGGCGCTCTTTCCAGCACAACAGGAAAACTCTGTACCTCGACCGGGTATAATTGTCCGTCCCCATACCTGTTTATATTAGTTTGCCACTTTTGACGACCCGATGTTAGTTCTCGAACTACACTAAGTGCGGCTGAATTTGACGCTTTTAAGTCATTGAAAGGCTGTCGCAGACGTTCTTTGGTCTGTGTATGTGCGAGAGCGCTTGCTTCCTCCGAAGCTTCCTGCTCCCTAATACGCATATCATGACCTATCATTGATTCGTATAAATGCTGGCCTCTCAAAATAATATCCTCTCTAAATTACTGTATTGCAAAAGCTCTGATTTGCAAGCAAAAGCAGTTTATAATTATTAATTTTTTTGGCTGTAGAAGGCGAGGGCGGCTTCGGCGGCTTTTTGCTGGGCGGCCTGTTTGCTCGGGCCTGTTCCCTGGCCGCGCATCTGGCCGGAAACGTAGACGCCGACGGTGAAGATTTTGTCGTGGTCGGGGCCTTCTTCGCTCATGACTTTGTAGACCGGTGTGGCAGTCTCTTTGCTCTGGGCCAATTCTTGCAGGTGAGATTTGGGGTCCATCCACGAACCGCTCTCTAAGATGTCGTTGAAGGTGCTGAGGATGCTTTCGGTGATGAAAACCTTGGCGGCTTCGTAACCTTGGTCAAGATAGAGCGCGCCGATGACGGCTTCGAAAGCATTGGCTAGGATTTGGGCTCGGGCGCGGTCGGTGCCGCGCTTCTCGCCGCGGCTGAGGCGCAACAGCGGCTCAAAGCCGAACTTAGAGGCGGCGGCGCTGATGCTTTCGGTGCGCACCAGCGAACTGCGCCAGTTGGTCAGGATGCCTTCCGGGTCAGGATAACTGGTGTAGAGGTACTCCGTTACGACCAGCTCGAGCACGGCGTCGCCCAGAAATTCCAGGCGCTCGTTGTGCTCCAGGCCGGAATTGCGGTGCTCATTAAGGTACGAGCGGTGCGTGAAGGCCATCAGCAGCAGTCCGGTGTCGTTGAACGTGGCATGTAGCTTCTCGCGGGCAAAGGCGGTATAGGCAGAAGTGTCCATCGGTCTAGAGTTTGCCCTCCCGGACCTTTTTCATGCCGAGCAGGATGAGTTTGCCGATGTCGTCGTAGGCGATTTTGTCGACGGCGTCGCTGGCTGGCAGCCACTTGATGTCGTTCAGCCAATCCTCGGGGTGCAGCTTGTCGGTGTTGCCCTGGCCTTCGACCAGGTAGATGTGCATCGTCATGAGCACCAGCGTGTGGCCGCGACGGTAGCGGAAGTTCACCTTGCCCAGCCAGCTGAAGACCTCCATGTCCTGCAGGCCGGTCTCTTCGCGGATTTCACGCTCGGCGGTGGCGCCCGGGTCTTCGCCCGGCTCGACGTGGCCTTTGGGAATCGTCCAGCGGTTCTTGGCATCCTGCATCAACAGGATCTGCAGCTCGCCGGATTTGGCACGGCGGAAAACGACGCCGCCCGACGTGGTCTCGCGTACAACCTCGTCAATCACCGGCCGGCGTACACGCGCCAGCTTCTTGATTCCCTTTATCGGATTCGGCTTCTTCACAACGTTACCTATTTTTTACTGACTTTCTTGGATTTGGCTGAGGTTTTGGCCGGCTTGGCCACGGTTTTAGGCGTGGCTTTAGCCTTCGGCTTAGGCTTCGCTTTGGCAGCCGGTTTGGCGCTCTCGCCCTCAATCTGCCTAAGCAACGTGCCGAGCACACCGTTGATAAACTTTGACGAATTGTCGCCGCCGAAGGCTTTGGCCAGCTCGACCGCTTCATTGATAACGACTTTGGGGGGCACGTCGTTCTCGTTTTCGAGCTCCCAGAGGCCGATGCGCAGCACCAGCCGGTCCATGCGAGCAATCTGTTCGATAGGCCATTCCGGCGCCACCGGCTGTAGCTTGGCGTCAAGCTTGGCGGCCTGCTTGGTGACGCCATCGACCAGTTTCTTGATGAAGGCCACGTCGTCAATCATCTCCTGGTAGCGAGCGATGTTGCGCTCCAGGACCTCTTTGACGTCGAGACTGGCGTCTTCTGCTTCATGCCGAAGTTCCTGCTCGTACAGGGTTTGGAGAGCGATGATGCGACCGAGGTGTCGATTCGAGGCCATATTGTTAAATCCCAGACAGGTTAAGCGACTTTGGCGGATTCTCGCTTGGTTGTGCGCACTTTGACAGGCGACTTGGCGTTCACTTTACGCGCCAGCTTCAGCACCAAATGGCTGCGGCGGGTGCCCGTCTTGCGCGGGCTGGTTCGCTTCTTAGGCTTTCCCATTGGGACATTTCCTTTTCTTTACTGACAAAACTTACTTCTATGCTAGCAAATCCAATCTGTTTTCTCAAGTAGTCAAGCCGCTAAAGCCTTTAATTATGAATATTTGACTTTATAGCAATGTTTATTCAGAATAAATTTATGCATTTCGGAGGAGACAGGCTGAAACAGTTGACCCGCGTCGGACTTTCGATTGTGGCCGGTGCTGGCGTGCTCACTGCTGCAGGCCTGGAATTTCCCCCTAAGGCAAATGACGTACCTCGAAATGAACAATCAGCCGACGGACAAGGCTTGAGCCATGCCCTCAACCATGCTCTCGATAACATCGGCAAAGAATATAATTTGCGCCAGCACGAAATGTCGCCGCATTTGCGCTTACCCGGTAGCTGGGAAATCTGGGAATAGTCAGACGACGAAGTTGACCAGCTTGCCCTTGACGTAGATTGTTTTGCGGATTGCTTTGCCCTCTAGGTGGGCGGCCACTTTCGGGTCGGCTTTGGCGGCCTCGACCACGGTGTTTTCAGTTGCCTCAACCACGACCTTAACCTCGCCGCGCAGTTTGCCGTTGACTTGGATGGCGACGGTGATTTCATCCGTCGCCAGATATTTTTCATCGAACTTCGGCCAGGTGTCGCGGTGCACGGTGCTGGAATGGCCCAGCTGGTGCCATAGCTCCTCGCTGATGTGCGGTGCGAACGGCGCGATGCAGGCGACCAGGCTGGCCAGCGCGTCTTTCCAAACCTCGTTTTGGCCGAACCCGGTTTCTTTCAGCTTGTAAAAATCGTTGGTGCAGGCCATGGCGGCGGCGATGGCCGTGTTGTAGCGGTTGGCCTCGAGGTCTTCAGTGACTTTCTTAATCATGGCATGGGTGGCGCGCTTCAGTTCGCGCTGCTGTGCCTCGGGCGTTTCGGCCGGCTGAGCCTCTAGGTACTCCTGGACCAGATGCCAGACGCGGCTTAGGAAGCGGTGCGTACCAGGCACGCCTTGCGGATCCCAACGGGCCCAAATCTCCAGCGGCGCCGCGAACATCAGGTAGGTGCGCCGCGCGTCTGCGCCGTAGCCTTGGTTAATAATTTCCAGCGGGTCGACGCCATTGCCCTTGCTCTTGCTGAACATGGTACCGTCGTGGGCTGTCACTTTCCCGTTGAACAGGAACTGCTTGAACGGCTCGGGCTCATTGACCAGGCCGAGTTTCTTAAAGAAATGGCCGATGAAACGGGCATACAACAGGTGCGCGGTGGCATGGTCGGCGCCGTTATAAAAATCAATCGGCTCCCACTTTTTGGCCAACTCCGGGCTGAAAGCCTGTTGCTGGTCGTGCGGATCCATGTAGCGGTACATGTACCAGCCGCTGTCGACGTAAGTGTCCATGGTGTCGGTCTCGCGCTCGGCCGGGCCGCCACACTGCGGGCATTTGACGTTCAGCCAGTCGGTGGCGCGCGCCAGGGCGCTGCGGCCGTCGCCGGTCGGCGAGAAGTCATCCAGCTCTGGCAGAATCACCGGCAAGTCCTCGTCGGGCACAAGCACGGCGCCGTCTTTCGGGCAGTGGATGATGGGAATCGGCGCGCCCCAATAACGCTGTCGGCTGACGCTCCAATCGAGCATTTTATAGTTCACTCTAGCTGAGCCGGCGCCTGACCCCACGAGTTTCTGCAGGATTTTCGGCCTCGCCTCGGCAAAGCTCATTCCGTCAAAGCCATCCGAATTAGCCAGCTTGGACTTATCGGGCGCAGCCTTGATGTCTTCGTAAGGCACGAACTCCTGCTGCTCGGTAGTGTAGATGATTTCCAGGCCGAACTTCTGGGCGAACTCGTGGTCGCGGCCGTCCTCGCCAGGCACGGCCATGATGGCGCCGGTGCCATAGCCTGCCAGCACGTAGTCGGCCACCCAGATCGGCACTTCTTTGCCATTGACCGGGTTCACGGCGTAGGCACCGGTGAAGACACCAGTCTTGTCCTTATCGGCCTGGCGCTCGACTTCGGTTTTCTTTTCAGCGGCTACGACGTAATTTTCAACCGCTTCGCGTTGCTCATCTGTAGTTATAGCGCTGACCAGCTCGTGTTCGGGCGCTAGCACCATGAAGGTCACACCATAAATCGTGTCGTGCGCCGTGGTGAAAACCTGAAGTTTATTATCCAGGTCTTTCAACTTGAATGAGACTTCGGCGCCCTCACTGCGGCCAATCCAGTTACGCTGGGCCAGTTTGACACTTTCTGTCCAGTCCAGGCCGTCGATTGCGTCTAGCAGCTCGTCGGCATAGTCGGTAATCTTGAAAAACCACTGCTTGATTTCCTTCTTCTCGGCTGGTGGGTCGTCGGGCCCGTCATGGCGCCAGCATTTGCCGTCAATCACCTGTTCATTGGCCAGCACAGTCTTGTCGATGGGACACCACCACTGCAGCCGCGAATCCTGATAAGCCAACCCGTTGCGATACATCTCGCTGAAAATCCACTGCGTCCACTTGTAATACTCCGGCTGGTGGGTGGCGATTTCCTTCTCCCAGTCGTTGCTCCAGCCCATGGCCTTGTAGGCTTTGTGGTATTCAGGGATAAGTTGCGCCATGCTCTCTTGAGGGCTGATTCCTTCTTTAAGCGCACGGTTTTCGGCGGGCAGCCCAAAAGAATCCCACCCGACAGGATGGTAGCTCTCAAAGCCCTGCTGCCGCTTGAAGCGTGCCTTGACGTCAGAGATGGTGTAGTTCATGGCGTGGCCGATGTGCAGGTTGCCGCTCGGGTAGTTGAACATGCTCATGGCGATGTATTTGGGCTTCGGGCTGTTCAGGTCGGCCGTGTAGGTGCCGGTCTCATCCCAAATTTTCTGCCACTTCGGCTCTATTTCCTTCGGATTGTATCTCTGCAAACTATGCTCCGTATCAACTATTTATAGAATTATAACTTATGAGGAGCCGTTAAGCTTTTAGTTGATAGCGGTTGTTGGATCTTCGTTTATGGCTTGCAAATAGGGGTTGCAGCAGATTAATTTAGTAGTTTCTCTGGTGGTTTGCATGCCTAACCACCCCCTGAGCTTAGAAAATGGAAGGGCCTCTTGTGTGGCTAACTGCTTTGGGCCGTCGCATTCCTTACTGGTTAAAACAAGTTTCTTCCAGCGTGCAGAGGCAGCGACAGGTTCAGCAACTAGCGTATAGCGCATCATTACCAATGACAGCCCGGCTTCTTTTATTTCAGGGCATTGGCTCGAACATCTTTCGCTCATAATGAGTATTTTCGTTTTGTTTCGTGTGCTTTGCAAGCATAAGGGCTATTCCCACTCGGTAGTGGCGGGCGGTTTGTTGGTCAGGTCGAGGAAAATCTGCGAGATATTCGTGTCTTCAGCGAGGATTCGCTTGGTGACAGCTTGGAAAAACTCTTCCGGCAGGCCTTGGCCAGGCAGCACGGCCTGGACAGTCATGAAGGTGCTGGTTGCGACCGGCCTGAGCACGACCGAACGCTGGCCTGGTCGGTCGAAACTCAATGGCAGCAAGACGACCGGGAACTGCGCGACTTTGTCGAGCAGCTTGTGCTCGCGCATCTCTTCGAAAACGATGCGGTCGGCCAGGCGCAACTGGGCCCGCACGTCAGTGCTCAGTAACGTTTTGGTTTGCGAAAGTCCGGCCAAAGGTTGCGGGCCGAGCGCATAAACCACGCGGTTAACCGTATCACGGAAGTGGGCTGGCAGGTCGGTGCCGAGTTTAGTGAGCTTCTCAGAATCCAGCTTGCCTTCCAGCGCCACGACAGACAGGTGCGAACGCTCATCGCCGCCGACACCGACGCTGCGCACTGGCAGCAGCTTAGCTTTGACGCCAGGATAATTCTTGTCGAGGAATTGCTGGATTTCGGATTCACCGGCGGGCGTTTCGACGTCATCTTTATCAGCACAAATAATGCGGATGGCCAGGCCAGGCCCCGGGAACGGCTGGCGTCGCACCAGCTCTTCTGGCAATCCGAGCTGGCGGCCGAGTTCGCGCACCTCATCTTTGAAAAGGTCGTCAAGCGGCTCAAGCAGCAGGCCGGCGGCTTTCAATTCCTGCACTTCCTTGACCTGGTTGTGGTGCGTCTTGATGGTCATGGTGTGGGCGTCGCCGGTGCTGTGGCCGCTCTCGATGCGGTCGGCGGCATTGGTACCTTGGAGCAGCAGCGCCTCTTCGAGCTCGAGGCTGGCAACCAGCCCGTTCTGGATGTCTACGAACACTTTGCCGATGATTTTGCGCTTCTGCTCGGGGTCGGTGGTATTTCCCAGGGCCTGCTCGAACTTACTGACAGCGTCGACCTTCTCAACAGGCAGGCCGGCGGCCTGCAGCGATTCGATTACCTGGTCGTCTTCGTCGCGCATGAAACCGCTGTCGATGTAGAAATAATGAAGCAGCTCTTTGCTGAGAACACCGGCTGCCAGCGTTGCCGCCACGCTCGAGTCGACGCCGCCGCTGACGAAAGCAATCACCGAACGGTAGCCCGCCATCTTTTTGAGCTGCTCCTGCTTGCCGGTAATCATCGCCTTGAGTTGCTTGGTGCGGAATGCCAGGTCTGGCTTAAGTCCGGCGACATCCTCCAAAAAATTCTTGAAAACCTGGTAACCTTGCGGCGTATCGTCGAAAACTTCCGGGTGGAATTGCACGCCTATCTTGTTGCCTCTAGCGATTGACGAATAGGCGGTGGCGCCGTCACTGAGCTTGTGCGAGCCGAGCACCGCAAAACCTTCTGGCACGCTTTTAACGAAATCGCCGTGCGTGAACAGGCCAGTGAAATCCTGCTTGGTGCCTTTGAAAATCGGGTGGGAAACGTCCACATGGGTTGTGACACGCCCATCCTCGCGGATGGCGTTCTTGGCAACCTCGCCACCGTTCGCCACCACCATGAACTGCATCCCATAACAGATACCGAGCAGAGGCAAAGGGGTTTTCCAAATGTCGGGGTCGGTTTTGGGAGCCGCCTCGGCGTGCGAGCTAGCCGGGCTACCGGAAATGATAATCGCGCCGTATTTGCCCTCAAGTTCCCTGGGCGGAGTCGCCAGACGCAAAACATCTGCCGGAATGCCCTGCCGTTCCACCGCTTTGCGCACGAGATCTATGTACTGCCCACCGGCATCTAGGATGGCTACCCGGTTTTGAGTCGTCATAACTTATGATATCACATCTGTTTCAGAACTGTTGCAGGTAGTTGGTGTTAAAGGTCGTGGTTAGTACCTGGCGGGCGGCGTGGCGTTCTTTGGCGAAGCCGACCAGTTTCTGCACCAGCTCGACGTTGCTGACGCCGGCGCGGTTCCAGTTGTGGGCGTAGAGGTCGCCGGGCAGTGGGTTGACCTCGTTGAAGTAGACATTTTGGGATTTGCCGTCGATGAGCATGTCGACACGGGCAATGCCGCTGCAACCAAGCGTAGTGTAAACGTCCAGACCTAGCTTTTCGGCTTTAGCATAGAGGTCTTTGGGCAGGTCGGCCGGAATCTGGCTGTAGCCTTGCGAACCTTTGGCGCCGCTTTTGCCCTTGCCCTTCTTGCCGCCTTGCATGTATTTGGTTTCGAAATCAAAGAAATCTTCGGGTTTGGTCATCGGCTGTTCGAGCAGCGCTGGCTGCGGCCGCTCGTTGCCCATGATCGGCAACGTGACCTCAATCAGGTTCTGGACTTCTTCCTCTACCAAGACGCTGTCGTCGTAGTGCGCCGCAACCTCGAGTGCATTGTGTAGCTCTGCTTCGTTGGTCGCCCGGCCGATGCCGATGCTTGAGC
>DATIHM010000072.1:0-3062 GCA_035480695.1 Candidatus Saccharimonadia bacterium
AGGTAGAAACCAGCCAGCAACGACAGGTCGAGCCAGCTAGCCCCGTAGCCCCAAAACAGCCGCCAGGCGACGGCGGTCAAGGCAAAAGCAAACGGCAAGCCGGTAAACAAGCCGGCGGCCAAGCGATTCAGCCTTTGTCTACTTGGTAGTGGCGTGACTAGTACGGGTGCTGTCATTTCAACCCCTTTGAAGGTGCAACTTCACGTGCGAAAATCTTAGTCTTACGCAGTTCGAATAGCAATGCTTAAGCTTGTCTGGTTTGAGTAAATTATTTATTCAAAACGCTTATGCTTAATCTCTTAACTGGAAGATTTGCTCTTTGCGAAAGGATTTTTTATAAATCAAAAAGACGCCGTCGGGCGTCGTTTTGTGTGGTGTGCTGGGCTTTGTGATGCTTAGTACTTGACCGGTGCGTAGCCCGGGTCGTACTTATAGGCAGCTAATATGCGACGATAGCGCCGTCTAAGTGTTCGCTTGCTCATTTTAAATCTCCTTTAAATGTAATTTAGCTAACTGTCCGGCCGTCAGTGGTACACGTTCACGTCTAGTTTGCAGTATTTCGTAGTGGAGTAAATCGTATGCTCGGGTAGGAGCAAAGGCTCTGGCTCTGAGCTTAAGTTTTGTTCGGTTCATGTTATCCTCCTTATGTTCAACCTTGGCGTTAGGCTACTGGTCTGATAAGATAACAGACAGAGCCGCAAGGTTCTGATCTCTGCAGAGTTGCTTGCTTGCCGGCGGTAACTCTGCTCTTTTATTACGGACTTTTGGGAGCCAGCGAGACTAGCTCCTAGTGCTGGCCATGGAACTTCGATACTTCCCTCCTATTCTTTTAACTTATCTGCGTGCTGGGTAACTAATACTTACGGATCACTCCGATGCACACGCCCTGAACTTGGATTGGTGTGCCGGGCTTGATGATAATCGGCTGGTAGGCGTCGTTGGCAGGCTGTAGGCGAATGTGGTCTTTTTCTTTGTAGTAGCGCTTTAAGGTAGCTTCACTGCCATTAACCAAGGCAACCACCATTTCGCCGTTATTGGGCACTTGCTTCTCTTGGATCACCACGTAGTCGCCGTCAAAGATGCCATCCTGAATCATGCTGTCGCCTTTAACCTGCAGGACGTAACTGTGTTTGCGGCCGACCATAAACGGTGGCACCTCGAGCGTTTCTGCGTGGCCTTGCAGCGTTTCAATTGGCTGGCCGGCGGCAATTAGTCCCAGAATGGGCAAGCCGACGTGGCGCTCGTCTTCGAAGTCTGACTGGCGTACCAGCTGCAACGAGCGAGCTTCGTTGTCGCCCTTGCTTAAAAGGCCCTTGGTGACAAGATTCTCGACGTGCTCGGCGACGGTGGCGACCGAACCCATCTTGAAGTACTCGGCAATTTCGCGGTAGCTCGGCGCATAGCCGTGCATCTCAATATACTGAGTGACGTAGTCTAATATTTCTTTTTGGCGCTTAGTTAAGGGTTCTGACATTTCACCCTCCTTTGTTTATCTACCTTAAGCATAACCGAACAAAAACCGAATTGTCAAGATAAATTTCTGGCCCAGGAATCGAAACTCCCGGGCCAGATTACAGCCGTTTGATCAGTTCATCGACCGCGCGGTTTTTGTTCTGGAAAGGATCCTTTACCTCGACAAACCACCAGCCGTTGTCTTCACCCTTGAGAGCAGGCTTTTGAACCGCCAGTCGCTCCCAATTAACCGTGACATTGCGCTTGCTGCTACGAGCGGCTTTTACAAAACGTGTCCGTGCTGCGGCCCGATTATTGGGTGCTGCCGTCGCGCACCGGGCCACCCACTCAGCTGTCTCCGGCGGGTCGTAGAGCTCTCGCACGACCTGCATACTGCCTTTGCCGCCGCAAACTACGTGGTAGTCGAGATCCTTGGCCTGGGCTTGCTTGAGGGTCAGCCGCTGGCCGGTTTTGGACTTCAGACGTTGCAGACCCTTGGTAACCCAGTCTACCTGGCCGATATTGGCGTCTAGATCCTTGCTCGCAAAGTTGTCCAGGATCTCACCGAGCAGCGACAGCGCTTCCTTCTGGTCAGTCAGACCATGCTTAGCCGCGAAATCCCAGGCGCACTTTAGATAGAAACGCTGGATAGCTACGGCGTTTGTCGTGCTTCCATCATCGAGCTGCAGCGAGGTGTTCCAGTCACGGCTCAACCTGTGTAGACTGCTTACCGGATCGGCTAGTTTCGGAACGTGCCTCAATTCATTATTCTCCAGCATCAGCAGCATCAGCGCCATAATATCGTACTTCAGCCAGCTCGGCGTCCACAGTACGTTGACATCACCGCAGATCAGATGCAATCGCCGGTACAACTCCTTGTCGGCCAAAGGCTCGTCGCGAGTGTTGACGATCGCCCTAGCGGTCGCAGTGGTGGTCCCGAAGCTCACGTCCGCCTGCAAATGTCTGGCCCGTTGCGACACTTCCAGCCGCCAGCCACCGCTGCGGGTGGCCACTACATTGCCAGCGCCGGCCCACAGGATGCGAGTCACCAGAAACGCCATCAGCTTGGGAGCGATGACGTCATCAAAGCTCAGCTGCCGCTGCGTCAGGTAGTTTTCGTTACAACCGTAGGTCTTGTTGCTCGCCACCGATACGTTGTTTTTGACCAAAAGCAGCTTGTGGCTCTTGGGCGCACCGACTAAAGCCGCGCCTACTAGATCGGCCAAAGCATACTCAGACCAACGGCTATAGCCAGCCACCTGCTTACCCGTCAGACACTCCGGCGTCGTGCATTCCGGATGCTCGTTAATGTCCTGGTAGTAACAGCAGCCATTCTCGCACCAGAACCGGGCACCGGCATACAGCCAGCTTACTGGCCGAATCTTTGCGATGTACTCGGTGGTTCGGTCCGCGTTGGGCTCGCCATTCACCAGCGCCACAAAGCCGTATTCGTTCTCCTCGCCCATGGTCCGGCGAGGCAACCCTACTAAAGGCATCTCGCCTCCAATCTGACAAAGAACTCCGCTTGGGCTCAAACTTTAGCGGCTTAGGCTAGGTGTGTCAATCTAATGGAATTGATTGGTGGTATCGATCGTAAAGTCTTTGCTCGA
>DATIHM010000073.1:0-25450 GCA_035480695.1 Candidatus Saccharimonadia bacterium
CTTGTTCTTGCTTTTCCCATTCGGCGTAGGCAGCTTTGTGCTCCCAGACGTTCAGGTTTTGCCATAAAGTAAGGAAAATGAAATCTTCTCGTAGTGTTCCCTCTTCGAATTCAGGAGTTTCATCTGCCGGGTATTCTTTGCCAAGTACAGTTACTTTGGCAACCGGGCCAATTCCATCAGTAGCAGTAACCGTCATTTTTTTGTTACGGAAACTGAATGGCGCAAGCTTTTCACCCTTGCTCAGGTAAAAACCTTCTAGCCGATCGTTTTTGCGGGATTGCCCAAACTCTACTAGATAGCCTGGCCGATTATCAATGGCCGGCCGAGCACACCAATATTCACTCCCTTTTGCCGTTTCAAAAATAATGCGCCAATCGTCGCTTTCAAAATCCACGTATTCGGAAAGGTCAAGTTGCGAGCCATAGTGGCCATTGATTTCAATGGCGGTTTGGACGTTGCCTTCTTTGTCAGCAGGATAATGAACAAGTGCGACGTGCGGCTCAAGAGTTTCACTAGTAGACACTTCCTCCGAAGTTGCCATAGAAGTATGGCCAATGCTCGCCACAACTTCGCCAGAAAGGACTCTTGCGATGCGCTCCTCTTCAACAAGCCGCGCGAACTCATTAGAAGAGTCGGCTGCACTAGGGGTGTTCTGAATCTCGCCCACAGACATAGTGGAACATATATTACCAAAGTTTTTGATTTTTGTCAACTATGGTGTGCGGTGGCTATGCGGCCAGCTTGCGGCGCAAGAACATGTCGTAGGCGAAGGTGCCTAGAAGGGTGACTCCGGTAAACAAGCCGATCATGCCGCCGATAGTTGCCGGGCCGGTGTTGACCAGGCTGGTCGGAGCGGCTGATGTCGTGACCGGGGCAGCACTGGTTGTAACTGCTGGTGTTACCGCTTGGGTCTGGGCTGCAGATGTATTGGAGGCCGTTCCGCCCGTACCGGCGCTGGCCGCGACATTGGCTGACTGTGACTGCGTCTGGCTCTGGGCCGGAGCAGCTGGAGTGGCCGGTGGTGCCGGCGTCTGAGTCTGGTTCTGGACGACTGTCGTGTTGGTGCTGCAGTTCCCGCCCTGCGAAGCTACCGCCGTGGTGGTGTTCGAAACGCCCCCGCTACAGACGTTGTTCGTGGTGGTCGTGGCCGGCGGAGTAGGCGTCGGTGCCGGAGGTGTCGGTGTTGGAGCCGGCGGAGTTGGAGTGGGTGGAGGCGTCGGCGCCTGGCAAACCCCGTTACTGACCTGCAAGAAACCGATCACCTGGTCCGGGCTGAAGTTCGCATCGCCAGTGGCGCTCCGCGGGTTGCTCCCCAGCAGCAAATCCACCTGGAAACTACAGCTATTGTCGACCATGACCGACAGGCTGTGCGTGCCCGGGCCGAGCGTGAACGTCCGGCTGGTCACGAACTGCTGGTTCTGGAAAGGCCTGAAGTTCGGGCTGCCGATGGGCGCCTTCCACGAAGATAAGGTCACAGTTTCCATACAGCTGGCCGGGCCATTCACTTGAACCTGCGTGGTTGCCGTGTTGCCGCTAATTGTGAAGGCGCTCCGTAGTGGCATCAAGCCTTCTACGCTACACCCCATACCGCCGTTATTGAAGGCGGTCGCCCCCGCGCTGCCGAACGAGCTCAAGCCAATGGCCAGTGCTGAGCCGATGGTTAATAATGTCGCGAATGCCAAGCGAACCGAATCCCCGAATCTTCTGACCTGTCCCATAGAACCCCCTCTATGCTTATGCTATTCGCACACAGCATGACGCCAAAGTCGCCAGGGAGTCAACGAAATATTTTACTAAGCTGGCGGAACAGCAAGTTTACTTTTGTTCAAAGTGAAGCCGAAAGTACTGCCCTTGCCCTCGTGGCTGTCGAAAATTATGGTGCCGTGCTGGGCGATTACGACTTTTTTGGCCATGAAGAGGCCGAGCCCTGTACCGTCGGGCCGGGCTTTGCGGGCGTTGGCCGCGCGGTAAAACTTAGTGAAGAGGTGGGCTTTTTCGCTGTGAGGCACGCCGATGCCGTTGTCTTCGACCCGCAGCTGGATTGCCGTCGCCTTGTCTTCAAGCGCTACCTTGATACGCCCGCCGCTCGGCGTGTAATAGATGGCGTTGTCGACGAAGTTCATGATGACCTGGCGGGTCTTGGTGTCGTCAAGCATCAATGTCGGGAAATCTTTGGGCTTCTTATAAACCAGTTTCAGCTGGCGGACTTCGGCCGCGTCTTTCAGTTGCGCTAGTTCCTGTTCGACCATATCGGCCAAGTTGACCGGCACCGGCTCCATGACGAATTTACCGGTGCGCAGGCGCGACACGTTCAACAGGTCGGCGATGATGTAAACCATGCGCTGCGAACTGCTGAAGGCCTGGCTGAGCAACTTGTGTTGCTGCTCTGAAATTTCGCCGGAATCGCCTTCCAGCACCATGCTGATGTAACCCTTCACGCTGGTCAATGGCGTGCGCAACTGATGGCTGGCCATGCTGATGAAGTCGTCTTTGGCCTCGTCGAGCGCCATAAGTTTGGAGTTCGACTCCTTCAGCTGCTTCAAAACGCGCTGGTTCTCTTCGAACAGCAATTTGTTATCGAGAGCCACGCCGATGCTTTCGCTCAGCCGGTCCATCAGCCGCGTGTCGGCCTCGCTAAGCTGTGACATCGGCGACAGGAAACCGACCACTAACACGCCGGCGATTTGCCGCCTGGCGACCAGCTTCATTACGAAGAGCGTTTTTAGCGGCAGGGCGCCGCGCTTGCGTTTAACGTCGCTTTTCGAATATCCCAGGAACCGCGCCACGTTTGCGTCGGATAGTGACTCCAGATCAATCATGTCGGTGCTGGTGAATTGGTCAAACCAGGGATAAGTCAGCTTGACGTGGAGCGGCTTGTCAAATACCAGTTCGGTCTGGATGTCTTTGCCGAGCCCGACACCGGTGCTGCTGCCATAAAGTACCAGCTCGTCTTTGGAATGCGCCGAGCGTGTCAGCAAACCAACGAACGGGTAGTCAGTTGCCTGGGTGATGGCTTGGGTGATGTGCTCGCAGACCATTTTGAGCGAGGCGTGCGATTCTAGCACCAGCGCATCAATCGTGCGCAGCAGGGTCAGTGTCTTGTTGGTTTCGGCCAGCTCGCGGTTGCGCCGGTACATCTCGCCGGTGATGTGCTCGAGGTCGCGCTCCAGCTGGCGGCGTTTTTGGAAGGGCACCTTGAGCAGACTTTCAGCGGCTTGCTCTTTTTCCACCTCTATATCTTCAGGCATAGTCGCCTACCCGCTACTTAAGCGCCTCGGGCAGCTGGCCGCTGGGTACCTGTCCGAGCAAGGGGGCGGCGGCCTCTTTGGACACCTCTTTGGAAATCTGGCCGAAAAGCTCTTGATAAACATCGACGAGCGCGTTGACGGTCTGCACTTTGTCGCCGTCGATGTCGACCTCTTTTTTGTCCCAGTCAATCTTGAGATGCGGCACGCGCTGGGCCTGCTCGATCGCCACCGGGCCGATGATGGCTTCTTGCGCCTTGATGATTTTGACCACTATCTGCCCAAAAACATCCATCTTAGACATCCACTTTATTAGTAGTTTGCAGCGGAGGAGCACTGTTCACAGGAAGCCCAGGCCGATTCTGTATATGCTTGTAAGCTACGTGGAACCTGATAAGGGCGGTTGTCATGGCAAAGTACGCAATAAGATAGAAAAGGTCGGCAAATTTTCCTGACAGATAAGTACCACGGCTGCTTTGGTAAACAAAAGTGAAGTCAGATATATACTGAATAACTAGGGCAAGCAAGACGAGCAAAATGGCCGGCCTTAACATTCCCCCCAAAGCCTTCCTCGAAAGCAAAAAGGCGACTATAGCTATAGAGATGTATATAGCCTCTCCTACAGGATACCCAACGTCTAAGAAGACAGTTAATGGCTTTGAAGTATCGTAGTGATGATTGTGCAGAAGGATCGAATAAGAAGCAACTAATAGCACTAACGGTAACACTGTGGCAATAAACTTATAAGACTTCTTCTGTTTTAAAGAATACTTTACGCCAGCCGCTCTCGCCAAGAAAAAGGCAGCTGCAATATAGAAGAGCACGCTGCCAAAATATGCCACGTCACCCCAAGATGGATAGGGTATCTGTATCTTGGCACCGTAGATATAATAAGTATAGATTAATTGTCCTGCCTCCTGTGCAAGAAGACTTAGAGAAAATAACGTTAATGCCCTGCCTAAGACCGTCTTAAAGCCTCCCCATTTCTTTGCAGCAGCAAAACCAATAACTGCACCTATCAGTGCCACTGAACCGTAGGTACCCCCGAACCATTGTACGGACGTTCCTTGTTTAGTAACTACATGCTGGAAGCTTATCCACCATGCGACAAACGCTAAAAAAATTACCGTGACAAGGATTTGAAGCTTGTTTTTCATTTTGATTTGTAAAGCCTTCCCTCTAATTATGCTTGTAAGCTCCTCAATGTCAAGAAGCGATAGCATTTACATACTAATGGCTTAATCTATACTGGAAATGATGATAGCCTCTTTTCCAAATTTCACGCCTTTGACGCTTGATGACAGAGAGGAATATGAGCGATTCGTACAGTCTTACCCTCCCTTTTCAGACATTTCATTTGCCACCTTGCATATCTGGTGGAATTTAGAAGGCAAGCTTGAGGTTTGTGAACTGAATGGTAATCTGATTATCAGTTACTACCAGTCATTCGATGAGTTAAATTCTGGGCTTAGTCTGGTTGGTCAAAATAGAGTGGATGAATCCGTCAAAATTCTTCTTGAGCATCAGAAAAAAGTCGGTTATCCAGTAAGATTGGTCCACGTGCCTCAGTTCGTAGTAGACAAGCTCGAGTTTCGAGACGGACTTGATATAGAAGAAGAGCTTGATTACAACGAATATATTTTGGATAGCCAGGCTTTGGCCAGCCTTGAGAACCCCATCCATGGTAGAACTCGAAGAAAAGTAAAGCGTTTTCTGCGTGAGGTTGAGAATCGGAAAGTTGAGATTAAGGAATTGGACACTTCTACTCCAGAGGCAAGAGACCAAATTCTAAAATCCATATTGAGCTGGGAGACCAATCGCAGCTCAGATAACGATCCCCATCAAACCGAACACCATGCCATTAAAAAAACATTGTCTCAGTCACCGCAACTGGGAATTAAGAACTTAGGTTTATATATAGATGAAAACCTCTGCGCGGTATTTTTATATCACACTTCTCATGACAAGCAATACTACATTATGAATCACCTTAAGGTAGATTACAGCATTCCATTTATTTTTGATTACATGACGCATACTATTGCCGATAGGGCAGTTCGAGAAAATATTAATTTCTTAAACATGGAAATGGATCTCGGCATTGAAAACCTTCGTCGCCATAAATTAGGCTTAAGGCCGGTCGATTTTTTTAGAAAGTACACGATTTCCCAAATCGTCAATAAACTATTGTAGCTCAAGGGTTTATGTTATAGTGGGCATGAGTTAAGGAAAATAAAAATGCAAATACAAGTTTCGCAAGGCGTTGGCATTGGCCCGACAGAGCTTTCCGCCTTCGACCAAGCGCTGGTCCACGCTGGCGTCGCCAATTTCAACCTGATTTATCTGAGTTCCGTGTTGCCGCCCGACAGCGAGGTGGTCGTTGCAGAGCGCCCAAAACATCCTGAGGGAGACTGGGGTGATCGGCTTTATGTCGTCATGGCCCAGAAACGCACCTCGCAACGTAACCAGGAGGTTTGGGCCGGCATCGGCTGGATGCAAGACCCCAAAACCGGCCAGGGCTTGCTTGTCGAGCACGAAGGGAACAGCGAAACAGAGGTACGCGAGGACATCAACCATAGTCTCATCGCCCTATCCCGCAATCGCAACATGCAATTCGGCACGCCCCGCATGCACGTTGTCGGCTCCAAATGTACCGATCTGCCGACCTGCGCGCTTGTGGTGGCCGTATTTGAATCATCCACCTGGCGCGGCCTGCGCAACGACAACAAGAAGCTGGCCAGCCTCAGGCTTGGTCGATCCTAAATAGGCTATAATCTAGCTATGCCCAAAATCGCCATAATTGAGGACGACCAGGCTATTTCCCAGATGTACCGCTTCAAGTTCGAAGCGGAGGGATTTACTGTCGAGACGGCCGAAAACGGCAAGCTGGGGCTCGAGCTGGCAGAATCGATGCGTCCCGATATCATCCTGTTGGATCTGATGATGCCGGAAATAACCGGCGACGAAATGCTGGCCAAACTGCGAGCAACCGACTGGGGCAAGCAAACCAAAGTCATCATTTTGACCAACATGGGCGAACAGGAAATCCCCGATGAAGTGCACAAACTTGGCGTTGACGGTGTAATCCTGAAAGCCGACATGACACCGCGCCAGGTCGCCGAGATGGTAAAAAAGACTTTATGAAAATCGCGCTGCTGGGTTTTGACGTCGAAGGGCGCTCGTCTTTCGAGTACTTCAAGTCCCAGGGACACGAGCTTACAGTGCGCGACCAGAACCCTCAGGTCGAGATGCCTGACGGGGTCGAATCGGTCCTGGGCGAAAATTACCTAGATGATCTAGACCAATTCGACCTGCTGGTGCGCACCGCCGGTTTGCAGCCTCAGAAAATCCTCGAAAAAAATCCTGATGTCGGCGACAAAATCACGACGCACATGAATGAGTTTTTCAAAGCCCGTCCGACCAAAAATATCATAGGAATAACCGGCACGAAAGGTAAAGGCACCACCAGCACGTTGATTGCCAAGATACTCGAGGCCGACGGTAAACATGTTAAGTTAGGCGGCAACATCGGGGTGCCTCCCCTGGATTTTCTGCATGAACTTAAAGAAGACTCATGGGTCGTGCTGGAATTGTCGAGTTTCCAGCTGATTGACATTGAATATTCGCCACACATAGCCGTGTGTCTGATGGTTGTGCCTGAGCACCTCAACTGGCACCCCGACATCAACGATTACACCCTTGCGAAAACCCAGCTGTTCGCCCACCAGTCGGCTGAGGATTGCGCCATTTACTTCGCCGATAACGAATTGTCAGTGCTGATCGCAACCGCCAGCCATGGCAAAAAGGTACCTTACTTTGCCCCGCCAGGTGCCTATGTGAATGGCGACTCCATCGTGATTGACGACCAGGTCGTGTGCCGGATAGCCGAACTTAAGCTTTTTGGCGAGCACAACTGGCAGAACGTTTGCGCAGCGGTGACAGCTGGCTGGCAAGTTACCCGGAATCTAGGTGCCTTCAAATCGGCCCTGATCAGTTTCAGCGGATTAGAACACCGGCTGGAGTTGGTGCGTGAACTCGACGGCGTCAGTTATTACGACGACAGTTTCGGAACCACTCCCGAAACGGCCATCGTCGCGCTCAATTCGTTCGAGCAGCCAAAGGTGGCAATTTTGGGCGGCTCAGACAAGGGCGCCGATTTTAGCGAACTCGCAAGGGTGGTCAAAGACAGCAATGTACGGCAGGTCATTCTGGTCGGCAACACAGCGAATCCTGACTACACAAGTGCCGGGCCCAAACTGGAGAAGGCCTTGCACGACCAAGGTTACGATACAATTACTTCACTTGTTAAGTCAGGCAAAACCAGCATGGAAGAGATTGTCAGAGCCGCTCGGGCTGCGGCAAAAGAGGGCGACGTGGTGCTGCTTTCGGCCGCATGCGCCAGCTTCGACATTTTTGATAATTACAAACAGCGCGGTGAGCTGTTCAAGCAAGCTGTTCAAGCACTCGCTTGAGTTGCTCTATAATAGCCGGTTCGGGTTGCAGGACTTGCGCGCGGCCGGCCGCCAGTTTTTTGACGTCTTCTTCAATCCAGTGATAGTGCGTGCAGCCGAGCACGATGACGTCGGCTCCTGAGTCCAAGACCTGGTTAATCCTAGAGCTGATTTTCTCGTCGTCCACCCGCTTATGCTCAATCATGGCCGACCAGTCGGCACAATCCGGCTCGAGTACAGTGACATCTTTGGCGTAATCTCTTTTAAGTTGTGTGTACCGGGCGCTGGCCAGAGTCGTAGGAGTCGCACAAACAGCGATGACGCCCGATTTCGTAAGCGCGGCCGCCGGCTTGACCATCGGCTCAATCGCCACCATCGGCACGTCGAAACGCTGGCGCAGCTCGCCAATGAGCGTTGTGCTGACGGTGTTGCAGGCCACCACGATGACCTGGCAACCTGAATCGATCATCTCTTGAAAAATCGGAGTTACAAAGCCGAGGATTTCCTTCGGCGGCCGCGTGCCATAGGGCAAATGTGCCTTGTCTTCCCGCAGGATTATCTCCTGCTCAGGCAAAGCTTTCTTAATGGCATTGGCCACGCTAAGCCCACCGACCCCGGAATCAAAAACGCCTATTTTCATTCGGACTTATCGGTCACCACCCGTTCGGCAGCGCGGATAACATTGTCGAATAGCGCCGTCACGGTCAGCGGGCCGACTCCACCCTTGGTCGGTGTGATTGTCAGGTCGTCACGTTCGTCATATACCTCATGCGCTACATCGCCGACCGTCTTGTTGCCTTCGCTGGCCACGCCGGCGTCAACCACGACAGCGCCATGCTTTATCATGTCAGATGTCAGCACGCGGTGATGGCCCGTGGCCGTAACAATAACATCCGCGTTGAGGGTGATTTCTTTCGGATTAGGCGTGTCCTTTTCGATAATCACTGGAGTTACTCCAGATGCCAACAACAGCTTTTCGAGCGGCTTACCGACCAGTTTGCCGTGGCCGATGAGCACCACTTCCTTGCCAGCCAAATCGACATTATAGCCGGACAACAGCCACATAATCGCCAAGGCGGTGGCCGGGTCGTAAACAGGGTTTTCGCTCAGGCCATCAACGTCTTTTTCGGGCGGGACCAAGTTGACGATTTCATCTGTTTCAGAACGGTCCTCGAGCGGCAGTTGCACGATGATACCATGGACGTTGTCATCGTTGCTTAACTTGTTAAGCAAGTCGCGTATCTCTGTTTGTTTGATTTGATAGACGTCCACATCGACCAAAATATCCTCGCCATAACGTTTCTTTTTGCGCAAGTAAGCATCGGTCACTGGGTTGTCGATAGTCACCACGATAGCCAGCCTCGGCGCCACGCCATGAGCTTGCCGCAGGGAACGCACCCGCTTAGCCTGTCGCTCCTTAATATAGCCGGCCAATTCTTTTCCGTTTAAGAATCGCATTAGCTTTATTGTAACATCTCTGCAAGGAGTTGCATTCAATTCCAAATCAAGTAATATAGCCTTAGACATAAGCAAATTAAGGAGCCCTCACTATGGAACAGGAAAAGAAGCCCGGACTATTCTTATCGATTATAACTCTCGGAATTTACCCGATGATGCAGAACCGTAAAGCCAAGAAAGCCGCCCAGGCCAACCAGGCTGCTCCGACAGCGCCGCCGCCGCCAAGCCCGGATGCCGAAGCCCCGGCTTCACCGCCAGCCGAACCTGCCCCACCGGCTCCTCCGGCACCATCGGGTGACGCACCGGCCACATCTCCCCAAGACAATCCGCCGGCCGACCAGAACCCTCCCCAAGCTTTGTAACGCTTGCCAAAACAGAGGTAATTTGCTAAATTATTACCTCGCGGGCCAGTAGCTCAGCTGGTTAGAGCACCTGCCTCTTAAGCAGGGTGTCCAGGGTTCGAGTCCCTGCTGGCCCTCCAATACGCTTATGGTAATCACCATGCTATACTCCTTTTATGTTTAGCCCTGTAAAGAGAATCAACAGACTTACGTATCTTACAGGAATAATAGCAACACCTATTTCAATTTATCTCGTATTAATAATTTTAGGCACAATTACTGATTTAATACCTGGGCTTCAAAATTCGTTATCAAAACCTAAGCCAGATACACTAGTAAATATAACGGGCGGGATAGGAATGGTAATTTATTTTTCGTATATAGCCCTATCAATCCTATACTTGCTTATTTTAATAAAGCAAAGAGCTGATGATATTACAGACAAAAGTTGGATACTAAGTCTTGTCGCATTATTAAGCATCGTGGGTATACCCATCCTTGCAATTATCCCAGGTAAAAAACAGGTTAATAAGTACGGACCGCCTCCTGGAAGCGGGATACGCCTAATTCACCATTAGACGACCTTAATACAGTTGCGATAGCGTACACGATGGCCCTCCAAGCATAAGCACTTTGACTGTTTCCAGGACTGTTTCCAGCTTATTCCTTACACTTCTGGTATGAAGCAGCGGAAAGGCTTTGTACATATTTGGCTTATTTTGCTTGTGCTGGTCCTGACTATAATTGGCTTTGCGGGTTGGCGAATTGCCAGTAAACATAAACAGTCGGGCAAAAGCAAGACCTCGCTTGCTTCGGGTTCTAATCAGAGCCATGGCGGATTGCTATACCTAAAAAGCATTGGTTTCCATATTGATAATTATGACCCCGCCACCAATCATGCCGGCGACATGGTCTTTACTCACGAAGATCATGATTTATCAGACGTCTCAAACGAAATACTGAGTGATTTCGGCACGCAAGATCCGCGTTCGCCCAACGATCCTACCAAGCGCAACCCCCAGCCAACCTTCATTTTGCCATTAGGTACCAAGGTGTTATCTTTGGTCGACGGAACTGTTGCCAATATAGAAGGGCTCTACAGCGGCGACTCAACGATCATGGTGACTTCAGATGGTAACAAGTACGGCAACTACATTTACGAAACAGAGCATATCGTTAATCCAATCGTTAAAATTGGCGATAAGGTTAAGGGTGGTCAAGTGATTGGCGAGGTAAGCACGCATGGTTCACAGTATCATCCTGGCTTTGGCATTGTCGAAATCGGTATTTTGCACCCCGACGGCAACAGAGCCACGCATATTTGCCCCTACCATTATCTTGATTCCTCTATTAAGACCGACGTCCAAAACAAAATTCTAAACATTCACAAAGCCTGGATGGACTATACTGGCTTGCATAGCCTGTACCATGATGATACCGCGGCCGAACCAGGCTGTTCCAGCCTAAATCCCGTAAACGGCTAGCTGTTCATTCTGCAAAGCATGCGCCAGAAATGCAGTTGCAATAACATCTACGATGGCCCTCCAGAACGCTTTTGGCGAGTGCCTAACTTTTTATTATTGTCTGCGAAAATTTATTGGTTTTGGATTATTTCAACAACTTTGCAAAAAAGGTGGTCGGCGCTTTTTTCGTACGGGCTACCGTGCGGTGGTGATATCATTTGTTTATGAAGGGTTTGGCATTGCTGGTCGCGTTCCTGCTGGAAATAGTCGCTTTTTTAAGCTTCTCCTGGCTGGGGTCGCTTTTTAACTTCAAAGGATGGTCAAGCCTAGTACTTTTCTTCGTTCTGCTGGCGTTGCTGACGGTTTTTTGGAGCGTTTTTATGGCCCCGAAAGCGCCGCGCCGAATTAAACCGCCCGCTTACTTCATAATCAAAGCTGTAATTTACGCTTTGGCTGCATCAGTGCTTTGGGAGAAGCAAAACCCTGCATTTGCCGTAGGGTTCGTAGCCCTTTCGCTAATCGACGAGGTTATTATCTTTAAAAAGAAATACTCTATCGATGACTAAATTTAAGTTCTAGGCGCGTGGCCGAGTCGATGCTGGGCGCTGGGCACGTTGAGCACTGGCTCTTTTGGCGTCGTTAATCGCCTTCTGCTGCGGTTCCTGGCTCAATGCAATCTTAGACTGTATGTAGTTCAGTAAGGCGCTGAAGCCCCAGGCCACGAAAAGGTAAACGATGATAGCAAATAAGGCCGACACGTCCAGATATCCGGTGGTGCCAAGCTGCTTGCCTGGGAAAATGCCGCGGAAAGGGTTGAGGTACTGGCTCGAGGTGTTCATGACGAAGTGCGCAAAGCCGAATGCGGTGTTCGCAGAAAACGCCAGCAGGAAAACCCTGAGCGTTAGCATGATGATTCCGAAAATCACCCACGCGTACATCAGCCAGGCTATCACCTTGGAAATTTTTAGGAACTCCGGAACCTTCACGCTCGGGTCATAGACTTTTTCGGCCATCACGCTTCTCCTTATTTACTAATTTAAAGGTGCGCCTGGCCGCGCGAAAAGTCAAGCTTTCAAACCTTGTTCAGTCGACGAAGATGGCGGCCTCGTGTGGGCGAAGGTGGATGTGGCCGTGCTTGGCTTTGCCGATGGTGGTTTTGGGTTCCGATGACAAAACTAGCTTTCCGAGCGGTTCAACTGTCAGGTTCTGGGGCTCTTTGGAAAAGTTAATCAACACCAGGTGGCGCTCGTGGCCTTCGGTACGCGTAAAACAGAGGACTTTTTCGTCACCGACATCGTGGACTTCGAAATCACCATAACGTAGCGACTTGGATTCGTTACGCAGCTTGCCGAGTTTGCGGTAAAGTGACAGGAATGAATCGGGGTCTTTGGACTCGGCTTCGACGTTGACGGTTTCATAGCCATCGGCCACTGGTAGCCAGGTGAGGCTGGCGGTTGAGAACCCGGCGTTTTTGGCACCTGTCCATTGCAACGGTGTTCGCTCCGGGTCGCGGCCGGTGCCGCCTTTGGCGCCCGGATCCTGCACCATGTCGACCGGGACGTGGCCGTTCTTCATGCCCAGCTCGTCGCCGTTGTAGACGAACGACATACCGGGCAGCGTCAGCAGCAGGACGGCCGCGGCTCGGGCGGCCGGCTCGTCCAGCCGGGTGGCCAACCGGTGCTGGTCGTGGTTGCCGAATGCATAACTCGGCACGCAAAGCGGGTCGAACTCTTTGAGAGCCGTATGGAAATTCCTGAGGAACTTACGCCATATGTCAGCCCGCCAGGCCATGCTTAAGCCTTCGAAGTTGAACGGCGCAGACACGGCGGGATCCATTCCCTCATAATAAGCCAGGTACTCGGCGACTGCATCGTCACCATTAGGATAGCCTTCGGTAACCATGAAGCGATGCGAATCAGCGTATCTCGGTTCTTTCAAAACAGAGGCCATTTCGCTTAGGTAGGCATACATCGGCGCCCAGCCCTGGTTGTAAGGGTGTTCCAGCTTGAGATATTTCCAGGTATGTGGGCCCGGCTTGTAGTCCGGGTTCAGCGGCTCATCCCGGTATTCGGGGTCTTTGGCCATGAAGGGCACGGCGTCGACCCGGAAGCCATCGACTCCCCGGTCGAGCCAGAAACGCATGACATCTTTGAAGGCTTCACGCACCTCGGGGTTACTCCAGTTGAGGTCGGCCTGTTTGACGTCGAAGCTATGCAGGTAAAATTGCCGCCGTTCCGGTTCCCACTGCCAGGCCGGCCCGCCGGTCAACAATTCAATCCAGTTGTTGGGCGGAATCGGATTACCGTGCTTGTCGTGACCCTTCGGGTCTTTCCAAATGTACCAATCCGAATATTTGTCCTCGCGTGACTGCTTGGATTGGTGGAACCACTCGTGCTCGTCGGAAGTGTGGTTCGGCACCAGGTCGACCATTAGTTTGATATTTCGTTTGTGCGCCTGCTTGATTAGTTCGTCAATGTCGGCCAACTTGCCGAAAATCGGGTCGACATCGCAGTAGTCGGCCACGTCGTAGCCGAAATCGGCCATCGGCGAAGGGTAGAACGGCGACAGCCAGATGGCGTTGACGCCCAGCGTCATCAGGTAATCAAGCTTCTTGATGATGCCCGGGATGTCGCCGATACCATCGCCATTGCTGTCGTAAAAGCTGCGCGGATAAATCTGATAAACGATGGCGCCTTCTGGCCACCGGTGATTGTTCTGTTTGTCGTTTTGGCTCATGAATCTTGTGACAATATGATAGCCGAGCTGGGCGGGATTACCAAGTTGCCCCTGCCCTCTTCAACCGACACGTCGGCCACTTTGACCTCTTTGAAATCACGGCTGTAGCCTTTCCAGGTGCTGTTGAAACGGACACGCCAGATGCCATTGCGCGGCCAGCTCAGGGAATAGTCTTTGAGCAACCGGTTGCCTAGATTTACGATGACGACCACGTCGTCTTTAGGTCCGCCGTCTTGCCAGCGATGATAGGCGATGACTTTATTGTCTTCGTCGAACTGGAAGAGGTTGAAGCCACGGCCGGTCAGGCCGGCGCTGACGCCGCCGAGGTTGCGGCGCAGGGCAGCCAGATGTTGGTAGGCCTGGACTATGCCGCCGAAGCGTTCAGCCCGTTGCCAATCAAGGCATTCCCAATCGTTGAAGCTACCGCCTTGCATGAATTCCTGACCTTGGAACAGCATCGGGATGCCCGGCGCCGTTAGTGTGATGGCGGCCGCTAACAGCGACTGGCGGCGAGCGAAAACTTCGTCGGACTTGCCAGGCGCGATGGTCTCGTTGAAGCGGGCCGCGCCGTTGGCGGCCGTGTCGTGCGAATCCATATAGACCACCCGCTGGAACGGGTCATCGTTGTAGCGTTTGCCAAGCTCGCCGCTGATGCTGGCCAGGTTGATTTTGGCCGGGTCGTCGCTAGCTAACGCCTCGCGCAAAGCATGCTGGAAATTCAGCTCCCACTGGGCGCTGAAACCGGCCCCGCCGGCACTGGTCGGTTTCGTGATGTAATCGTTGCCGGCCACATCTTCGGCAATCGTCAGTATGGAAGGGTTGATTTTGCGGGCCATGGCGTTGAGCCGTTGCATGAGCTCCCAGCCCTCCGGCAAATCATTGCCTGGGTCATTATTATAGCCTTTGACATTGCGGATGAAGATGGTCGAGTCCAGGCGCAGGCCGTCGACGCGGCAGTCGTGCGCCCACTGCCGCACGTTGTCAAGGATGTATTGCCGCACTTCCTGCCGACCGAAATCGGGCCGCGTGCTTCCCCACGGCGTTTCGGCTCGCCAGTCATTATAAAAGTAGATGCCGCCCTTGCCATCTTGGTGCCAGCCATCGAACTGCCAGAGGTCGAGGCTGTTGTCAGGGCCGAAGTGGTTGTAGACCAGGTCGAGAATGACGCCGATGCCACGTTGGTGGGCGGCTTTGACAAATTCCAAGAAGCCATGGCGGCCACCGTAGAGGCTTTCGACGGCGAAAATGTAGTCGATGGCGTAGCCCCAGCCGCGGTCCATAAGCATGGTGCTGATGGGCATCAGTTCGACCATGTTGACGCCCAGTTCGGCCAGGTAGTCGAGCTTCTCGGCAGCGCTCTGGAAAGTGCCGCTGATGGCCGGATCCGGCCGGTTGAAAGTGCCGACGTGCAGCTCGTAAACCACCTGCTGTTCAACCGGCGGAGGCGTGAACGTATCGCCCCTCCAATTAAAAGCCGGGTCAACGATGACGGAGTTGCCGGTCGATGTCGTGAAGTGCAGGGCCCGCGGGTCGTTGCGCCGGTATGTCTGTTCGCCATTCTTGATAACGAATTTATACTCCTGGCCGGCGCGGGCGTCCCTGACCATGCAAGCCCAATAGCCGTCACCTTCGCTTGATAATTCCGTCTCGCCCCAGCCATTGAATGAGCCGGTCAGCGCTACCCGCTCGGCGAAAGGCGCCCACACCCGAAAAGAAACTCCGGATTTGTGCACTATCGCGCCGATGTCTTTCTTACGCTTTGGCATGGATAACACTATTATGATTACGCTTATGCCTATGCGCAAGTCGTCAATTCACATCTGGTGTGATCAATCTGTCAGGTAGATGCCGTCGTCGACACTATCGTCGGTGTCTGTCGTGACCGGGTCATGGTATGACACCGGCCCGACGCCGACCTCGCCAGCTACCGGCAAGTGGCCCGTCCCGACCGGGTTCTCTTTCGGGTCAGTCGGGTTATCATCATCCAAATCAATAATGTTTGCCATCAGCTCTCCCCTTTCTTGGGCGCATTGCTGCCTTCTTCACGCGCTATGTTCAGGCCGGCCACAATCGCCTGTTTACGGTTCTTGAATTTACCTTCATGTTTATGCTCGTGCATCGTTTTTCGGACTTTTTCTTGCGCTTTCTTATCATATTTGGCCATGAACTACCTCCCAAAGTTACGAACCCAGTCTAAGCTGGATTTTTTCAAAGCGGCAGTTAATTATTTAGCTTGCGTTTAGAATAAATGTGTCAATCTATCGTGCAGTGTGACCTTTTCGGAGCCACTGCAAGAGGCTGGGTCTTTTGTCACATCGTAGTGGTGCGCCGTGCTTGGAATAATCCCGTACTCCTGTTTCAGCTGGGTCTGGCTGATATCGCCATAGCTGACCAGCAACTTATCCTGGTCTTTAATGACGGTGTTGGACAAGCCGCCCAGGCCGGTGTAGTCCTGCCCGTTGAGCATCAAGTGGAGCTGTTCAGTACCATTCTGGGCATAAATCGTGTTGTCCGGAGTAGTGATGAAGTTTGGCCCGAGCGTCCAGCCCAGATTAGCGAAGAACTGGCCCCAGGTCACAGCGTGGTCGTGCACATGGATGACGTTATTGATATTGTCGTGCATGTGGGCCCGTTCCTGTGGGATAGTGATGGCGTTCGTCGAGCTGCAAACGGCTACTTCCTGATAGTATTGTGGGCCTTTGAATTCCTCACGCTGGCCGTTAATGAAAAGTACGAAATTAGCGTGGTAATGCACTTGGTCGGGCAATTTGTACGTGAAGAACCTGATGCCGAGAAGAACCAGTATGCCGACCAGCAAACCGGCCATAACCGCGAACCATTTAGTCTTGGCAAACCCGAACTTACTCATTGCCGGCACCTCATATTTTATGTATTATACACGCCTGGTTGGGTGGGTTTTACACAATTAATTTTCAGCTAATTCCAAGCCGTTGGCCATAATCTAGATAGATATGAGATCCAAGCATGTAGCATTGACCGGCTTCGTTATCGTCACTTTCGTGCTATATAGCCTTCAGCAGCGGCACGATGCAAGTGGCGTCAAAGTTGGCACACCTGTCAACAAGGTGAGTACATCACAGGGTACGCCAGCAACCAGTTCGACGAATTCGAATGGCAGTTCATCAACCAGCAGTGGTACAAGCTCCACTGCATCGACGACATATAAAGACGGAACTTACACGGGCAGTGAGGCCGATGCGTTTTACGGCAACATCCAGGTCCAAGCTACCGTTTCTGGCGGCAAGATAACCGACGTCGTGTTCCTTGAGTACCCGAACGACCAGCGCAATTCGGTCGAAATCAACCAGCAGGCCATGCCGATTCTGAAGCAGGAAGCTATCCAGGCGCAAAGCGCAAACGTTGACATCGTCACTGGCGCGACCGACACCAGCCAGGCATTCGTGCAATCCTTAAGCGCCGCCCTGCAGAAGGCCCGGGCGTGAAGCAGACGCGGCTGATGATGGGCATGCCGATAACGGTCGCCGTGGCTGATGTCTCGGTCACGCCCGAAGATTTAGAGGATATTTTCAATTATTTCGATTCGGTCGACCAGCGCTTCAGCACCTATAAAAAAGAGAGCGAGATTTCACGCATTAACGGGGGGCTGGCCAAGTCCAAATGGAGTGACGAGATGCGCAGTGTGCTAGAGCTTTGCGAGCTCACGAAGCGCGAAACCGGCGGCTATTTTGATATTTGGCACGATGGCCGATGCGACCCTTCCGGCTTGGTGAAAGGTTGGGCCATCCAAAATGCGGCCGAATTACTCAGGCAAAAGGGTTTTCGCAATTATTACGTTGATGCCGGTGGCGACATCCAGGCCAGCGGGCAGGGCGCCGGCGGCCAATCTTGGCAGGTGGGTATTCGCAGTCCTTTCAATCGGGATGAGATTATAAAAGCTCTTTACATAAGTGAGGCGGCCGTGGCGACGTCGGGTGATTACATCCGCGGCCAACATATTTACAACCCGCATGATCCGGGGGACAGGCTTGACGAGGTCGCTTCGCTGACAGTCGTCGGGCCAAACATTTTCGATGCCGACCGCTTCGCCACGGCCGCCTACGCCATGGGCGCAGCAGGTGTAGCATTCATTGAAAAGCTAGATGGCTTCGAAGCCTACAGTATTGACCGACGAGGGCTGGCCACCATGACCAGCGGCTTCGAAAGGCATGTCGCCAGTGTTTAAGCCTATCGATTTCCTGCTCGACCGCATCACCATGTACCGGTTGCTGCTTTATTACCTCATCGCTTTGCTGGCAATCGCGGCCGGTCTGGGTTTTGCCGGGGTCTTGCATTACAACGGGTTGGCGATAATTTTTTCAGCATCGTACCTGACACTGATCTGCTGGATAACCCACGAGGTTTTCGCCCGCGCCTTTGAAGCGCCGGCTAACATCGAATCCAGCCTGATTACTGCGCTGATACTGGCGCTGATAATAACGCCATATAAGGATTCTCATGACATCTTGTTCATGACGGCCGCCGCCGGCCTGGCAATTTCGTCAAAGTACATCTTGCAGATCAGGCATCAACACATTTTCAACCCCGCCGCCGTGGCGGTAGCGCTGACAGCCATCGGGCCGGGCCAGATTGCCAGTTGGTGGGTCGGCAGTTCGCAGATGCTTCCATACGTCGCCATCGGCGGTCTGCTGCTGATACGCAAAATCCAGCGCGGGCAAATGGTCACTACATTCGTGGCAACGGCTATCGCATCTCAAGCCATCGTTTCAATTCTGGGCCACCACAACTTGGGTGCGAATCTCAAACAGGAACTGCTGCACTCATCGCTCTGGTTCCTGGCGTTTGTTATGCTCACCGAACCATCGACATCCCCCGGTTCCAACGTAAAGCGTAGCTGGTATGCCGGCCTGGTCGGGGCGCTCTTCCCGCCACAAGTACACATTTTCGGTATATTCTCGACGCCCGAACGTGCCCTGCTTATCGGAAATATCTTTTCCTATATCGTCAGTCCGAAGACGAAGCTGCTCCTCAGGCTTAAACAAAAGGAAGTCATCGCTAAAGGCACGATGGAGTTCGTTTTCGGGCTGAACCGGCCGCTCGACTTCAAGCCAGGCCAATACATGGAATTCACCTTGCCGCACCACGGCATGGATTCGCGTGGCAGCCGCCGTTACTTCACGCTAGCCTCGTCACCAACCGAGAATGAACTGCATCTCGGCGTGAAGTTCTACGCCAATGGCAGCAGCTTCAAGCACGCCATGCGCGCGATGGAAAGCCAGACTATGTTCGGCGCCGCGCAACTCGGCGGGGATTTCGTTCTGCCGGCCGACCAAAATCAGAAGCTGGCCTTTATCGCTGGCGGCATCGGCGTGACACCTTTTCGCAGTATGCTCAAGTACTTGGCCGACAAGGCCGAAAAGCGAGACGTCGCCCTGTTGTATTCGGAGAGGACTGCCGACAGGCTGGCCTACAAAGCTGTCTTTACCGAAGCTGAGGAAAAGGTCGGCGCCAAGGTCATTTATACCTTAACCGATGAGCACAGCCTACCGGCTAACTGGGGCGGCGCGACCGGATTCATATCCGACCAAATGATTGAGCAGGCTATCCCCGACTTCGGCGAACGCCTTTTTTACATATCCGGCCCACAACCCATGGTTGAGGCTACCAAATCAGTTCTCCACAAAATGGGTGTGCCCAGACACAAAATCAGAACGGACTTTTTCCCGGGTTACGCCTGAACTGCTAGGGAACGGGTACCAAGTCGTCGTATTGACGATTGAAGTCGAAATACGACTTGCTGACAGGTCGGCACGTAATGGTGTTTTCCCTGTTCATGAGATTACCCTTCCTACTTAATTTATAAGCCTATTCTCAGGGTATAGAATACACCGACGCTTATCTATGAATTATCTAACTGGATTCTTGTAAGCTTTCTCACTGTAGCTTACCCTTGCCGACCCCTATAATTTATGTAGAGCGAAAGGAGGGCTTGATGGCTAAGGTAACAGTAGAAAAGGTTAAGCGTAGGCAGCCTGTCCTGTATAAGGAGTCTTCGTCGGCGCGTCTGTCCGCCCGGAAAATCGGCCTCGACATACCTGAGCCCAACCCCTCCCCGCCCAAAACAGAGTTTGAAGCGACCGATACGGCCTAGTCTTTTTTGACGAAACGGGCATAACTGAAATGAAAGCCGTTCTGCTCGTGTTGCTCGCTTTGTTCGGCGAGTTGGTAGCGCTCTTCGTATTCTGGGAAAAACTGGTCGCAGCCGAAATCAGCGTCGATTAGCGTCAGGTAAAGTTCGATGTCGTAATCAAGGTCGACGATCTGTTCGAATACGACGGAGCCGCCAGCCACCCAAAGTTTCTTATCTTTGAATCCTTCCAAGAACCGGTTCAAATCGTTGACCACTGTCACGCCCGGAATCGGTGCCGGATCGTGCGTCAGAATAAAGTTCTGTCTGTCGACGAGCGGGCCGTGATATATGTTCCGAAAGGTCGTACCACCGGTCAATACGTTGCCGCCAAGTGTTTTTGTCTGATCTGTAAAGTATTGCTCATCCTCAGGAATATTCCATGGCATATAGCCACGTTTGGCGATTCCACGCTTGCGGTCGATTGCAGCGATTAGCTTAAGCATCTGACTGCACATTATTCCGAATCTGGCCGAGCAAGTAAAGCGAGCCCGTTACGACACATAGCTGTTCCGGCGCAGCCATCAACGCTTTGAAAGCCGCCTTTTGGTCTGTAATTACCTGCACCGGAAAACCGGCGGGAAAGGCTGCCGCCAATTGTTCGGGCGGCAACGACTTAACAGGTAGGTCCTGGGTCGTCTCAAAAGTCGTGAGGATAACCCGACTGGCCAGCCCGGCTACGAGCGGTGCGACGGCCTGGTACTCTTTGCCCTCGCGCATGGCCAGCAGCACGGCCGGCTTTACTCCCGGGTAAAGTTTTTGGAAACTCGATACGAAAGCCTGCATTTTCTGCTGGTTGTGTGCCCCGTCGAAAACGATTGTCTTGTCGGCCACTAGCCAGGCATCCATGCGGCCGGGAATCTTCAGTTGACGCATTTCGTCCAGCGTCTCGTCATCTGGCAACGGCAAACCGTCGCGTTCCTGGATGAAGCGGAAGACCTGGTAGGCCAGCAACCCATTATGAAACTGGTAGTCTGGCACCGACAGCTCAGGATTCGGCGACTCATCCACGATATGTATATGGGCCTGCTGCTCCTTTACGCGTGACTCAAGTGCCTTCATGACTTCCGGCGCCTGCTTGAAAGTAAAAACATCGTTATGCGGCTGGATTATACCGGCTTTTTGGCCGGATATTTCGGCCAAAGTTTTGCCAAGCGTTTTCATATGGTCGAAGCCGATGTCGGTGATGATGCAGACTTTGTCGGGCCGGGCGATAACATTAGTGCCATCCTTCAGCCCGCCCAGGCCGACTTCGACGACTGCGTATTCGACGCCCTCGCGTGCAAAATACCAAAAGGCGAACGCCACCATCAGCTCGAACCACGACGGTTTAACCGGCGCGCCTTCAATCAACCCCAAAAACTCAGTTATCGCGACACAGAACTCGGCCTCAAACAACGGCCGGCCATTCACCTGCACCCGTTCGTTCATTTCATCGACATGCGGCGACACCGTCAAGCCTGTCTTTCTGCCAGCGGCCGTCAGCAGCGCCGCCATATAATATGCAGTCGACGTCTTACCGGACGTGCCAGCAATATGCACCGTTTTGAACTTTTCCTGCGGATTGCCCAGAAAATCCACCAGCCGCAGCATGTTGTCGAGCTTGTACTCAGTCTGCGACTGGTCGTGGAAGCGCCGCAGATATTCATTGACTTCCGCAAACGTGGCGAGCTGCTGCACTGTCTTCACCTTGTTTAAACTGTTAGAATAGTATACGCTAACCAGCCCGCGTAGCTCAGTGGATTAGAGCATCTGTCTTCGGAACAGAGGGTCGGCGGTTCGAATCCGTCCGCGGGTACCACGTATAGACTTCAAGAATTTTTTGCAATGTAATCACGGATGCTCGGTGGTTCGCTATACTTATCGCGCTGGGAGAAGCCTTTCAGCAGCCGGCGACCCAGTACACGGCCATGTTTAGAATACGGCCTGAAGCCGACTGTGCTGCCATCTTCATACAACAACCAGCCCCGACCCTCGCCAAGCTTTCGGGCAGGCTGGACTTTTACCTTGCTGGCGTCCTGCATATCTTGAAAAAAATCAGCCCAGCGAGTCAATTCCATCGCCTCAAGTGCTTTTTCAATTTGGCCAGCTTCCGCAGTGGCATCGAGTATGACCATATTTTCAACGATATTTAGGCCGCTGACGAGCTTGGCGAAGCGCGGCCGACGCAGGCAGACCTGGCCTGCAGGGGCAGCAAAGCTCACTATATTTTCCAGGGCGACACGGCCGTATTCCCGGCTCACCCGTATGGCGTGCTCAACCAGACCGGCACTAAGGACCAAATCAAACTGGCCAAAAAGGTTTTCTGACGGCTTGAAAACGTCACCGCTGATGTACTCTATGTTACTTAGGCCCCGGTTGCGGGCAATGGCTCGCAAAGGATTGACGACATGGGGATCGCGGTAGCGGTAGTCTAATGCTGTAGCCTCTACCTCATCACGCCGGCTTGCAATTTCTAGTAGGAAGGACGAGCGGCCGGCGCCGACATCGAGTATCCGGGTTCCAGGCCGGAGTGCTTCAGCATACTCGTCCAGGGACATGCCCATGCCATATACGGCAGCCAGCGATTCAGCCGAAGTGGCCGTGATGCCGGTGCTGTGCAGCCTTTCCAATCTATTCATGTTTTGCAATTATAAAACATATATGACACTAGAGCAATCAGCGGCCTTTAAGATTGACATGTATAATAAATGCCTATGAACATTACGGTGGTCGGGACGGGCTATGTAGGCTTGGTGACGGGTTGTTGCTTGGCTGAGGCTGGGCACAAAGTGACCTGTGTTGACAACAACGAAGCAAAGGTCGAGGCCATGCGCGCGGGCGAGGTGCCGATTTTCGAACCTACACTCGAGGAGCTGATGAAGCGCAATTCGTCGGAGGGTCGGCTCTCGTTCACAACCAGTTTGCGAGAAGGTGTTTCGGAAGCCAAGGCCATTTTTCTGGCACTGCCGACCCCGCCGCACGATGACGGCTCAGCCGATTTGTCCGCCGTGCTTGCAGTCGCCGGTAAGTTAGGCAAAATCCTGCCCGAACATTATTGCGTCGTCATCAACAAAAGCACCGTGCCGGTCGGCACTGCCGAGGCCGTGCGTGATGCTATTGCCAAAGATGCTAAAAGCAAGTTCAGCGTGGTTTCGAACCCGGAGTTCCTGCGCGAAGGTAAGGCCGTACAAGACTTTATGGAGCCGGAGCGCGTGGTTGTCGGCGTCAGCAACGAGCGTGACGAGCAGATTATGCGCGAAATTTACGAATCATTCGTTAACGACAAGCGGCCGCTCTACGTGACCGACCAGCGCACCGCCGAGCTCAGCAAGTACGCCGCCAACACCTTTTTAGTTACCAAAATCAGCTTCATGAACGAAATCGCCCAGCTTTGTGAGCGCATGGGGGCCGATGTCGACCTGGTGCGCCAGATAATCGGTTCCGACAGTCGTATCGGCCAGAAATTCCTGTATCCGGGCATCGGCTCCGGCGGCAGTTGCTTCCCCAAAGACGTGCGAGCCCTGAAGCATATGTCCGACCAGCAAGATTATGACTTCAAGCTGCTTGCCGCCGCCATGGCCATCAACGACCAGCAGAAACACGTTTTGGTCTACCGATTGCTTGACCATTTCGACGGCCAGCTGGCCGGCAAGACTTTCGCACTGTGGGGATTGGCCTTTAAGCCGGGCACCGACGACATTCGCGAGGCGCCTGCCTTGTCGATAATCGACGAGCTTCTCGAGCACAGCGCCAGGGTTGTGGCCTACGACCCAGAAGCCGCCGACAATGTGCGCCAACTCTATGCTGGCAAAGAAGGGGTGGAAATCGTCGATGATAAATTCGAAGCGCTTGAAGGGGCCGACGCCCTACTCATAGCCACCGAATGGCCGGAATTCGCCGAGGCCGACCTATCGCAAATCCGCGAAAAACTGGCCCAGCCAGCCGTCTTCGACGGCCGCAACGTCTTCCAGCCCGAGCAAATGCGCAAAGCCGGCTTCAGCTACTACAGCATTGGCCGGCGCCCCGTAGTACAATAGCGGCACGCGCGTGTAGCTCAGCTGGATAGAGCGTTGGTTTCCGGTACCAAAGGTCGGGGGTTCGAATCCCTCCACGCGTACCACGTAAGTTGCATAACTGGACTATAATTAATATATGGAAAAGGGCAAATCTAAAGAGGCGCAGGACAGGCGGCGTTTATGGCTCGGGCTGGCCATGGGCGCTCTGATTGCAACCGTGATTTTCTGATGCTTACGGTAAAGACGGCCCAGAAGCGACAGGTTTTGGACATTACCGACCAGGTAGAAGCTGAATTGAAGGGCAGCGGGCTGGCCAACATTCTGGTCAAGCATACGACGGCCGCCATAACTCTGGCCGATTTGGATCCGGGGACTGATGCTGACATTTTGGACGCGCTGGAAGCCATGACGCCGCAAAAAAACTGGCGCCACCCGCACGACCCGGGGCATTTCCCCGACCATCTGTGGTCGGCAATCATCGGCCCGGCAATCACACTTCCCTACGAAGATGGGAAACTAACCCTTGGCACCTGGCAACGGCTAATCCTCATCGAACTCGACGGCCCGCGCGAGCGCCAACTCACTCTAACCACAGGGTAAGACATTTCTTAAATACTTATGTTATTCTTAAAAAATGACGTTCAACATACCGCTTGGCGGCGGTATCAACCCTTTTAAGACACGGCGCGAAAAATTCGGTATAGGCTCCCTTTTAGTGCTTCTGCTCATAGGAGCAGTTATTACCGGTTTCGGTGTTGTCATCTACAACAGCGCCAGGATTAACCCCAATTGGACTAAGGTGGACGGCAAGGTTGTAAGCGTCAATACAGATTCGAGTGGCAGCGGCAATACATATTCGCCAGTGGTAAGTTACCAGGCGAACGGACAGACCTATAAAGTCGCCAGCAGCTCTAGCACGTCTTCATATCCCCAAATCGGCAGCACGAAGCAAGTGGCTTACGACCCCGCGGCTCCGGCCGACGCCAAGGTCGTGAGCAGTGGTTTCATATCGGCCTTTATATTAGTACTTTTAGGAATTGGTGTATTCCTAATACTACTTGCGCCGGTGCTTTTTGTGCGGAGCCTTCGCCGCTCAAAAGATATAAGCAAATTGAAAGGCAGCGGCCAGAAAGTCGCAGGTGTGATAACTGATATTCAAAGCGTGAGCAATGGTGGCAACAACCAAGGCTCCAAATATCGGATTGTAGTTTCAGCTACTGGCCTATCGGGAACCGTCCAGAATTACACCAGCGATTGGGTGACTGGCATCGGCGGGCTGGCGATGACAGATTACCGACAGAACCCGGTACCGATTGATATTTACATAAACCCGACCAATCCTGATGACTACTATGTCGATATTTCAGAAATACCCAACATTACGCCCGAGCGAATCATGCAACTTGTTAAATCGCATCAAGCCCAATCCGTGCCTGTCGGCATTTCGGCCCAACCGTCGCCAGACACCCAGCCGGCGACATCCGGAACAACGCTTCCACCCAGCCAGCCGCCAACAGTACCGCCAGCTCCAACGGTTTAATCTAGCCCTCTATCTAACCCGTGTTTTGATAGGTGCATTAACAACTTAATTT
>DATIHM010000074.1:0-4549 GCA_035480695.1 Candidatus Saccharimonadia bacterium
ACTCTTTAAATCGGGGGCATCTAGAGTCACCCGACGGTCAAAACGACCTGGTCGGAGCAATGCTGGGTCAAGCACATCAGGACGGTTAGTGGCTGCCATCACAATGACATTGGTGCCCTGCTCGAAACCGTCCATTTCAACCAAAATCTGATTCAAGGTTTGCTCACGCTCGTCATGCCCACCACCCATACCGGTGCCACGTTGGCGACCGACGGCATCGATTTCGTCGATGAAGATAATACAAGGCGAATTCTTTTTGGCTTTCATAAACAAATCACGGACGCGACTAGCACCAACGCCAACAAACATTTCAACAAACTCAGAACCACTGATACTAAAGAATGGTACGCCAGCCTCACCGGCCACGGCACGCGCTAATAAAGTCTTACCGGTTCCTGGAGGTCCGAATAGCAACACGCCTTTTGGAATCTTGGCGCCCAGCGCCTCGAATTTTTGCGGATACTTTAAGAATTCAACGATCTCGGTCAGCTCTTGCTTGGCCTCTTCGGCCCCAGCGACATCGGTAAATAGTACCTTTTGCTTGTCACTGCCAAATAACCTGGCGCGACTTTTACCAAAACTCATGGCCTGGTTGCTCGAGCCCTGGGCCTGGCGCATCATGAAATAGAAGAAGCCAATAATTAATACGATTGGCAGCAGAGTTAATAGCACATCAAAAATGCGGCTCGAACTACCATCTGGGTTCTTACTATCGACCGTAATCCGCTTGTAATCGATGCCGTAGCTCGACAGGCTGGCCGAAGCTTCTTTATAAGCCACCTGCTTGGGCGCCGAGGTATCCTTGAGAGTGGCTGTTAGCTTGTTGCCATCAACCTGTATGCGCTCGATCTGCAAATTACCATTTTGATCAGGTGTGGCTTCTTTAATAATAGTGCTTAGTGGCACATTCTCGGGCGTTTTACCCTGAGGCGCCGACACCACTAACAAGACGGCGATCACTAGCAGACCGCCAAGTAAAAATAGAAAACTGCGCCAATTTCGCTTCATTAAAATAATTCCTTACTTGGTATAACTTAGTCCATAAACTGGAGCGTTCGCCGCCGGCAAGAAGTGTCGGTTAAAGGCTAGGCCAGGCACCCAAACGATTTCATCATTTAGGGCAACAACCACCGGGTAACTGAGCCTGTCACCGCGAGGTACTTTGGCGTCGACGAACAAGTCTTGCAGTTTTTTGCGACCGACCATGCCAACTGGCGCGATGCGATCACCTGCCTGAACCGTTCTGATCCGGAGCGGCTGTGGCTCAACTACTACCATTGGTTCGCTGACTTCACCATAGCTGATCCAAATACTACCGAATAACACACTTGTCTGCGGTGGTAGTTCGGTGGCCGAGGTCACCGGGGCAGCCCGCTCATCAGACGCAATTGTCACTTTATCATAGCCTATACTTAGCTTCAACTTAGCCGGCAGTGATTTTGCACTAGCAACATGAGCCTTTTTAGTGAACAATGCCAGCTGGTTTAGTAAAACTGCCGAAAGTTGGACCGACGGTTGCAAGCGACGGACGGCTGTGGCTAGCACTTGCTTCAGCGAAACCAGGCTCAGATTTACTAGTACTTGGCGATCAAACTCAAAGCGCGGCGGATCTGGAACATAGGCTGGTTTAATAATACGGTCCAGTTCGGCGCTCAACCGTTGGTTTAGCTGATCAAGACGAGCCATCGAGTCGTGGTACTGCTGATCAAAGTCAGCATTTTGCAGCCGGGCCTGCGGTAATACCTCGTGACGCAAAAAATTACGGTCAAAACTGATATCGTTATTGCTGGCATCTTCGCGCCAGGGCAGGCCGTGATGCCTGGCATAGCTATATAAATCGGTTTTGCGCACTTTAAGTAGTGGCCGCAATACTTTACCTTCATTATTAACCATCGGTGCCGCGCCGACCCAACCACTGCCGCGCAGAATGTTAAATAGGCTAGTCTCTTGGCGGTCGTCTAGGTGGTGAGCCGTGATAATGCCACTGGCGCCGTAGTCCGAGGCAAGCTTATGCAGAAAAGCGTAGCGACTCTGGCGGCCAGCTTCTTCGCTTAGCTTAAGGTCTTCAGCCCGCTGGCTATGAAACGGCAAGCCGTAAATGCGAGCCATTTGCTGCACAAAGCGACGATCGCGATCGCTATCCTCACGCCAGCCGTGGTCAAAGTGTGCCACGCGCAAGCGGTAGCAGTCGGTGTGAGCCAGTAAGTGAAGCAAAACAATCGAATCGACGCCGCCCGAAACCGCCACCACGTAATGTCCCTTTGGCGGCAGATCGATTTGTTTAACTAGGTTTTGACTTGTCATTGGTCTAATTGTAATTGAAATGGCCCCCCTAGTGCCATGGCGTCATTGGCATGACGCTAGGGGGGCCGAGCGTGAGAAGGGTTAGCGGGCGCCGGCAGTCAGACGAATCATCTCGCGCAGACTGGCCGGATCGCGACGCACCTGGTGCAGGACGCTGTGCGTCACCAGCACGGTGCCCAGGCCGTACAGCTTGCGCGTGCCGTTGATCTTGCGATGCTTCTTGGCGTAGTGCTCGACGTCGATCTCGGACCGCGGCCGGTGCTTGGGCCTAATGCCACAGCCTCTGCAACCGTGAGCCGGCGCATCGACCATGGTGACTTCGACGTGCACCTCGGGTCGCCGCGCTGTGGCCGGCAGCCAGAAGTCGGGCGAGAAGCCGAACGAAGGCTCGAGCGAGCGGCCACGGAAGGCCAGTGGGTAGAAGAACGGCTCGTACAGGTAGTCCAGATCGAGCTGGTCAAGCAGGTCAGCGACGTCGGTCTCGAGGCAGTCGGCGCGAGGCGCGACCGGTATGGTGGAGTGCCGGGCATTGCTGGCCGGCTGCCGCACGAAACGCGGGTCGCCGTTGAGCCCCAACAGGGGCCGGATGGCCAGGTCCAGCAATGTCATTTGCTTCCCCTTCTCTAGTATGAAAAAACTCCCGCGAAGGGAGTTCTCTCAGAGGTACCAGGCGCGCAGGCAGCCAACGGCACGAATGCCAATGTTGGATGCTATTTTTGTTTCCGCGTGCCTCATAGCTAAAATATAGCTAAGCATAAGCATTTTGTCAATAGCTTTTAACAGCATTAAAAAGCGGAAACCCCGGCCAGTTGGCCGGGGTTCTGCCCTGTCGAAGCCAGAGGCTTCGGCGAGAGGGTTGAAGCTGTCAAGGCCCTCGGAACCCTGATGCTCTAGTCGCGCCTGGTGATTATCCGCTTTGGATTGGTTCCGGATTGCTCCGGATCCGCACGGCTTATCCCGTTTCCGACCGCGACGGTCGTACCTCTCTGCAGCTTGCGCCGCCTGTTTACCCTGTACCGAGAATCTCCCTAGTGCATGCCTTGGGTTGCCCCTTGGCTACAACTTATTAAGGCGTCTACCGCACCGGACAAGTCCGAACGGTCTTCGCCAGGTCCCTTCTTCCGAAGGCAGTCGTGGGAGAGAGTGACTGTGCCGTGCTCCGAAGAACACGATCGACCCGCTGGGGTACCCGAGAGGACAGGCACCAACAGTATCGCTACCCTTGCAGGTTGCTTCACTACTGGATTCCCCAGAACTTGAGCTTCTCACGCTCGGTACATACTCTACCGCAGTAGAGTGGGCGCCGAGCGGAACAAGCTTGTGGTTGTCAAAAGAACTGAGACGAATTCTACAGACAGCAAGCAGTTTGGGATTCGTGTGAATGGCTAAAATAATGCCGTTTTAAACCGCTATTTTCTATAGTTCAGCTAGTTGCGTTAAGACGCTTATGAAGTTTGTGAACAAACTTGTGGATATCACTAGACTAGCGATATCGCTTATGGTTATTTTAACAAAACAGAGATCTAACGACAACATCAGTTATCATCAAATCTCTGGTGGTGCGTGGTTGGATTTTGCTGAAGCGATTTTGGTCACAGTGCTCGAAGCAAGCTTCTGCGCGCTGCTTCCTCAATTGACCCAACTTGTCTTCACAAGCTCGACAAGCCTTGGTTCAAATCCTCCTTCATACACAGAAGTTTGTCGACGACTCGTCATCAACAAACTTCTGGTGGCTGTGGTTGGATTTGAACCAACGACCAAAGGCTTATGAGTCCTCTGCTCTACCACTGAGCTACACAGCCATAGTGCTTACCTATTATAAAGAACGAAGCCTGGAGGACCAAGGGATTACTCCCCCGGCCCTCCAGGCTCATGTGCGACCTCGTGAGTCAACCATTGGGCAACCGCTTAACAGGTAGTCGTCAAATGATCGCCACCACCTGTAGAACTGCGGCACATCGCGCAGCATGCGCGGCAACACCCTGACGCCGTGTTGGCCGTACATCGTGTCCTGACGAAATTTGATGTAAGTCCACGACGGCAGCGGCAAAAACGGAAACCGGCGCCACCAACCATTTGGGATGTACGTCCGCACAAAGCGGAAGGGTCTGGTTAGGCCGCCAATCACGACGCCTGCGCGATCGGACAATGACAACGACGGCAGAACTGGTCGTCGTGGTAAAACAAGTGACTGGTGCGACAGCACTTGCACTTGCCGCCCTCGGCGATGTCCTCGGCTGTCAGT
>DATIHM010000075.1:0-10605 GCA_035480695.1 Candidatus Saccharimonadia bacterium
CCCCCAAAACCACGCGACTCGGTTCGCTGGTGTTGATTGGATTGGGGATGCTACCGGTGGCGATTTACGCCGGTTACTTCGGCCCGGGATTCGGATTCATCATGCTGGCCTTCCTAAGCTTCACCAGCCTGAAGGATGTGCACAAGATGAACGCCCTCAAGAACCTGGCCGGCGCCAGCATCGCGACGGTCTGTATTCTAATATTGTTGCCGACTCATCTGTTCAATTGGCCGCTCGGAATAGCTATGGCGGCCGGCAACGGTATCGGCGGCTACACCGGCTCGAAACTGTCGATGCGCTTTTCATCGCACGCCATCCGAATCGTTATCATTGCAATCGGCTTCGCGGCAGCCGGCTATCTGTTTTTCAGGGCTTATTAGCTAGCCAACAGATACGATACGTGCTATATTTGAATCCTGCAAGGCGGCGTAGCTCAGCTGGTTAGAGCACAGGACTCATAAGCCTGGGGTCAGTGGTTCAAGTCCACTCGCCGCTACCAATTTTGGTTTTGCGGTAAACTGCTAAACCAGCTGTATCATATAGGAATGGCTAAGCTGCGGGTGGGAATCATTTTAATCTTGGTTTCTTGGTTACCGATTGCTCAGGTTGCATTGGTTATCGCCCACGACCATCACCACCTGACCAGCCAGCACGCTTCGGACACTTTTCGGCTGATTATCTGGGGAATCCAGATTCTTATAGGCTTCGTCGGCCTCTGGTTGGCCGGCAGGGTCGCCATCAAAACCGCCAAACAGGATGGCTGGAAACACACGCCAGCCAATATCTGGAAGCTTTTTTGGAAAAGCTAGCCTGGCTGCTCAGTCGGTCGGATTAAGATTTCGTTGATGTTTACGCGCTCCGGCCGTGTCAGTGCGAAATGGATGGCATCGGCGATGTCACCGGCGTGCAGCATTTCGATGTCACCGAAATTCTTTTTAAACTCCTTGTACGATTTGGGGCGTAGGTGGCTTTGTAGCTCAGTGGCCACAGCACCTGGTTCGATCAGGGTGGTACGAATACGCAGTTTGTCGCCGGCGATTTCTTGGCGCAAAGCATCGGTAAAAGCATTAACGCCCCATTTGGTAGCATTGTAAACGGCGCTACCGGCCCGAGTGGTGCGCCCGGCCACACTTGATATGTTAACTATGTGTCCTGACTTCTGTTTCCGGAAGTGCGGCAAGACCGTGTGGGTCAGATAAAGCAGGCCGAGAATATTGAGGTTGACCATCTGTTCCCAGTCTTCGAGCGGCGTATCTTGGGCTGGGCCGTTAAGCATGACACCGGCATTATTGATTAACACGTCAATCTTGCCGAATTTTTTGAGGGTCTGTTTCAGTATATCCTTAGCAGCAGCCTTTTGGGTGACGTCAGCCTCGATAACCAGGGCTTCACCGCCGTGCTTTTTGATGTCTTTGGCCAGAGAATCGAGCCGGTCTTTGCGCCGTGCGACCAGCACGACCTTGGCACCGTCAGCCGCCAGGCGCTTGGCTGTCGCCTCACCAATCCCACTAGAAGCACCGGTTATCACTACTGTTTTTCCGTCCATTCCATATAACATATAAGAAGCTGGCGGAATCCGCTGTGAAAAATTTACGGCAAAAGTATATTATGTATAGTACAACTAAACTAGGAGGGTCCATGAACGGTAAAAAAGTTGCTCTGATAGTGGTAGTTATAGTGGTCCTGGCAGGTGGAGGCTATGCCCTCGCGAAACATAATAACAACAAGAATAGCTCTTCTAGCTCAAACAGTTATAATTACGGCTCTTCGTCTACCCAGTCTTCTACGAGCTCGACCAACAGCTCAGGCTCGACACCGGCCGTTAACAATGCGGTTTTGGTAACCAAGACCGATTCCAAGGTCGGCAGTTACCTGGCGACTCCGGCCGGCGCAGCACTTTACACCTACGGCGGTGACAGCAACGGCGTCAGCAATTGTACCGGTTCCTGCCTGGCTAACTGGCCGGCTTACGAGGCCACTACTACGACTAATCTGCCGACCAATGTTGGCACGATAAAGCGCAGCGACAATGGCAAGAGCCAGTACACTTACAAGGGAATGCCGCTCTACACCTTCGTCAGCGACAGCAACGGTCAGGTTACCGGTGACGGGGTCGAGAACTTCCACGTAGCCAAGCCATAAGATGGCCGCGGCGAACGGTCCGGCTACGCACAACTCCGAAAGGGCCTTACAATTAGCGGCCTGGAGCCTCAGCACAGCCGTGCTTGTGGTCGCCTTCGTTGCCTGGGGAAGCTACTACAACTGGCACCTCGGCCACCTGTCGGTCTACCAGATATTCCCCCTGCTAGGATTGCTGGCCTTCAGCCTGATGTGGTCGCACTACGTCGCCGGCGCCTGGCGCGAGCTGGCCGGTATCGACAAGCAGGTCTTGCATCGCTATTTCGAGCTGACCGCGTGGGCCGTGCTGGTGCTGATATGTCTGCACCCCGGCCTTTTGATTTACCAACGATTCCGAGACGGATTCGGCTTACCGCCGGGCAGCTACGAGTCGTATGTGGCGCCTGGGTTGGGCTGGGTTACCTTGCTGGGAACCGCCAGCCTACTGGTCTTCTTGGCTTTCGAACTGCGGCGCGTCTATGGGAAGCGTTCCTGGTGGCACTACGTGGCCGACGCCAGCGACCTGGCGATGCTGGCGATTTTTTACCACGCGCTCAGGCTTGGCACCCAGCTGCACGGCTGGTTCCGCACAGTCTGGTGGTTTTACGGTTTGGTGCTGATTGCCATCCTGATAAGGAAGTATTGGATACGCTTTGATTCGGGTCATAAAAAAAGCCCGGCGGTTTAGGCCGGGCTTTTTGCTGGGTTACAGCTTCCGTATCAGCCTGTCAATCTTGGTAAATTGACCGGCAGAATCGGAGGTTAGTTGGTACGGCAAGCCGCTAGTGGCTGTCATACTGCATCGCTCCTTTTATTTTTATTTTTGGTAGTTTTTGTTTGTGATCACGAAACGCTACTTATTATACACAAATTTGTTATTTTGTCAAATCGTGCGTTTTTGTTTCGCTTGATCTCACACTTATGATAACGCTTATGCTATGGCCTGGGCAAGCAGTGAAAAGGTGGTTACGTTGTGCTTTTTACAGGCCGTCCGGCAACGAAAAACAGAACCAGTGCGACGATTATCAGTAATCCGGCAAAGCCAAGCAATACACCGTTAGCGTGGTGTTCGGGAGTAGCGGCTACCGCGGTTTGGGCATGCGTCTGTGACGTTGTCGTTCCGCTGGTTAAAACGGATAAGGGGATGCCGGTGCCGGATAATGCCGAACCTGAGGTGCCCTGCAATGAGCTACCGGTGCCAGGCTGGACGGAACCCGCCGGCGTACCGCCTCCCAAAGATTGCTGGGAAGACTGTAACGGAGCCGTGCTTGTGTTTTGACCGCCCGAATTGGTGGTTGTGTTCAGCTCTGGAGCCATCCACACCATTGTAAAGCAAAGTCGCTGATGGCGATAATCAAGCTAACGGCCAATTAGCGATGATGAAGCCGGCTCAGCGGTTCTTGTGGCTGTTCATGCCTCCTCGGCGCTTATCTTCAATCTTCTGGTTGGCGGCACCCTTCTTACCGGCGTCACTGGCCCGCTTCGGGTTGTTGGCAAAATTGCCAGGATTCTTGTGCGTCATCGCCATAAGCCCTCCCTCCTTTAATTATGCAGATGGGAGTATAGGCCACCCGATAGCTGCCCGCAGTGAGATTTGCGGTTGCGCCAGTGTGCTAGTGCGATGCCTTTAGTGGGAGTTTTCTTTGCCGCCGCCGTAGGCACTCGAGCCGTAGCCCGCCCCGAACTTGTCGCTCAGGTGGTGGCCGGACGACTTACCCGTCAGTAGTCGCACCAGGGTTGAGAAGCCCATTATAGAGGCCAGGCCGAAACCCAGAGTCGCCAGGAATTCCTTGCGCGACATCTCTTTTTGAGCCAGTGAGGATAGCTGTTGGTTCATTTTTGTTTTTGGATAACATTAGCATTATATGTCTAGCTGGCGGAACGGTCAAGTCGGCTACTGCTAAAGGTTCATTCCCTGGCCATGGCCGAGCTAGGCGGTATGAAATCCATGTGGCGCTGACGTGGCCTGGCTAACGGGTCGCGGAAAACAAGTGAGCGTGGGCCGGCCGGTTCCGGGTCGGCATCCGTTTGGATGGGTTGGAACTGCAGCATGGGCGTCGGTTCCGGTTCATATCGAGGAACGGCCTCCGCTGGCTCGACAGGCTGCGGTGCCTCCTGGGGTACTTTCATATGGACCAGGCCGACTCGCTGGTGGGTATATTGTCGCTTAGGCCGGTTGATCAAGTAAATCATGAGGATACCCAACTGGTACATAAGTATGAACGGCCCGGCCACGAGCATCTGGCTGAGCAGGTTCGGCGTCGGGTTCATCAGGCCGGCCAACACGAAAGCCGCCAGTATCACCCATCTCTCATAATGGAAAAGCTTTTTGGGGTCCAGCGGCTTGATGCGGTTGATGGAAACCAGCAGCAGCGGCAGCTGGAACAGCAGTGCCGAGCCCAGCATGTAGGCAATCACGAACGAAAGGTAGGATTGTATGGTGACCAGCGGCTTGATCTGCGCCGTCGTGAACTGGTGGAACAAGAAGTGCAACGCCGCCGGCAATCCTATGAAATAGCCGAACGCCACGCCGGCCAGCGCCAATCCGCCACAGGCCAGGCTTACCGACAACACGAACCGCCGCGACTCGCGGCTCATCAGGGGCGACAGGAACTCCAAGATGTTATAGACGATTATCGGTGTGCTAAGCACAAGTCCGCTGTAGACGCAGACACGGAACAGGAAATCAATGCCGCCGCCCGGGCTGGTATAGATAAAATGCTGGCCGTGGGCCGGTTTAATGAGCGCATTTACGACCCGTTGCTGGATGGCGTAGGTCGCACTTCCCCAAACAAGCACAGCAGCGGCGATGTAATACAGCCGCCGCCTAAGTTCTTGAGCGTGTTCTATGAAGGGCTGTCTGGCCCGCTGGCTAGGAAGCGCGCTCCTGTGACTCGTTTGTTTCTTTTTTGTTTTCATTTACATCGCTGTGCAGACCTTTGCGTAGCTCGCGCATTGACTCACCCAAGCTTTTTGACAGTTCAGGCAGTTTTTTGCCGCCGAACAAAAGCAGGATGATGGCCAATATAATGATCAGCTCCGGCGCACCAAAGTCTAAAAATGCTAATTGTCCTAACATTGCTTACCTCGTTTTTAATTTTTCGCACCACACTTGAAGTGGTATCATAAGCATAATAAACTATCCTGACAAAAAAGAAAATATGCAAATGATCACACACTACTTGGCACAGGTCTACGGCGGAGGCGCCTACGATACTTCCACCTACGAAACGCACTCTTCTTCGGGCGGCGGAACAGGTACCGGAACTTCGGGCGGCGGCGGAACTGCTGCGGCCGGTAAGGGCACACTGACAAACACCGGGTTCGACCTAGTTCTAGCTGGTACACTGGCCTGTGCCATCATTTTTGCAGCACTGCTAATCCGCTTCTGGAAGCGCCCTAAAGCTACTGCCCCCGTAGTAGCAGATGATTAGCCGAGGAATTGACCAGCCAAAGCAGCACACAACTGAGTACTAGAAGTGCCAGAAGTAGCCAGAACTTGGTCTTTTCGCTCATGGCTTCTCCAATCCGGCCACCACGACCAGCCTGTCTTTCGGCAACCACAGCGGTGTGCAGGTGAAGAGCGTCAACTCCGGCTGGGCGCTCGGGTTTTCAATAGCCGTGTCGTGCGGCGACACTTCCTGGATGGTCTGGACTTTATAGAGGTATTCTTTGCCGCTCCAGAAAACCGCCATCTCATCGCCCATCTTGACCTTGTTCAAGAAGTAGAACACGCCGCGCGGGTTGGTGTATGTGAAGCGGTGGCCGATGAGCACGGTGTTGCCGCCCCTGTCGGGCGTACTGCCGCGCGGCCAGCGCCAAATGCCCTTGTCGAGCACTTTGTACTGGTTTACAACCGTGCCTTCCAGAATCGGCTGGTCGAGCAACATGCTCGGGATGATGACGCTGTTCGGCCGCGGCGCGGCCTGCGCTGGCTTAGCCGACTTACTTGGATGAACCATGGCTTCGAGCTGTTGCTGTTTCCCCTGATGGCTCTGCACCTTGAACACCAGGCCCGGCCAGAGCGGCGCCACGATCACGTAGGCGTTCACGACGATTATCAGCGCCAGCAGCACATTGTTTATCTTGGAAAGGCTCACCTACCCATTCTACAGCTTAGCTGCCGTTGATATCGCCCAGGTTGAATGTGTTTGGAACTGCCATGCCATTCAGGTTGCTATAACCCCGGCTGAACTGGCCATTACCGAGACTGGCGCCTTGCATGTACTTGCCTGAGCCATTGCCGTTCGGCTCGAACGCCACCAGATCTGCCCGTCCGTCACCTGTTATGTCACCCAGAGCGATTTCGGTAGGAGGTGTCATGTGCGTCAGGCTAGTGTAGCCCCAGCTGAATTTTCCGGCACCCTGGCTTGTGCCTTCCATGTAGTTAACGCCGCCGTCTGATGATGGCTCTGCAGCGACAGTGTCAGCTTTGCCGTCTCCGTTGATGTCACCTACCGCGAAAGTCGTAGGCTCGGCCATATTGACTAGGTTAGTATCTATCCAGCTGAATTGGCCTGCTCCCTGGCTGATGCCTTCCCGGTATTGGCCTCCGCCTGAGCCGTTGGGTTCAAAGTCTATGATGTCAGCCTTGCCGTCGTTGTTAACATCGCCGAGGGCGAACTTTTTAGGGGTAGCCATGTTGACCAGGTTTGTCCAAATCCAGCTGAAGCGCCCGTTGCCCTGGCTGATGCCTTCCATGAAGTTGACGCCACCGTTGGCAGTCGGCTCGTCGGCCACAATGTCGGCCTTCTTGTCGCCGTTGACATCTCCCAACTCGACCTGTTTCGGAGCCGCCATGCCGTTCAAGTTACTGAAGCCCCAGGTGAACTGGCCATTACCCAAGCTGGCACCTTGCATGTAGCTGTTGCCTTCGTAAGCCACGATGTCGGCCCTGTTGTCACCGGTAAAGTCACCCAACGCGAAATCTTTTGGAACGGCCATGTTGACCAAGTTACTGTAGCCCCAGTTGAATTGGCCGTTGCCGATACTCGCGCCCTGGGTGTAATTGCTGCCGCCGTTGCCGTTGGGTTCGTTCGCAACTAAGTCGGCTTTGTTGTGTGCGCCAGTCGTAGTAGAAACTGGCCCATTCGGATGCGCTCCAAAATCCACGAACTCAGTGAAACCCATAGAAGCCGGGGTACCTTTGCGTACATCACCGTTTCCATGCGCGTCATGGTTGTACTCCGAAACTGTTATGGTTCCGTCAGGGTTCACCGATTCTACATATGCTACATGCCCAAATTGGTCAGATGGCGATGTCGGCTTAACTGCTGCGTCGCCCGCAGCTGGTGTTGAAGAGTGTTCAGTCGATGGGGAACTGTTGTACCAATCACCGCCATTACCTAATCCCATTATTTTGCTAGATGGAACACCTATGGAGTTAAGCTTCCAAGCAACGTAAGAAGTGCAATTTCTTAAGTTGTATCCCCATGGGTCGCTTTCGCCATATTTTACGTTACCGACGTTACCAGTAAATCTCATACAACCCGTATCCGTATTTGGACAAGTGCTGTATCCCCAGTCATAGTTAGCATCAACATAAGTTGCGTCGTACCAGGGGTAGCCAATTGTGTCAGCATTGGCCTTATTAGGGTGCAACAACTCTTCACCTAGGGTCGTTGAAAACGCACCGGCTGCTGCAATAAGGCCAAGAGCTGTTATTTTCTGGAGTTTTCCTTGAATTCGACCAAGAAAAGATTCTTGTGATTGAGACATGGATTCCAAAGGCATGAGAAGCAATACTCCTTTATCCCCACCCCTATTAAATGGTTCGTTAGAACTTGAGCTGTACTGAGTGAACTATCTTCGCGAAGTCATTCTCGTATGCACTGTAATCTTCATTATCAGGATTCACTGAGTTGTTGATGTATTTCTCCCGGTTGTAAAAGGTTAAAAGATAGCCGTTCTGTTTTAGAAAATAGTAGACATCAGTATATGACTCGCCGCCAGATGCAGTAGTTACGACATGTCTGGCCTCGTATCCATTTATGGAATTTGAGCTATCAGTGATCGTATTGTCGGATGTTAGCATTCCTAACCTATCTTGAATAGCTTGGTCTATGGTCCAACTGGTCTTTTCTATTTCTAGGGTCCAAAGATTTGCTACCTTTGATTGGTTAAGAGCGGCAAGTGCTTTTGGCTGAAATCCGGCTTCGTAAGAACAAGGGGTGGGATCTTCTATACTTAGACAGCCAGCTGTACCACATACCCCATTTTTGCAAATTTGGGTATTTGTATTACTGCTTATTATCTGTGTCCCTTTAGGGTTATTGCTATCCGTGGTAATGTGCCAGGTACTTGGAATAGTTATCCTTGCCTTGCCATCATCATTAGATATGACCATGCCGCTTGATGTGGATGGTTTATGCAAACTTGCAGCCTGATTACTTCTAGCAACTTTTGCATTGTTCTTTACATGGGATTTGTGCCAGACGAACCAGCCGCCTGCTACTACTAAACAAACCAGCAGTAATGCCACGACCGTCTCTACTAATGTGAACCCTTTCGCGTGTATTTTCCGCATTCAAATTCTCCTTACTTGCCGGCTGTTTAGCATTATTCACGAGGGTTCAGCTGGCCGCAAGGAAACGTTAAAAGTTTTCATTAATAATTTAATCGTTTTGTGAGGTTCGCCTATAAATGTTGTACTGCCAGGAGTCCGGTGTGGGCGTGACCTTGAATACCAGGTCAGACCGCTTGATTGTCGGCGCGGTCAGCGGGGCGAATTGCTTCTCTTGCCGCGACCTAAAGTTGGCGGCCACCTTTTCGGGATCGGCCTCGCCCCGCTTCTCGGTGTCGCGTTTGATGCGGGCCTGCAACCTGGTCTCGGTCGGTACATCGATGAATACATGTAAATTTGGCGCTTCAACGGCGTCGAAGTCACCTTGCACGAACATCACGTCGGTCTCGCCGGCTTTGTGGAGGAAGTCCTCCTCACCGGCAGCAATCGCCAGCCCGGTCAGCTCGTCATAAACCGGCAAAGCGACAGTTTCTCCGTCCTCAAGTATGGCAATGCGCCTGAGGTGCTCGTTGAGCAGGCTGAAGTCTTTGAGCTTAAGCGGATCCTCCCGTTCGCGCTCATGGCGCCACTCGCGCGTGCCCAGGTTGTAATCGTCGGTGCTGATGGCGTCGGCTCTTAGGCCTGACTGGCGAAGCTTATCGGCTGCCAAATTGACCAAAGTGTCTTTGCCGCTGGCCGGGCCACCGACGACAGCGACTACTTTCATGCTTTCGCCCGGCAGCTCCTGCACGACGCGAGACAAGTATTCGGCGGCTTGGGCATTGTCCATCGGCCCTTCGGCGAACTCAAACCTATCCCGCAAAACGGATGCGACCAGGTCGCTTCCTTTATCCATACCCGGCTCTACTGCTTCTTGGTTAGTACTCATCCGCCCACAATTATTACAGGGATTGCCGTAGTAGCCAATGCAGCACGTAGTCTGCGACTTCGCGCCAGCCGTGGTCGATAGTCAGAGAGTGGCCGCGATCTTCAAAAACCTTGAGGTCGGTGACGTCGTCAGACTTTTCCTCGAGTTTGTAGCTGGAACGGCTTATGCTAGCAGGAACAGTATGGTCGTGGCCACCGCCTATGATTAGCAGCGGTCCACGCTGGGCGTTTTTGGTGTCAACTTTGGCTGGCGAGTGTAGCGAGAAGTTCGCCGACGCCGCTTCGAACAGAGGCTTGCCGGGTGAAGGAATCGCCCACTCTTCATAAAGCTCGCGGGATTCTTCGGGCTCGACCGCATTGCCGAAGCCATAGCGGAACTCGGCCGGCGTCAAGCTGACCGCCCGCGTTCGATTGGCTGGGTTCCTGAGAGCTATTGAGGCGACCCTAAGAGCCGATAACGGCAAAATATACACGCCTCTCATTGGCGCTGGGTCAATTGCCACCGCTGCTGCGGCCAAGCCCATCCCAGCTAGTTTTTCAGAAATCAGCCCACCAAAAGAATGGCCAATAATTATCGGTTTCTCTTTCAGCTTTTTTACTTGCTCGGCATGATGTGCCAGGATTTCATCCAGGCCTTTGTCGGCAACTAATTCAGGGTGTCGGCGAGCAGCTTCGACCGTCTTGGAATCACCTGGCCAGCTGGCAGCCATAGCCTCATAACCAGCTTTGTTGAAGAAATCCACCCACTTGTTCCAGCTGCTCGAGTGTAGCCACAGACCGTGCACGAACATTACCGGCCGCTTATTCGCCATATTGAATCCTCCTTATTCTTACAGTCTAGTATGAATAAGGTGCCAAGAAAATAAAGTTCTGAAAGGCTAGTTGACAATTCATAATACCTTGTATAGCATAGTAGTGTATGAACGAAAGTAGCGGTTCCGCCGACTTCCAAGCCCAGTCCGAAACGCAGATGCGCAAAGGCATGCTGGTTTACTGCGTGCTGCTTCTATGCAAAGACGGCAAAGTCTACACTTCTGAGCTTATCCGGGCTTTGCGCCAGGCCGAGCTGATTGTAGTAGAAGGTACTCTGTATCCTC
>DATIHM010000076.1:0-24555 GCA_035480695.1 Candidatus Saccharimonadia bacterium
CCAGACGGCCAGGTTTTCGAAGATTTGGCCGGCGGCCCGGAGCTAGCCACTGCCGGCACCGGCGACGTGCTGTCGGGCATGATCGGCGACATCATCGCCCAAAAAATCCAGCCTTTGGAGGCTGCCAAAGCCGCGGTGCACCTGCATGGATTAGCCGGCAAGCTGGCGGCTGACGCCAAAACCGAGCCCGGCACCATCGCCTCCGATGTCATCGAATCCATCCCCGCCGCCTTAAAGCTTGTTATGGGCAGCGAATTATAAGATACTAAAGGCAGATGAACAGGGGGCGACATGAGCGAGGCTGCAGGCATTGCTTTACTTTCGGTTTATGACAAAACGGGCATAGTCGAATTCGCCCAGGGTTTGCGCGAGCTCGGCTGGACGCTTTACGCGTCGGGCGGCACGGCCAAGGCGATTGCCGAGGCCGGTGTCGAGGTGAAGGATGTTTCGGAGTTAGTGGGTGGTTCCGCCATCTTAGGGCATAGGGTCGTGACGTTGTCGCGCGAAATTTCGGCCGGCCTGCTAGCCGACAAATCCAGCCAGGAAGACATATCCGAGATGGCCAAGCTCGGGCTGCCGATTATCGACCTGGTCTGTGTCGACATGTATCCGCTCGAAGAGGCCATCAATAAAGAGGGCGCCACGGGTGAAGACGTTACACAGCAGACTGACATCGGCGGCCCGACGATGCTGCGCTCGGCCGCTAAAGGCCGGCGCATCGTCGTGTCCCACGTTTCCCAGCGCGAGAAAGTTTTGGATTGGCTGAAAGCTGGGCGCCCGGACGAAGACGAAGCCCTCGAAGAGCTGGCCGCCCGCGCCGAGTACGAAGTGGCGCGCTACGTGTTGGCTTCAGCCCAGTATCTTGGCGGCAGCGATGTCACCGGCTTTATGGCACGGATGAGCAGCCCGACGAAATACGGCGAGAATCCCTGGCAGACGCCGGCCGCCCTGTACGCTGACAACCGTGTCCATAAAGACGGGCTGGCACTCGACAATTTCGAACACGTCCAAGGCATGGAACGCAGCTTCATCAACATCACCGACATCGACCGTCTGTTGCAGACAGTCACGCACATTGTGGCCGGTTTCGCCGTTAATTTCGATTCAGCCCCCGCGGTTGCCGTAGGCGTTAAGCATGGCAATGCCTGTGGCGCCGGCGTGGCCGAAACGCCTGTTGAAGCCATCAAGAAAATGCTGGAAGGCGACACGCGCGCCATTTTCGGTGGCGTCGTCATGGTTAACGCCGCCATCGACAAAGATGTCGCCGAAACGCTGATGCACCACGCCATGGACGGCGACAAACCGCGGCTTCTCGATGGCGTCATCGGCGCCAGCGTCACCAAAGAAGCGCTTGAGCTGCTCAGCCGCAACAAGCTGCGCGTAGTCGTCAATCCGGCGCTCGGCGAGCTGGGTGCGGCATCGCTGGCTTTCGGTGACCGGTTGCGTCTGGTGCGCGGCGGCGTGCTCCAGCAGCCCGACTACGATTTCGTTGTAGACTTCAAAGCCGATTACATGCAGTTCCACGGCGATTTTTCCAACCAGCAGAAGCAGGATATGGTTCTGGCCTGGGCGGTCGGCAGCACCAGCAATAGCAACACCATAAGCCTGGTAAAAAACGGCCGACTCATCGGCAACGGAGTAGGGCAGCAGGACCGCGTCGGTGCGGCCCAACTGGCGCTGACCCGCACGACCAACGACTTCCCGGAACTTAGCGACGAAGGCGACAAAATCGTTTTGAAAGTCAGTTTAGATAAAGCCAAGCTGGGCGGTGCCGTCGCTTACAGCGATAGTTTCTTCCCATTCCCGGACGGGCCAGAGCTACTGGCCAAGGCCGGGGTGAAAGCCATCCTCACCAGCAGTGGGTCGGTCGGCGATGATGCCGTCATCCAGACGCTCACCGGCGCCGGCGTCAGCGTCGCCATGCTCCCCGACAAAACCGGCCGCGGCTTCTTCATGCACTAAATTTCAAACAACAGATTAAATCTTCATTAAAAACGCACTCACAAGTTTGCATATGCATTTCAAGGTCTAAATAATAATTATGAAACTTTAGCAATAATTATTATGGACTCAAAAGTAATTAGTATTTCCATGCCTTTGGGAATGTTGGATCGAGTGGATGAGGCAGCTGCTGCAAGCTACCAGACAAGAAGCAACTTTATTAGGATGGCCTTGGTGGAACATTTTGGTGCGGAAAGCCAGTATGAGTTGACCGCGCGGAGCGCGCCTCACATGCAAAACGATAAGAAACTGTTCAATATGTACGATTTCAAGCAGCAGTATGAGGACTATAAGAACGAGGTGGAATCTGAAGGGAAGGCTATTTGAACTCGGATGACCACCTGTCGTGGATGGCGCGGGCTTTGGCGGCGGCCAGGCCGGTGTAGTGCTCCTCAGGGTTGCGGATGATGTCTTTTTCGGCGTCGGTGAACTTGGCGAAATACTGGCCAAGCTCTTCGAACGTTTCAAGCATTTCGTAGAGCGATTTGCCGGATTCCTGAGCCTTGTGGGCCAGGCTCCTAGATACTTCGTGCGCCGTGGTGTGGCCGTATTTTTCCAGCAGCAGGTACAACGGCTCGGCGGCGATGGCGCCTCCGCTCATGTGCAGGTTCTTTTGCATGTTTTCGGTGTCTACTTCTAGCTTGGACATGACGTCGTTGAGGCGTTTAGCCATCGAAGCGACTGAGGCCAAAACGACTCCGTAAAAACGAGCTGAGGCCGAGTCGGTCAGGTCGCGCTGGTGCTCGCTCGGCAGATTCAGGTTGGCGTTGACCAGCTGGGCGATGACTTGCTTGTTCATGCTGATGACGTTTTCGAAGTTCCAGGGGTTGCGCTTGTGGGCCATGGTGGAGGAGCCGGTTTGGCCTTCGGCGAAAGTCTCGCGCACTTCGGCGATTTCGCTACGCTGCAGATGGCGCATGTCATGGCCGAGGTTGGCCATTATTCCGGCCGAGACGCCGTACTCGGCCAGTAGGCGCACGTAATTTTCGGCTGGCACTATCTGGTTGGAATAATCAGCCGGTTCGATGTTGAGGGACCCCAGAACGGTCTGCTCGAACTTGAACGGGTCGTCGACGAACAGGCTGAGCGCATTGTAGGCGCCGACGGCGCCACTGAACTTGCCCTTGAGTTTGCCACTCAACACCTGCATCGAGCGGATGCTGGCGCCGAGGCGGCTGACGTATTCGGCCATCGCGAAGCCGAAAGTTATCGGTACGGCGTGCTGGCCGTGGGTGCGGCCGATTTGGACGGTGTCGGCGTATTTGTCGGTCAAGTTAAGCAAAGTCTTCTCCAATTCGATGAGACGGGGAATCACCAATTCGGTGGTGGCAGCCCGCAGCTGCAGGCTGAGCGCCGTCGCCACGATGTCGTACGAAGTGGCACCGAAGTGAACGTACGGCTTAGCCTCGTCGTTGAGGTGCGACTTGATGACGTTAACGAGCGCTTTGATGTCGTGCTTGGTGGTCTTTTCTTCTTCAGCCACGTCTTCGGCGCTGACTTTGCCGCAGGCCTCTTCGATCTGCTCGGCGATTTCCTTCGAACAGATTCCGAATTCGGCCAGGCCGTGGGCCAGGGCGGCCTCGACGTAAGCCTGGTAAGCGACGCGGGCCCGTTCCGACAGGTAGCAGGCGATTTCGGTGTCGTAGTAGCGGCTGTCGAGCGGGTCGATGGCGCTGAAGTCGGCCTCCGAATCGACCATTGGCAAGTTGATTGGTTTCATGCGGCGCCCTTTGACAGGTACTTGCTGACGGCCGCTTCGATGCGGGGCAGCGGGTCGCCTTCGGCCCGCACGAACTTGTCACCGCTCATCTGCTCGTAAAGTTCGATGTAGCGCTCGGAAACCTGGTTGATGAACTCATCGGGCAGCTCCGGCATCGTCTGGCCGGCCTGGCCACTGTAATCGCGCTCCATAAGCCATTCGCGCACGAACTCTTTCGACAGCTGCCTCGGTTTTTCGGATTTGCCGCCACCAATGTATTTGTCATAGCTGTCGGCGTAGAAGTAGCGTGAGGAGTCCGGCGTGTGCACTTCGTCAATGAGGATGATTTTGCCATCCAATCGGCCGAATTCGTACTTTGTATCGGCCAGCACTAGGCCCTGGACGCGGGCCATTTCCTGGCCGCGGGCGAACAGCTTGAGGGCGTAGTCGCTCAGTTGTTGCCATTCTTCTGCCGTCGCCAACCCCTGCGCCACTATTTCATCGGGCGTGATATTCTCGTCGTGGCCGACATCAGCCTTGGTGGTCGGCGTGACGATGGCCGGCTCGAACTTGTCATATTCCTGCATTCCCTCGGGCAGCTTGACACCGCACAAGGCACGGTTGCCAGCCTGATACTCGCGCCAGGCGGAGCCGACGAGACAACCGCGCACAATCATCTCGACCATAACCGGTTCGGCTTTCATGCCGGCACTAACGTTCGGGTCAGGTACGGCCTGAAGCCAGTTTGGCACGATATCGCTTGTCTTTTCCAGGAAGTGTGCGGCCAACTGGTTGAGCACCTGGCCCTTGAAAGGAATCGGCTTGGGTAGAATGACGTCAAACGCCGAGATACGGTCGGTCGCCACCATGATGATTTGGCCGCCGACGGTGTAAACGTCGCGCACTTTGCCGTGATACAGCGCCGTCTGTCCGGGAAACTTAAAATCAGTCGTAGAAATCGCCGTACCCATTGCTCTTATTATACGGTATGATTGTTGCATAAGAAAAGCTTAGGAGGATTCATGGCTAACCCTTTAGTAGGCATTATTATGGGATCGGATTCGGACCTCGACGTCATGAGCGGCGCGGCCAAGGTTCTAGACGAGCTGGGCGTGCCGAACGAGGTGCGCGTGCTGTCGGCCCACCGCACACCAGACGAGACTGGCGAGTACGTCAAAAGCGCGTCTGGCCGCGGCCTTAAAGTTATCATCGCCGGCGCCGGTGGCTCAGCCCACCTGGCTGGCGTAACCGCCGCCCAAACCACTCTGCCGGTGATTTCCATTCCAATCAAGCGCGCCGGTCACGGGCAGGAGGCGCTGCTGTCTAATGTGGCTATGCCCCCGGGTATCCCGTTGGCGACAATGCCCGAGAACGGCGGTAAGAACGCCGCGTTATTGGCAGTACGCATCCTGGCCCTCAGTGACTCCGAATTGGCCAAAAGATACGAAGATTTCGTTAAGAAACAACACGACTCAGTACTCGCCAAAGACGCCAAGCTCCAACAGCAGGGCTGGGAAAACTTCCTCAACGGTTAAGCGGCCGGCTGCAGAGGGCGGTGTTCTTCGACGATGGCAGATGTGTTGTTAAAGGCTGCGAACAACTCGTCATCAGAGCCTAAGAGGGTGGCTTCCACTTGAAGGCTCTGGTCAGAGGGGAGCTGCGGCAACGCTTGCTGGATGTATAACTTTATGCCGTTTATTAGATAGGCCGGCAGTGGGGACGCATTCTGGAAGGGATTATAAATTTCAGACATTGCCCTGCGCTCAATTAACAAACTAATTATACTAAAATAACTATGTATTGTCAAGAAAGCGGGCGGTGGCCGATGTCGGTGCGGAAGTGGGCACCCTCGAAGTGGATGAGGTCGACGGCGGCGTAGGCCTTGTCGAGCGCTTTTTGTAAGGTGGCTCCGGTGGCGGTGACGTTCAGGACCCGGCCGCCTGCGGTCATGACTTGGCCATCCTTAACTGCGGTGCCGGCATGGAAGACCACGACATCGGGCTGGGCTTCGGCCTCTTCGATTCCGCTGATTGGCAATCCTTTTTGGTAGCTGCCGGGGTAGCCGCCGGAGGCCATCACCACTGTAACGGCGTAGCCTGGTTGCCATTTGACCATTGCCGGCTCGAAAGTGCCGGTGGCGCAAGCCTTAAGTATTTCATAGAGGTCGGCGTCGAGCAGCCTCATATAGACCTCTGTTTCAGGGTCGCCGAAGCGCGCGTTATATTCGAGGACTTCTAGGTCGTCTCCGTCAATCATCAGGCCAGGGTAAAGACAGCCTCTAAAGGTATTGTTCTGCTTGCGCAGACCTTCCAGGACGGGGTAGACGACATCGCGGTTGACCTTTTCGAGCAACTCCGGCGTGACCCAATCAACTGGGGCGATGACGCCCATGCCGCCGGTGTTCGGCCCTTGGTCGCCGTCGTTGATCTGCTTATGGTCTTGCGAAGCAGGGAAGATTGCAGACTTATGGCCGTCGGTCAGGGCATGGAAGGACGCTTCCTGGCCTTTCAAAAAATCCTCGACGACGACTTTGTCGCCGGCCACGCCAAAGGCTTTGCTGACCATGATCTTGTCGATGGCGCTGTCGATTTCTGCCTCGGAATGCGCGATGATAACGCCTTTGCCGGTGGCCAGGCCGTCGGCCTTGATGACAACCGGCAGCGACCGGCCTTTGGCGTAGGCACGGGCCTCGACTGGGTCGGTGAAGTTCATGTACTTGGCGGTCGGCACCTTTTGGGCGGTCATCAGGTCTTTCGAGAAGGCCTTGGAGGTTTCGATGCGCGCGGCAGCCTTGTTGGGCCCGAAAATAGCCAATCCCTCAGCTTCGAAAGCGTCGACCACGCCGGCTTCAGAGGCGGCTTCCTGCCCAACGACAGTTAAGTCAATCTGGTTGGATTTGGCAAATTCCAGCAAGCCGGCTGCATCGTCGAACGCAACCGCCGCATTCTCGACCTTACCGGTGCTGCCGCCGTTGCCGGGCGCCACGTAAACTTTTTCAACCGAGGGTGACTGGGCCAATTTCCAGGCCAGTGCCTGCTCGCGTCCGCCGATGCCGATAACCAAAACCTGTGCCATATTAACCTCCGCTTCCCAAAAACGCCTTGCGGGCTTTTATAAAGTCTTCGATGTCTTTTGGCAAGTACTTTTTCTCGACGGCCTGCACGCGGGCGAAAAGACTTTCGGAAGTGTCGCCCGGCTCGACCGGCACTTTGTGCTCGGCGATGATCGGCCCGGCGTCGTACTCCTCGGAAACGACATGAAGCGTCTGTCCGCCGTACGGCAAATGGTGTTCGAGCACGTAAGCCTGGATGTTCTCACCGTAAAATCCCTGCGTGTCTGGCAAAAGCCCGGGGTGGGTGTTGAGCATGCGCGCCTGGAAGGCGCTTCGGTACGACGGGACCCAGCCGAACTCTTTGATCAGGTTTTTGCCGACGCGTTTCATGTAGCCCATAAGCGCGACCACGTCGAAGTTGCCGACATTGAGCGTTTCCAGAATAGCCGCTTCTTCGGCCGCGGTTTGGAAGCCTTTGGCAACGTCTTCGCCGTCGGTCGCCGGGTGCGTCTTGTGGTTTATCAGGACGGTCTCGATGCTCAGACCGAATTCGCGGTTCAGGTCAGCGACGCGCCCGAAAACGCCTGCGTCCTGGCGGCTGACAATCACCAGGCCGACGTCCACGCCGATTTCACCGGCCTGGCCGGCGCGGATGAACGCTTCGGCCGTCGTCCCGCCCCCCGAAGCCAGGATGGCGATGCGCGGCTTCATCTCGTCTTGGTGCTGGCCAGCTCCACTGGCTCATAAGTCTGCTTGGGCAGGACTTTGCCCGGCCCGAGCTTGACGATTTCCTGGGCGCGTTTGCCGATATCGATCGGGTAATCGCCGCTGAAGTGGGAGGTGTTGAAGCTGGCTTCCGGCAAGCCGGTCGACTTGATCATGCCATCGAATGACAAGAAGTGCAGGCTGGTGGCGCCAACGTGCTCGCACATTTCGGGCACGGTCATGTAAGCGGCCAGCAGCTCGGTCTGGCGAGGTGTGTTGATTCCATAAAAGTCCGGATGGCGCACCGGCGGCGAAGTGATTACCAGGTGCACCTCTTTGGCGCCGGCCTCGAAAATCATCTGGACCAGGTGGCGCATGGTCGTGCCGCGCACGATGGAATCGTCGACTAAAACGACCCGCTTGTCTTTCAGCAGGTCGATGACGGGGTTGAGCTTCATTTTGAGGTCGCGCTCGCGCAGCTGGGCTGTCGGGCGGATGAACGTGCGATGGATGTAACGGTTCTTGATGAGCGCCATCTCGAAAGGAATGCCGCTGGCCTGGCTGTAACCCAGCGCCGCCGGCACGCCCGAGTCGGGCACCGGCACGATGACGTCGGCATCGATGGGGAATTCCTTGGCCATGGCGCGGCCGAAATCCTGGCGCACCAGGTCGACCCGACGACCGAGCAGTAGGCTGTCTGGGCGGGCAAAGTAGACCATTTCGAAGATATCGAGCTTGAGATTGCCAAGCCTGACTTGTTCTGACTTCAGGCCGGATTCATCGATGGCAACCAGCTCGCCCGGCTGGATGTCGCGCTCAAATTTAGCGCCGATAGTGTCGAAGGCGCAGGTTTCGCTGGCTACGACGTAACCGTCGCCCAGCCGGCCGAGCGACAGCGGCCGGATACCGCACTCGTCGCGGAAGGCCACCAGCGTGGTCGCATCCATCGCCACAATAGAAAAGGCCCCTGTAAACAGGGGCCAGGCTTGCTTGATAGCGTCCACGAGCTTGGCGCCATCGTCCATGTAGCACGTAATGGCGGCCATCATCATTGCGGTGTCATTCTTTTGCTCGAGGTTTACACCTCGCTTGTCCAGGAATTCCTCGATCTTCGTCGTGTCGGGCAGGTTGCCGTTGTGGGCCAACGCCACCTTGTGCTTGTGGTCGATGTAAGGCTGGTTGAAGCAATCGTCAGCGCCGCCGCTGGTCGAGTAACGGTTGTGGCCGATGGCCAAGTGGCCGGGCAACTGCTCAAGGTCTTCTTCGCGATAAACCGTGGCCACCAAGCCTTGAGCGGCATGGCGGTAGAGTTGCTGGCCATCGCTGCTGACGATGCCCGAGCTTTCCTGGCCGCGATGCTGCAGCGCCCACAGCCCGTAAAAAGTAAGACGGGCCGCTTCAAGGCCCGCCTGGCTACTCGCTTTCGGCCCTATAATGCCGAATACCGCGCACTTTTCCTTGATCTCGTCCGTCGTTGGGGCTAGTGGCATCGCTGCTCCGCTTAGCTTTGCTGAAAAGTAAAAAAGCGTCGAGCCCGAAAGTCTGTGATAATGCCGCCGCGCTTATTACTTATCCTTATCATAATATACTTCGTGGAGCATTAGCAAGACCTCGGAATTCTGTTACAATAAATCAGTAAGGAGCCGGCCCGTGGCGAAGAAGCTAGATTATCACCACTCTGTTAACTATTCCCAAGCGGACCCCATGAAAGTGCTGGCGCAAAAAGAGGGGTTGGCTACAGCCCGAAACATGCCTTTCGGATTTGCAGAAGTTGACGGCACGCGCGGCGAATCGGCCTACGTTTTCAAGATGGGAGAGCAGTGGGGTGCTTTCGTGCAGGAAGGTCTAGGTACCAAGAGCCTGATAGCCCAATCCGTTTACGAAAAGACCGGCCAGTCGCATTTCGCAGCGGTAGCTCAAGACACCGTTGCATGTGTCATCAACGACCTGGTCAGTGTCGGCGCCACACCGGTGGTGCTCAACGCTTATTGGTCGTCGAGTTCTTATGCCTGGCTGACTGAAGATTACGCTGAGGAATTCATCAAAGGCTGGCGCGCGGCTTGCGACGCCGCCGGCGTGGTCTGGGGCGGCGGCGAAACCCAGTCGTTGCCTGGCGTGGTCGCAGACGGTGCCCTGGAGCTAGCCGGCTCCGCTTTCGGTGTTATCAAAGATGAAAGGTACTTGATTCAAGGCAAAAATATTGACGGCGGCACAAAAGAGCAATCTGGCGACGTAATAGTCTTAATCGAATCAAGCGGGCCGCACGCTAACGGCATCAGTCTTGTCCGCGAAATCGCCAAGCAGCTGCCAGAAGGCTATCAGACCAAATTGCCGAGCGGCACAACGCTGGGCGAAGCGGTTTTGCAACCGACACACCTTTATTCCAAATTGGTTTTGGCACTGCAAGATGCCGGGCTGGATATCCATTACTTGTCGAACATCACAGGGCACGGCTGGCGCAAGCTGATGAGAGCAGATGTTGAATTCAGCTACGTCATGCATGAAGTGCCGCCGGTACCGGAAATCTTCAGTTTCATCGCCGAGCAATCTGGCAACTCCTTGAAAGAAATGTACGGCAACTACAACATGGGCGCCGGCTACGCCGTTTACGTGCCGCCAGAGCAAGGTGAAGAAGCAGTGAAGATAGCTGCCGATTGCGGCCTGAAAGCCTGGGTGGCCGGCGCGGTAGAGCTTGGCCCTAAAGAAGTCCTGATTACGGCGCCGGAAGCGTCTGGCATACGGTTCGAGGCCGACAGCCTGGAGGTACGCTAGTGGAGATTCTTGCAGGACCAGACGCCCTGTCAGATTTCCGCGCCAAAAAACTCCTCAAACAGCTGCAAGCACTCGGCCAGCCGGTCATCGCGGTCCGAGCAAAATACATCCATTTCATCGACCTTGAAAAACCGTTAAGCGAACGACGCGACCGCCAGTTGTGGGAGCTGCTGCTTTACGGCACAGACAGCGGCGACAGCAATCTGGCCGGAAAAGGCCATGTTGAAGGTTTCGTTGTGATTCCGCGGCCAGGCACGATTTCGCCGTGGTCAAGCAAAGCGACCGACATCGTCCGTAATGCTGGACTGACCGAGGTGAAGCGGGTCGAGCGGGGAACCGGCTACGACTTGCTCTGTAGCCAAGGCCAGCTTGACCGTGAGGTCGCTGCCAGCCTGCTGCACGACCGCATGACCGAAGCGGTTGTCGAGCAAAGCGAAGACGCGGCCGTGCTGTTCGAAGAGCACAAACCAAAGCCACTTGGCATCATCGACATTTCAAGCGGCAAGGCCTCGCTGCAGGAAGCCAACAGCGAGTTGGCGCTGGCCATGTCCGAAGCTGAAATCGATTATTTACACGGCGCCTACAAGCAGCTGGGGCGCAATCCGACCGATGTGGAGCTGATGATGTTCGCCCAGGTCAACAGCGAGCACACGAGGCATAAGATTTTCAACGCCGACTGGGTGATCAATGGCAAAAAGCAGCCCAAAAGCCTTTTCAAAATGATCAAAAACACTTATGAGAAGGGTGGACAGGACGTGCTGTCGGCTTATAGCGACAACGCGGCTGTGTTGCGCGGGCCGGTGGCCTGGCGCTTCTTCGCCGACGGCGGCACCTACAGTTATCACAAAGAGCCGGTTCACAGCGTCATCAAAGTGGAAACGCACAACCACCCGACGGCCATCGCTCCGGTGCCCGGCGCCGCCACCGGCATCGGCGGCGAAATCCGCGACGAGGCGGCCACCGGCCGCGGCGCCCATTCCAAAATGGGTTTGGCCGGTTTTACAGTTTCGAACCTGCGCATCCCGGAAGCCACCCAACCTTGGGAAAAGTCTTACGGCAAGCCCGGGCGCATCGTCAGTCCGCTCGACATCATGCTGCACGCGCCCATCGGCGGCGCCGGCTATGCTAACGAGTTCGGCCGGCCGAACCTGCTCGGTTATTTCCGCACTTACGAAGAGCAGCTGGCCGACGGCGTCTGGGGCTACCACAAACCGATTATGATTGCCGGCGGTCTGGGCAATATCCGCGACATGCATGTCCAAAAACGACAGCTGCCGGTCGGCGCCAAGATAATCCAGCTGGGCGGCCCGGCCATGCTGATCGGCCTGGGCGGCGGTGCCTCCGCCAGTATGGGTCTCGGTAGCAGCAGCGAGGAGCTGGATTTCGCTTCGGTGCAGCGCGGCAACGGCGAGATTGAGCGGCGCGCCAACGAAGTGATCGATGCCTGCTGGGCTCTGGGCGAAGACAACCCGATTATCACTATTCATGACGTCGGAGCCGGCGGCCTATGTAATGCCTTGCCGGAGTTGGTGCACGATTCCGGCCGTGGCGGGAGCTTCGAGCTGCGTGACATCCCGAGCGCCGAGCCGGGCCTTAGCCCGCTCGAAATCTGGTGTAACGAGGCGCAGGAGCGTTATGTGCTGGGAATCGCGCCCGAAGACCTGGCTAAGTTCGAGGCTATCTGCGCCCGCGAACGCTGCCCGTTCGCCGTCGTGGGCGAAGTTACGGAGGCTGAACAACTCATCCTCAATGACAGAATGTTCAAGAACCAGCCGATCGATCTGCCGATCGAGGTGCTGTTCGGCAAGCCGCCCAAGATGACGCGCGAGGTAGACCGCCAGCCGCAAAAAAGAGAAGGGTTGGAGCTTGACGGCATCAAACTAGACGAAGCGATTGAGCGGGTCCTGAAGTTACCTGCCGTAGGCAGCAAGAAGTTCCTGATTACCATCGGCGACCGTACAGTCGGCGGATTAGTGGCGCGTGACCAGATGGTCGGGCCGTGGCAGGTTCCGGTCAGCGATGTAGCCGTTTCGGCAGCCGCATTCAACACTGACGCCGGCGAAGCCATGGCCATGGGCGAGCGTTCGCCACTGGCGCTGATTGACGCGCCGGCCGCGGCCCGGATGGCCGTCGGCGAAGCCATCACGAACATCGCTGCTGCGGACATCGCCAAGCTCCAAGACATCAAACTGTCGGCCAACTGGATGGCCGCGGCCGGCCACGCCCAGGAAGACCAGCACCTCTATGACAGCGTCAAAACCATCGGCGAGGATTTCTGCCCGACGCTCGGCCTGACCATTCCGGTCGGCAAAGACTCGCTTAGCATGCGCACTACTTGGCGCGACAACGATGACCCAAAAAGTGTCACTTCGCCGGTGTCGCTTATCATCACCAGCTTCGCACCTGTTCAAAATGTCGAAGAAACCCTGACGCCGCAGCTCGACCTGTCGCAGGAAACGTCACTCATTCTTATTGACCTGTCTAAAGGGAATCAGCGCTTGGGCGGTTCCGCGCTGGCCCAGGTTTACAACCAGCTGGGCAACGCGGCGCCGGATGCAGATCCTAACGTGCTCAAATCCTTCTTCAATGACCTGACGGAGCTTAAAAAACGGGGCAAAATCCTGGCTTATCACGACCGCTCCGACGGTGGGTTGCTGGCAACCGTACTGGAAATGTCCTTCGCCAGCCGCTGCGGCCTCGACTTGGATTTCACAAATCTGCCAGGTAGATTACTCGAAAAACTGTTTAACGAAGAGTTAGGTGCCGTCATACAGGTGGCCAAATCGGATGAAAAAACAGTGCTCGACAAATTCGACGGCCAAGCCTACGCGTTAGGCCAACCGATGAAGGAGCAGTCAATCCAGCTTTACGACAAAGAGCTAAGCTACAAATACAGTCGGGCCGAGTTGGAGACATGGTGGAACGAGACCAGCTACCGGATCCAGAAACTGCGCGACAACCCTGAGTCGGCCGAGCAGGAGTTCGTCGCCATCAAAGACGACGCCGACCCAGGCCTGTCGCCAAAAGTCACATTTGAGATAACGTCCAAACAATACGAAACCGGGCCAAAGGTTGCCATCTTCCGCGAGCAGGGCGTCAACGGCCAGGTCGAGATGGCTGCCGCTTTCGACCGCGCCGGCTTCACAGCCGTCGATGTGCATCTCAACGACCTGCTGGACAGCAAGCTCGACCTCGACGATTTCGTCGGCCTGGCCGCCTGCGGCGGCTTCAGCTACGGCGACGTGCTCGGCGCCGGCGAGGGCTGGGCCAAATCCATCCTCTTCCACGACGAGTTGCGCACAAAATTCAGTAAATTCTTTGCTCGGGAGGATACGTTCAGTCTCGGCGTCTGCAACGGCTGTCAGACGCTGGCTGCCCTCAAAGAGCTCATACCGGGCGCCGAGAACTGGCCGGCCTTCAAGAAAAACACTTCCGAGCAATTCGAGGCCCGGGTGGTGACCACCCGCATAAATAAAACGCCATCGATTTTGTTCAAAGGCATGGAAGGATCGGTTTTGCCGGTGCCGACGGCGCACGGCGAGGGCCGCGCCGAATTTGCCAACGAACAGGCCGAGCACCAGGCCATCAAAGGCGGCTTAATCCTGGCCCAGTACACCGACAACCGCGGCAAGGTCACGCAGGCCTACCCCAGCAACCCGAACGGCTCGCCGGATGGCATCGCCGCGCTGACCACGCCCGACGGCCGCGCCACCATCATCATGCCGCACCCCGAGCGCGCCTTTCTGACGCGCCAACTCTCTTGGCATCCGCCAGAATGGGGAAACGAATCGCCCTGGTTCCGTATCTTCCAAAACGCCCGCGCCTGGGTCGACAAAAACTAGGCTTTTAGGAAATCGATGCACTGCCGGTACTTGGCATCGTCGATTTTGCCCTCGGCATGCATGATTTCTACCAGTTCTGGTACAGACATGAAAGCGTGAAGCTTGTAGCCTTTGGCGGCGAGATTTTCTCGACCGCCCTTGAGGTAATCTAAAAGTACGGCCGCGTCTTTGACGACCAGTCCGTGATCTTCGATGGCCGGAATGGTTTCGAGCAGAGAAGTCGCTTTCATACAAAGGTCTTCGATCATTACGACAGTTTCACCCTCTTTAAATTCACCTTCGAGGCTTTTGCCCAAGCCGTGGTCTTTTTTGAGGCCTTCTTTGCGCATAAAAATCCACGGTCTTTCAATCTCGAGGCTGATGGCGCCAGCTATAGGCAAGGCGGCGTAAGCGACTCCGGCCAGTCGGTCGTACTGGAGCTGTGACAGGATTTCGCCATAAAGTTTGGCGACCTTTTTCATCACGTGCGGATGGCTAATGAAAAGCCGCAAATCCAGGTACATCGGGCCGGTTGTGCCGCTCTTGTACGTAAATTCGCCGAATTTAAGCGCACCGATTTCGTGCAAATCCAGCGCCAGCTCGCGTTTCTGTTCGTCAGTTGCCATCGTGCCCCCTTATGCCGACAGTTTAGCACAGGCTAGCTGGCGATATTGTCGACCAGCAAATGCTGATGGGCTTTTTGGCCTCTGAATGCTATTCGGGTGGTCCCGTCTTTAACCACGAGCAGCCGGGCCCTGTTAACCAAAGCCGGGTGCACGTACCTGTCGATACTTCTATAGCTGCCCAGCCTGGCAACATTGAAACCAGCCTCTTCGAGGCTTCGCGTTTGGCCGTTGTTGCCGGTATTCAGTGGGCCGTTAGTGCTTTCGTTGTAGTAGCCCAGGTTAAAATCCGAAGCATTCTTGTCCAGGTCTCCCATAAGGATTATGCAGTTCGGTGCCGTGGCCAGCTTATCCCAAATCCATTTTTTATGGTTCGAGGGGATTCGGTGCATTACATAGTTGGCGTTGAAGACAACTACGTCTTCAGGGCCCAGCTCTGAAAAGTCGAGCTTAAGGATTTCGTCGACCAGGTCGCCCTGTACTATACGGAACGTACCGGGTTCCACCTGTTGGCCCTCTTCGGTAGCAACCTTCATCTCGGGGATATCCAACCCAAGAAGATGCAAATAGCCATTCACCAGAGGGAAAAAGTTTTTGCGCAGGTTTTCGCTGAAGGAAGGCGTAGCCTCGATGCCGAGCATGCTTAAACGATTACGGCCGAGATGGCCTTCGGCCATCGCCAGGGTTTTGGTAACTGCAGCCGAGGTCGCGCCAGTGCCCGGCCCTGGCTCAATGATGTGCAGCTCGCCACGAGGCTGCTCAGACATCCGATTGTAAATGTGACGGTTTATCTGGGCGATGGCCCAATTCGAAACCGTCAGGTGAGGCATGGCTTCCAGCCCTTGTGATTCGGCCGCCCCTTCTGGTGAGGTCGCCAGGATGCGCTTGGCATCCGCCATGGTTTCATCGGTAAAGCGCTCGTAATTTATAGCCGCCAGCAGCGCTTGCACGCCCCGGCGGGCATTCCGGAACAGCCGGTCGGCACGCTCGACTTGATCTAAAGCGTCGTCAGTCAGCATCCAGTTCTCCTTAGGAAGAAGCTCAATTTTGCCATCGCCGACATTCTTAAGATGCTTCTGCCAGGTTTCACTGTCACTGGCCGGAGCCCGGCTGCTGTTGACATAATAGACAGAGGTCGAAATAAGCAAGGTCGCCAGGTTCCCGACTGCCGCAGGAAGCACATCCAGGTTCAAGCCAGGAGTGCCTTCTCGAAGCAAATGGTTGGCAGTCGCCAGGTTGTCGGCCATAATCGGCCCAAAGTGCGGGTCAGCAACAGCACCCTGAGCCCGTCGGATTATATTGGGCGAGAGGTCTTTAGTTGCGTAGGATTGGACGAACAGGTCCAGCTCACCGGGTCCATCATAAGCCATGAGCCTATATTAATAGGAGTTTTCGCGTCTGTAAATAATATTTCAAACTATCGATACTGGTTAAGCTTGTCGCGGGTTTGGCTGGCGGCGGCGTGCGGGTCATCAGCGAACAAAATGGCGCGCGAGGAGTTGATGATCAGCCCGGTGCCCTGCGAGTTGACGCCCGTTTTGACAAAATCGCTGGCTTCGCCGCCCTGCGCGCCTAGGCCGGGAACCAAGAATACCATCTCATCGCCGACCAGCTGGCGCATTTCGGCCATTTCCTGCGGCGCGGTGGCGCCGGCTAGCAAGAGGCAGTTGCCGTTAGTATTCCATTCATCGATCACGTTCTGGGCGACTTTTAAGTAGAGCTTCTGGCCATCTACCAATAAGTCCTGGAATTCGCCTGCGCCGGGGTTCGACCAGCGATCCAGCACGATGATGCCTTTATCTTTACGGTCGAGGAAGGGCTGGACGGCTTCGCGGCCGGCCCACGGCTGGACGGTCACGGCGTCGACGCCGAGGTAATCGAAGGCGAAGCTAGCGTAGTGCTCGTTAGTGTTGCCAATGTCGCCGCGTTTAAAATCGAGAATGATTGGGATCTCGGGATGGTTTTCATGCAGGTAGTCGCAGGTCCGCTTCAAATCCTCGATGCCTTCGGCGCCGCGCGACTCATAAAAGGCCGAGTTCGGCTTATAGGCGCAGACCAGGTCGGCCGTGGCGTCAATAATGTCGCGGTTAAAATCCCAAAGCGGAGTGGTGCTGTTTTTATACTGGTCGGGCAGCTTGCCGAAATCCGGATCTAGCCCGACGCAGAGCAAGGAGTTGTTTTTCGTCTGAGCCGCACGCAACCTGTTCAGAAAGTCCATTTTGGTTTATTATATAGAGAGATGCGAAAGGGAACAAATGCCTAAACAACCGGCCACCATGTTTGACCCGGCCAAGACCTTTGACGACAATTTTGACAATGGACCGTTCCCACTCCCCAGCGACACCAAGCCTTATCTGAACAGCAGCGAGCCACAGCACACCTTTTTAGGCCACAAACTGTACTCGCCGTTCGGCGTGGCGGCCGGCTCAATGCCCACGGCCAAGCACATCAAATACGCTTTCGAGCGCGGCTTCGATGTCAACGTCTACAAGACCCAGCGCAGTGTGCCGTTCGAGGTGAACGAATTTCCGAACGTGGTTTACCTGGATGTCGACGGCGACTTGACGCCAGAGAAGGCTAAGCAGCCGCAGCTGGCGCACCTAGACTCCGACCAGCCGATTGAGGAGCTGACCATCACCAACTCCTTCGGCAACCCGTCACGCGGGCCGGAGTTCTGGGTCGATGACATAAAAAAGGCCGTCGGCTACGCCGGCAAAGGCCAGCTGTTGATGGCCAGCGTCGTCGGCACCATCCAGCCCGACTTCAACCAGCAGCAATATTACGACGATTTCGCCAAGACGGCCGGCCTGGCCGCCAGCACCGGCGTCAAAGTCATCGAAGTCAACCTGTCGTGCCCGAACGTCGCCAACGAAGGTGTCATCTGCTACACCTACGACGCCGTCATCGACATCTGCCGCAAAATCAAAGAGACCATCGGCGACATTCCGCTGGTGGCCAAACTGGGCTACTTTACAGATGAGCAGCAGGAACTGCTCGCCAAAATCGTGCTCGACACGCAGGACTACCTGGCCGGCTTTTCGGTTATCAACACCATCCAGGCGCCGATTGTCGACGAAAAGGGCGAGCAGATATTGCCGGGCGAAGGCCGCCTGCGCGCCGGCATCTGTGGCCACGGCATCAAATGGGCCGGGCTCGACATGGTCAAGCGGCTCGACACTATGCGCAAAGAGAAGGGGATGGATTACCAAATCATCGGTGTCGGCGGAGTGGCCACGCCGAAAGACTTCGCCGACTACCGCGCCGCCGGCGCCGACGTCGTCCAATCCGTCACCGCCGCCATGTGGAACTCCGGCCTGGCCGCCGAAATCAAAGCCTCGCTTGCTTCGTAACAGGGTGATATACTCGTAGATATGCCTGAACCGACCAACCAAATCTCCATGTTGGGCGTGCCGCTCGACCTGGGTGCCGAGAACCTGGGCGTCGACATCGGCCCGCAGGCTTTCCGCTACCAGCACATCATCGCCAAACTGCAGCACATCGGCTTCGAGCTGAAAGACCTGGGCAATGTCCAGGTGGCCGACCGCCTCAACCTGGAGCCAGGCAATCCGCGCATGCATTACCTCGATGAAATCCTCCGTGTCAACGACGACGTGGCCTACGAAACCGAGCGCACTATCAAAGACAACCGGCGCATGCTGGTCATCGGCGGCGACCACTCGATTAACCTGGGCGCGGTGAGTGGCGCATCGGTGGCGCTCGATGGCAACCTCGGCCTGGTTTACTTCGATGCCCACGGCGACATGAACACCGAGGAAACAACCATGAGCGGCAACGTCCACGGCATGCACCTGGCTTCGCTGTTGGGATTCGGCGCTCCTCAGTTGAAAAACCTGCGCGCCGAGAAGACCAAGATCGCCAAAGAAAACCTGCTGCATATAGGTGGCAGCGACTTCGACCAGGCCGAACTCGAGCTTATCGAACGCGAACAATTACCAGTCTTCACCCTTTTTGACTTGTTGACCCAGAACATGGCGCCGCTTATGAAAATGATTGACGACTTGGCGGCGCGCATGCCCAACATCTGGGTCAGCATGGACCTCGACGTCATCGACAAGATTTACGCGCCGGGCGCCGGCATGCCGAATAACAAAGGACTGACTTACCGCGAAATCGCCACCATAGCCGAATACGTCGGCCAGAAATGCAACGTCATCGGCGTCGATATCGTCGAGTACAACCCTCTGCAGGACGAAGAATACAAGACCGTCGAGCTGGGCATCGAGCTTATCGCCAAACTTTTCGGTAAAAACTACAGCTGGTACACCGACTACATGGACAAGAACAAGGTAGGCTAGGGAAGTAGCCGGCCGCTGCCCGGCTTTGCCAAGACCTGGCCATTTTCGAACGCTGTTTCGCCGCGTAGCACGACCTTTTTGACTTTACCGATGACACGCCGGCCGGCGAAGGGGCTCCAGCCGGCCCGGGTGAGCAAGTCTTCGTTGCGGATTTCGTATTCAGACATGTCGACTTCGATATGCGTGCTGTCGTCAGTCGGCACGTTGAAGATTTTAGCCGGATTAGCATGTAGCCGCTCCAGCAATTGTTGGCGCGTCAGCCGCCCTTCGGCTTCGGCGGTCAGCATCAGCGGCAAGGTCGTTTCCAGCCCCGGCACGCCGAAGGGCGGCGTCCCGCTCTCTTTGTCGGCTTTGGTATGCGGCGCATGGTCGGACTCAACGACATCGATAGCATCCAAGTGGTCCCACAAAAACTTCAGGTCGCGCTCGGTTTTAAGATACGGTTTCATATGGCCGAAAGGCCCCAGCCGCTCGGCATCCTTATCCGTCAAAAAAAGGTGGTGCGGCGTCACGCCACAAGTTATCGGCAGGCCGGCGTCTTTGGCGCGCATCACGAACTCCAGCTCGCTCTGGCTGGAAACGTGACAGATATGCGTGCGTCGCTTTGTGGCCTTCAGGACATTCCCAACCATATCCGACACATCCTCTTCAGCGTGTAATAGGATCGGCTTGGTTTCCGGCCACGCCTGGTAAATGCTCAGCAGCTTATCTTTATCGATGATGAAGCCGCCGGTCGTTATGTTCATATAAATTTTGAGGCCCATGACGCGGTCGATGACCTTGGGGAATTCGTCGAAATTGTCGGCCAGCGTGCCGAAGTGGAAACCGATGTCACAGACGGCCTTTTGCCGCGCCAGTTCCAGCTTTTCCTCGAGCAATTCAGCCGTCGTGACAGGTACGACGTTGTTCGGCATGTCCATGACTGCCGTGTAGCCGCCGGCCAGAGCCGCCGAGGTGCCGCTCAGCAAATCTTCCTTCTGCGTCTGGCCCGGGTCGCGCAAGTGCACGTGCGGGTCAATCAGGCCGGGCAAGATAATCGGGTCACTCATCTGCAAACAGTATAACGCAGCTTGTGCTTGCCCCAGATGTTTAGTAAATTTACATAAGATGCATGTTTTAGACGCCGACCAATTCACGCCGGAATCTATTCTTGAAGTTTTCCAAAATGCCGACAGCCTGCGCGATATGCTGGCCGAACCCGAAACCCGCCTGGAGCTGGCCCACAGGCACAACGACAAACAGATCTGCAGCCTATTTTATGAACCGTCGACGCGTACGCGCACCAGTTTCGAAGCCGCTGCGCTGAAGCTCGGCATGGGTGTCGTCAGTACCGAGAACGCCGCCGAGTTCTCGTCGGCCGCCAAGGGCGAGACGATTGAGGACACCACGCGCGTGCTCAACCAGTACGGTTTCGCTGCCATCGTCATCCGCCACCCCGAAACCGGCGCGGTCGCCCGGGCGGCTGCCGTCAGCGACGTGCCCATCCTGAACGCCGGCGACGGCAAGGGCGAGCACCCCACGCAGTGCCTGCTCGACGCCTACACCATCTACCGGCAATTCGGCCGGCTCGACAACCTGCGCGTCGTGATGGGCGGCGACCTGCGCAACGGCCGCACGGTGCGCTCGCTGGCCAAGGTCCTCGCCAAATATCCCGGCAATGAACTGGTTTTCGTGTCTATTCCGGCACTGCAGATGGCCGACGACATCAAGGAAATCCTCACCCAAAGCGGCACCAAATTCAGCGAAGCCGATGATCTGGAGACCGCCTTCCAGGGCACCGACGTCGTTTACTGGACGCGCCTGCAAAAGGAGCGGCTTGACCCTGACGAACCGTTCGACAGCAGTGCTTTCATCATCTCCACCGAATCACTCGGATACTTGCCCGAAAAGGCTATCATCATGCACCCGCTGCCACGCGTCGACGAAATCTCACCTGAAGTCGACACCGACCCGCGTGCCAAATATTTCGAGCAGGCCGGCAACGGACTTTATGTGCGCATGGCGCTGCTCGACCAAGTTGTGGGTGGAAAACGATAATCGTGTTAGACTGTGGACAATGAATCGTGTGGGTGAAGCTCGGATTCGACAGGTGAACCGTATGCAGCTTTTAAGCGGCCGCGCCCATCCAGCCCTCGCCAAAGAAATCGCCGATCAACTTGATATAAAATTATCGGAAGTTTTACTGGAGAATTTCGCCAACGGCGAAATCCGGGTGCGCTTTTTGGAATCGATGCGTGGCGATGACGTCTTCATCGTCCAGACACACTCCGGCCGCCTGCACAGCGCTCTGATGGAACAGCTGCTTATGATTGACGCTGCCAAGCGCGCCTCAGCCCGCAGCATCACCGCCGTCTGCCCGCTGCTTAGCTATTCCCGCCAAGACCGCAAATCGGCCGGGCGCGAACCGATTGGAGCCCGCCTCGTCGTCGACATGCTGGCAGCAGCCGGCGCCGACCGCATCATGAGCGTCGACCTGCACTCCGGCCAGACGCAAGGCTTTTTCGATGGCCCGTTCGATCATCTCATCGCGTTTCCGCTGTTCCGTAAATATATCCAGGAAAACTTCGGTGACGACGTCGTTTTCGTGGCACCCGACGCCGGCCGCGTCAAACTGACGGAGCGCTATTCCAGCCGCATGGGTGCGCAGATGGCCATTATCCATAAGACACGCTCCACGAAAGAGAAGAACACTGTCGAGGCCAAGCATCTCATCGGCGACGTCGATGGCCGGAACTGCGTCATCATCGACGACATGATCGACACCGCCGGCACTTTCTGCGCCGCCGCCGACATGCTGAAAGAGAGGGGCGCCAAGACCATCCACGGACTGGCCACGCACGGCATCTTCTCGGGAGACGCCCTCGAGAAAATCGAGGGTTCAGCGTTCGAAAAAGTCGTCGTCACCAACACCATGCCTATCGACACCGGCGGCGTGACCGATAAAGTCGTCGTGCTCTCTGTAGCCGGCATCCTGGCCGACGCCATCAGCGCAGTGGCTAACAGTCGCTCCGTTTCGGCCATCTTCGAAGGCGAAAACCAAATCTAAAGGGTTGCCATTTTAGGATAGGGCGCGTATGCTCTATCAGGTATGCCATTCCACGCAGTCATCGGCGGACAAAGGGGGGACGAAGGCAAAGGACGCTTCGTCGATTTGTTGGCACCCGATTATAGCGTTATCGCAAGAGGTAGTGGCGGCTCGAACGCCGGCCACACAGTCGTGCCAGAGGGGATGGTGCCTATTGCGCTGCACCAGATACCTTCGGGAATCGCACACCCTGGCAAATTGAATGTCATAGGTACCGGCGTTTATGTCGACCCGCACCGCCTGGCCAACGAAATCAAAGAACTCAAGAAGGCCGGGCTCGAAGTCACCCCCAAAAGCCTGCTCGTCAGCGACACCGCCCATCTGGTGATGCCGCACCACCTGGCGCTCGACGCGCTGCGCGAAGGCAGCCACAAGGCGCAGGGCAGCACTCAGTCCGGCATCGCTTACGTGGCGGGCGACAAATATTTGCGCGAGGGGTTGCGTGTCGAATCGATTGCCGACCCGAAAGTGCTTTTCGAGCACGCTTATGAAGCGCTGAGCCGTGTGAATGACAGCCTGCCCAAAGCCGACCGACGTTCCAGTGACGACATCAAGAAAGAGATCGAGGCTTGGGTCGAGGCCAGCCAGCAGCTGAAGCCGTTCATTGCCGACACCGTGGCCGTCGTGAACGACCGGCTCGACGCCGGCGAACTTGTGCTGGGCGAAGGCGCCCAGGCTTTCTGGCTGGACATCAACCACGGCATGTATCCGTCGGTGACGTCGTCGTCGACCACGGTGGCCGGCTTGCTGGATGGGCTGGGTATTTCGGCTAAGCACGTCGAAAAGGTCAGCCTTGTCGTCAAATCGGTCAAGTCGCATGTCGGCGGCGGGCCGTTCGTCACCGAGATTACCGACGAAGCTTTGGCCGACAAGGTGCGCGGCCAGAAGGGCGCCACCGACAGCGAGTACGGCGCCACCACCAAGCGTCCGCGCCGCATCGGCTACCCTGATTTGGTCGAGCTGAAGAACGCCATCCGCGTCAATGGAGCCGACGAGCTGCTGCTGACCAAACTCGACCACGTGCCGCGCTACGGCGAATCCGTCAAAATCGCCACGGCTTATGATTACAATGGCCAGAAGCGGGCCGTTGCACCGAGCTCGGCCGCCGCGCTTTACGATTGCCGCCCAATCTACCAGGAGATGCCGACCTGGCAAGCCGACATCAGCGGTGTGCGTGACTTCGCCAATCTGCCTGCCGAGGCCCAAGCCTTCGTCAAAATGTTCGAAGATGAGCTCGGCTTGCCGGTCAACCACATCGGTGTCGGCGCCGAGCGCGGCCAGGTCATCACTCGTGTATAGTTAAATTCATGCGATTCATCCGAGATAATATGGAGTCGGCTGCCATAGCGCTCGGCCAGCGGCTACGAAGTGAGCTGGCGGCAGGCCGCAGGGTGCTTTGGCTGGTAAGCGGAGGCTCCAATATCGGGCCATCCGTAAGTATAATGAAGAGTCTCTCAGGCGAGCTTAGCCGGAACCTGACTGTCATACCCTGCGATGAGCGATACGGGCAGCCCGGCCACGTTGATTCCAACTGGCAACAGCTGCTCGATGGTGGCTTTGACGGCAAGCAAGCGACTTTGCTGCCGGCCTTAAAAGAAGGATTGGATTTTAATCAAAACACCTCCTTCTATAACGATTTGATGGCTAAGGCTACCTCAAGTGCCGATGTAATAATTGTGCAGTTGGGAATGGGGTCGGACGGTCATGTCTCGGGTATTTTGCCGAAGACACCGGCTTGCCGCGAGACTGTGGAATCAATCGTAAACTATGAGGCGCCGCCTCTAAGGCGCATGACCTCAACGTTCCACAATTTGCGGCAAGCCAGTGCGATCTATTTGTTGGCTTACGGAGAAGGGAAGGCTGACCAACTCAGACGCCTAAAAGCAGAGGATGTCCCGCTCGACGAGCAGCCCGCCCAAATCCTCAAGGAAATATCCGAAGCTTACGTTTATAATGACCAGGTGGAGGATTGAATGCCTGATACGCAAAGCCTTGACCCGACCATCTTAGTCATTTTCGGCATCACCGGCGACCTGTCGCAGCGCTACTTGTTGCCGGCACTTTATCACCTTACAAAAGACGGCCTGCTGGATGAGCAAACCGTCATCCTGGGAGTTACCCGCGGAGATACCACCACCGAACAGTTGTTTGAAAAGGTCGAGCTCTGCGTCAACGAAGTCGACAAGGTCTGCGACCCGGTGGCGCTGAAGGCGATGCACAAGCGCACCGAGATGTTCAAGATGGACCTCGACAACGCCGACGACTACGCCAAGTTGCTCGAAAAACTGAATTCAATTGAAGAAACCAAAGGCGTCTGTATGAACCGGCTCTATTACCTGTCGATTCCACCCAAAGCCTACGGGCCGGTTGTAGGCCTGCTCGGCGAGAAGGGTCTCAATGGCAGTTGCCAGCATGGCAAGGCCGCCACGCGGCTGCTGGTCGAGAAGCCGTTCGGCTACGACCTTGAATCGGCCCAGCAAC
>DATIHM010000077.1:0-7612 GCA_035480695.1 Candidatus Saccharimonadia bacterium
TCAAACCCGAGCCGGTCAAGCGTACTGGCGGTAAGTTGAGCGGCCGGAATTTCGTGGTCACCGGCACGCTCGAAAGTATGGGCCGTGAAGAAGCGGCCGAGAAAATCCGCGCCTTGGGTGGCACCTTCCAAAGCTCGGTCGGCAAAGACACGGATTACCTGGTGGTAGGCGCTAATGTCGGCGCCAGCAAACTAACCAAAGCCGAAAAGCTTGGCACCAAACAAATCGGCGAATCCGAATTCTTAAAGTTGCTTTAGCTGACGCTTGTAAATCTTACAACCCGGGCGTATAGTTCGAATTATCAATAAGGAGGGTTCACAATGAACTGGGATATCAACGTAGTCGCCGGCTTGGTCGCCGGTGTGGCCGCCATGGTGCCGGGCGCCATAATCTATTCGCCGCAAGTGCTGGGCAACGCCTGGATGAAGGAAATAAAGCACAAGCCGGGGGAGGGCGGCAGCCCGGGCGCGGCCGTCGCCAAAATGTTCGTCACATCGCTCATTAACGGCTTGGTCGCTTCACTGATTGTCTGGTCGGCCGGCGCCCACACTTTCGCCGACGCAGTCAAGCTGACCATGCTATTTGTCGGCTGGTTCTGGATCTCCGCTAACCTGATGCTGGTCTTCTTTGAGAACCGCAGCTGGAAGTGGTTCCGCATCACCGCCCTCAGCCATGTTTTCACCGCTGCCGTCATCGGCATCGTGCTCGGCCTCTTCGTGAAGTAAGCATTAGCGCATGATATAATCGAGGCAATGCGGGAGCGCAAAGCCACGGTTCTGAACTGCTTTTCGCCGCCAGTAATGATTGCCACTATGGTAACCGAAGCAAGCCTGGCGGTCTACACGATTTGGCGTTACGCCATGACGCCAATAACCCGCTTAATCACCTTGCTTTTGGTCTGCCTAGCAACTTTTCAGCTGGCAGAATATAGCGTCTGCACCGGTTTAGGCGGCTTAACCCCCGAAAACTGGTCGCGCCTCGGTTTTGTAGCAATTGCCGCCTTGCCAGCCCTTGGGCTGCACACTCTGCACGTCTTAGCAGGCAAACCAGGCCGCCGGTTACTGATGGTCAATTACGCCATGATGGGCGCCTTCGTACTAGCCTTCTTGGCGTTCCCGAACGTCTTCGACAACTATCAGTGCACCGGCAATTACGTGATTTTCCACTTGCGTCCCCGCTTCGGCGGAATCTATTACCTCTATTATTTCGGCTGGTTGTTCACGGCCATAGGCCTGGCTTGGAAATGGCTGCGTGAACTTAAAGAGCAGGACCACAAAGAGCAAACCAAGCGGGAGACACTGAAAGCCATGATTGCCGGTTACCTGGTATTTCTAGTTCCAGTGACTGTAGCGAATGCAGTCAATCCCTCGTCACGTGCCGGCATACCGAGCATTATGTGCGGCTTCGCCGTGCTGCTGGCTTTGGTTTTGGGATTTTACATCCTACCCCGAGTTGGTGAGCCCAAAGCCTTGACAAAACAAGCAAAATGATTATGATTAAAAGTATTCGTGCGCATTGCGGCGCGTGAAACAAACACAAAAACAAAATTTGACCACCCGCCGCGGGTGGGCGCGCACGAGAAAGCCAAGCCTAGCCGCTTGGCTTTTTACCTCTTAAATAGTAGAATGATTTACTGCAGACCACGGGGATATAGCTCAGTTGGCTAGAGCGCTTGCATGGCATGCAAGAGGTCTGGGGTTCGAGTCCCCATATCTCCACCAAATTTATAAGAAAGACTTATGAACAATCCAGAAGGCTTGAGGGTGGCCGTCGTGGGCGCTACCGGCACAGTGGGTGGCAAAATGCTCGAAATTTTAGAGGAACGTAACTTCCCGGCGGCTAGCATGGTGCCGTTCGCCAGCAAATTTTCTGTAGATATGGGACGGGCTGTTAGGTGGCACGGCACTACTTTTTCTGTGAGGGACGCAGATGTAGAAGATTTGTATGGTATCGACATCGCATTGTTCTCGGCTGGCGCCGACACGTCCTGGCATCAAGCGCCACGCTTTGTAGAAGCTGGAGCCATAGTTATCGATAATTCCTCAGCCTGGCGGGACGATCCGGAGGTGCCGTTGGTCGTTTCTGAGGTCAATCCAGAAAAGTTGGAACGAATCCCAAAAGGCATCATCGCCAATCCAAACTGCACGACCATGATAGCCATGCCAGTTTTGAAACCCTTGCATGACAGAGCCGGCCTGAAACGCATGGTCGTTTCAACCTATCAAGCAGTCTCTGGAGCGGGTCTGCAGGGCGTTACCGAATTAAGGTGGCAAGCTAAGCGTGCTATCACATTGGGAAACAGCCTTGACCTCGTAAATAAACCTCAGTTAGAGCTCTTGCCCAATAACGAAGTTTTTGCGGATCGCATTGCTTTCAACGTAGTAGCGGTTAACGGCGCCTTGGTTGACGGCCACACTACAGAAGAGTTAAAGCTCGTCAACGAAAGCCGCAAAATACTCGGCCTATCCAAATTAGCGGTTTCGGCCACTTGCGTACGGGTGCCGGTTTATACAGGCCACTCGCTGTCAATTAATGCTGAGTTCCGTGAAAAGATTTCAGCCAAGGAAGCTACTGAAATCCTTGAAGGCTCGCCAGGCGTACAAGTAGTTGAGATGCCGACTCCCTTGGAGGCAACGGGTCAAGATGATGTCTTTGTCGGACGTATTCGCCAGGAGGGCAGTCGTCGCTTAGCAATGTTCATCAGCGGTGATAACCTGCGCAAGGGCGCCGCGCTGAACGCTGTGCAGATTGCCGAGCGGCTGCTAGAACAGATGATGTAACGACCCGCAGCCAGCCCTCTGGTTGCGCAAAGTCCCGGCTCATCCTACAATTATGAAAAAGGAGGCCGTATGGTTGGTCTGTGGATTCTGATAGCGGTTGCGGTAATCTTAATTTTATTGGGCGTGCGGCTGATCAATCAGTATGAGCGCGGTGTCGTTTTCAGGCTGGGCAAAGTGCGGCCGAACGTCAAGGAACCCGGCCTGCGCCTGATTATTCCACTCATTGACCAGATGCGGAAGGTCAGTCTGCGGATTGTTACCCTACCGATTGATCCGCAAAAGATTATCACGAGAGATAACGTTTCCATCGATGTTGCCGCGGTGGCTTACTACCAGGTGCAGGATCCGACCAAGTCCATCGTGGAGATTGAGAATGTCATTTCAGCAACCTATCAGATTGCCCAGACGACGGTGCGCAACGTGGTCGGCCAGAGCAATCTTGACGATGTGCTGAGCGAGACAGCTGTTATCAACGACAAAATCAAACAACTGCTCGAGGCGGCCACCGAAAAATGGGGCATTTACATCAGTACCGTCGAAGTCAAGGACATCCAGCTACCTGAGAGTATGCAAAGAGCCATGGCTAGCCAGGCAGAAGCAGAACGCGAAAAACGCGCCAAAATCATAGCCGCCGAAGGTGAGCAACTAAGCGCTGCCAAACTAGGTGAAGCTGCCGATATAATTGCGGCGCACCCCATCGCCTTGCAGCTCAGGAACCTGCAAGTACTCAATACTATCGCCGCCGAGCAAAACAGTACCATCATTTTCCCGAGCCAGTTCCTGGACACTATCCAAAGCGTCAAAGAGTTTATGGCCAAAGAAAAAAAATAAGGAGCCTGTTTGCTGCAGCCCGACGCCAATCTCGACATACCCAGCCCGTACTACCGCGTTTCCCTCAAGGCGATAGTGTTCGATGACGATAACCGGCTGCTGGTCATCCAAACCCAGGATGGCTTTTGGGAATTGCCTGGCGGCGGCTGGGAGCACGGCGAGTCGATGCAACACTGCCTGCGCCGCGAGATGATGGAAGAGCTCTGCCTAGGCGTAAAGCACATCGACTTCAAGCGGATTTACCCGTATTCATCAAAGGGACGCACCGGGCATTTCAGGCTGAAGCTGGCGGTTCCAGTCACAGTGCAGGATTACGACGTCAAAATCAGCGACCCCGACATAAAGGCGCATCGGTTCGTCACGCCGCAGCAGCTGGCCAAGCTGGACATGGTTGATTCCGAGAGCGGCATCAAGCAGCATATCCCGCGCATCTGGCCTGGTTGAAAAGCCCACCCGTAATCTGTAAAATAAAGAGCTGCGTGGCGCTTTAGCTCAGTTGGTAGAGCAGAGGCCTGAAGAGCCTTGTGTCCCCAGTTCGAGTCTGGGAGGCGCCACCAGATTATTTTTTGTTTAGCCTGCTCCCGTAGTGACTTGGATAACCGCCGTCGAGGCGTTGACGCCGCGACCTATGCCGATAATCGGCGCATCTGTCTGACCAGTACCTGCCACTATGTACCCTCTGTTAGTCGTGTCAGCCTTACAATATTTGTTTCCGCCGATGTTTGACTGCGCGTTTACTTGAGTGTAGCCCTCGACTACTACCGGTGCCCAGTGGTTGGTGCTGGCGAAACCCCATGACTGCAATACTCCCACCGGTATATCGGAGCCGCCAGTAGCGGCGGGATCTTTGGCGACAGCCCAGTCGCCCTGGCCAGTTGCCAGATACACAACATCGTTAATATTGGGATTGGTCGCTCCTGTTACATTGCGTATAGAAGCCTTCGCGCCTTTATCGGTAATGATATTGGTTCCCTGTACATCGCAGCTATCGTTGAAGATGCGCAGCCCGCCTGTTTGGCCTGCAATTACCATTGATGACCCGCCAGACAGGAACTGGTTGTTATAGGCCTGCGAGCAGTTGAAAATGCCGACAGCGCCATAGGATGTGGAACCGACGTTGGTCCAGGTGCTGACAGTGTTGTTGCTAAACGTTCCGCAAACGAACGCATAGTCATGATTGCTCGTGCCCACGCGGTAACTGGCGTTCCAGAGAATGCTCATTGTTCCCCAGATGTTGTCAGTAATCGGCTTGGCGGCGCCTTGGTCATAAATCGCGCCATTGCCAATCGATTCAAAAAATATGGAGTCCAGGATAGAGAAGGTAATTATGTCTTTGCTGTAGCTACCGTTGTTCTCTTTGACAATGCCATATGGGGAGAAGCCGAGGTGCACGCCAATTAATTCGCTGCAGGTGATACGCTGGTCGCCGCCGATACCGATGCTCGCAAAATTGTTAACCACACTTTCTACCTTATACATGTAGTGGTTGTCGAACGTTGTAGCGCCGTTAGCAAAGTAGATGCCATAGAAGTTCCAGTAAAAGCGGCACTCGATAATCGACTCGTGATTGCTCTGGATGATGCAACCCTGTGCGTATTGGCGAGCGTTGATGCGGTGTGCTTGGGCGTCACCCATCATCCAAAGCCCTGCCATTCCTGTAGGGTTGACTCCAAGCTGCTGTGAAGCAGCCCCTGGGCCCTGCAGAGTTAGGTTCTCGATCAGTGCATATTGGACCGAGTTGGGGTCCTCTTGCAAAAGGACGCTGTAATTACCGCCACCAAGGTCGGTGGTGTCAATGATTGTAGTTGCTTCCTTGTGGGCTCCGGTGAGGCGGACGTTCGGTGGGACTGTTAAACGGTAGTTCTTCTTGTAGGTGCCAGGCGGCAGGTACACCACGCCACCACCGGCATTGTGAGCATCCGTGATAGCCTGTTGGATTTGCGAGGTGTCGGTCGTGGTGCCGGTGTTGTCGACGTTATAAGGCGAGAGGGTCACGTCTCGATAACCAGTTAAGCCGGTTGATGACGGCAGATTGGTCCATACAGCCGTCGTGGCACTGGTCGCCACAATTGCTTTGTTATTCGCAGGTGTGCCGGAAACGCTGACGCCGTTGACTTTGGCCACTGTCGGATTCGGATAAGTCCCGCTTAAATCGCCGCCGGCTGAGCCGGTCGGTGTGCGCGAGTTGGTCGTGCTGGCGTCGGTCGCATCTAGCACGCCGGCTATGCCAGCTGCTACCTTGTTCTGCGTGGCAGCGTTGCCTAATCCTAAGTTGGAGCGGGCATTACCGACCGAGACCACGTCGGCCAGGTTCTGGTCAGCCGTCAGGGGGGTTTTACCACCCTTTACAGTCGGCACGGTCGGGCTGGAAGCGGTTCCGCCCAGGTCGCCGGCCAATTCCACAATGCCTTTGCTGGCATTGGTGGCATCGCTAACCGTGGTGCTGGAAACCGTGCTTGGCACCCAGGTGTTTCCGGCCAAGGAATAAGTCAGGACTTGCCCGTCGCCCGGCACGCTTCCATTAACCGTTATCCCTTGTATTTTTGCGAGCGTCGGCGCCGTTACGGTGCCACCCAGGTCGCCGCCCAGCTGCACTGACGTATCAGCTTTGCCCAGCGAGGTTTGCACGGCCGCCGCCAAATCGGTTTTAGGAATCCCGCCGCCAGGCAGCGTGTACTTGCCCGAAACAGAGGTAAGAGTGGTTTGCGTCGAGTTGTCTAAATCAGTCGCTGGAATCCCGCCCACCGGCTTAACGTATTTAGACGCTACCGAATTGATAATCGTCTGAGTCGATGAATCGAGGTCGCTCAGCGGAATGCCCGAACCAGGTTTACTGTACGCCCCGGCCGCCGTAACAGCGCTTGATAACAGGGAGCCATCAGAATTATGCGACACCGTCAGGAAGCCATTGAGAACATCGCCCCAAGTGCCATCATCTCCGCCTGGTGTTGGTAGTCTTTGTGCCATGTTTGTTTCGAACCGTTCAAGCATAAGTATAAAAGCGTTAACGCCGTATGACAAGAGGTAATATCTGCCACAGATTTCCACAGCTTTAGTCTGTGGTTTTTCATTTGTCAAAATTATAGTGCTACAATGTTGGCGTAAGCGTTTAAGAGACAAGGGGGGAACGTGAAGAAATTATTTGTTTGGCTCTCAGCAGCCTCTGTTTTGGTACTGCCAATGGCTTTCTCGGGATTAGCCAACGCGCTGACCGTGCACTGGAATCCGGTCGGTTCGTACACCGTTGACTTCACCTGTACCAGCGGGTGCGCGGGCACTTATGAACACAGCATGGACATAACGCATTTCAATTCATCGAACGGCAACTTGAGCGGCACCGGCCACTACAACGCCGACCCGTCCATCACCTGGGACTTGACCGGTTCCCTGACTGACTCAAACGTCACGCTCCACATTCTCTACACCGGTTCCAATGCCGGCTACACGGTTGACGCGACCGGCACCGTGGCCAACGATGGCACCATGTCCGGCACAGCCAGCTCCAATGCCAGCCAGGCCTTCACCTGGAAAACGACCGCCGGCGCGGCTCTGGCTTCTTCTATCCGTGGCCTGGGCGCCAAAGACAACCTGAAGCCCGAAGACTGCTCCCTAACCAAGAAAAGCAAGGAAGTCGTTGACGTCAACTTCAAACTGGTTAATGACTACGACTCGGGCGTGGGTGGCAACGCCTGGGCCAACGACACCATCAATCGCCGGCTCAACGTCTGGAACGTCGGCGGCAGCACCTACTGCGCCATCGTCAAAGACCAGGGCACAATCGTGACCTTCGCCGGCGAAAGCCCTAACGGCACCGGCACCGTCGGCGCCGGCGTGAAGGGCGACATGCACGGCGGCTACCGCACGACTGTCTTCACCGGAAACCTCTCAGGCAACGCCAACTACCACACCCATGGCAACCTTGGCACCTTCAATCTACAATGCACCGACGCCTACAACTGCCCGGGCGCACACCCGAGCTACAGCAGCTACTTCAGCTCGAC
>DATIHM010000078.1:0-2601 GCA_035480695.1 Candidatus Saccharimonadia bacterium
GACGGCTTTGGCCGCTCCTTTTGTGCTCAATTGTCTTGGCTGCCGGCTGGTTAACACTGGCCCAAGGGGGAGTAGCCGAGGCGGCGCAGCCTGCAGCTTGCTCGGCCGTAAATTTGGCGGGCGGGGCGGCTGGCTGCTATCCAGACGGCACGGTGTTGGTCTCAACCGACGGCACCGTCATCTACCGCATCATGGGTGGTAATTACTATCTAGTGCCTGACGCTCGTCAGATCAACGCTTGTCTGGGTGGTCAGGGCGCGGTACGGCCGATGACTGTACCGGAGTTCCAGTTGATGTCCCGGCTGTACGGCTTTGCCGGTGATTTCAACTGCCCATTCCCGCTGGACTATCCGGCACAAACCCTGATGCAAGGCTCGGGACCGGGCGTCTGGTTGCTCGATCAGGGGACTCGTTGGGCTGTGCCCGATGAACAGACCTTGGATTGTTGGGGCGGCTGGAGCGCCGTGCGCCGAGTCAGTGGTGCCGAGTTCCAGCAGATGCAAAATGAGTACCCGGACGGCGGCACATTGCCACATTGTGGTCCCCCGCCGGGTGACGAGCGAGCCGGCGGTTCGGTGGCCTGGGCTAGGCAACAGATCGGCAAGTCAACACTGCCGGACGGCTGGAGCGCCAACGGTTATTGCGACCACTTCGTCGCGTTGGCCTACGGCATGCCCAACAGCGGCCACAACACCGCCATCGAGCACTATCAGTGGGACGACGCCCGCGGCTACATGCACCATGGCGAGTGGAACGCGCCGTTCGGCTCGTTCGTTTTCTACACCAGCACTGTCGCCGAGGGCCACGTCGCCATCAGTCTAGGCGACGGCACGGTCATTAGCACCGGTCCGCAGGTGTACTACGCTCACATCGGCGATTTCAAAGGTTACCTGGGCTGGGCCTGGGCCGATCCCGGTTATCCCGGTCGCTAACAACAAGGAGGGTGAATGGCTCGGTGATTTCGGTCACCGGGCCTTCTCCTTTTCTACTATTTCTTGCGCACTCCCCATAACCCACCCCTGCAATCACTGCGCAGCGCTCTTTGGCCTAAGTACCTTGCCAAGGGCACTCTGCGACTGCCAACTTACACGCAGATGCAGTGGCTCTGCTTCATATACTTAATCGGTTAGTTCTACTAGTCTAGAACCCTTACCGCCCCTCGCGCTTGCTCACCCTTGGCCAAGGTATTAGGCCTTTGGTTCTAGGGGGCAACCCCGGCCTTCCACTCCAACAGAAAGTGAAATACCAGTGTCTGCTTCTGAGACCGGCGAGGTAGTGCCTTAAACCATTTCTGGGCACTGCCCGCAGCCTGAGAAAGGACGCTGGTATTTTATGCTTCTGTTGGAGTGGCGGCCGGCAGGTTTGCTTACTTTTTCCTGGACAAAAGTAGAAATTATTGCTTGGGTTTAATAACGACGCGGCGGTCGCGGCCCTCACCAACGCTTTCGGTCACAACCTCGGGAAACGCCTGCAGCGTCATATGAATGATGCGGCGCTCGGCCGGGTTCATCGGCCGCAAAAATTGCTCCTTGCCAGTTTCGATTGCCCGATCGGCATATTCTTTGGCCTTGGCGGCGAGTCGTTCAATTTGAGCCTGCTTGTAGCCAGCAATATCCAAATTTACATAGACCGGCTCGGCAGTTTGACGGCGTACCAGCGCTGTCAGCACGTGCTGTAAGGCGCGCAAAGTCTCGCCACGATGACCAATTAACCTCGCTGTATCCTCGGCCTCGACAGAGGCTAGGATGGTGTTGCCGTCTTCTGACACCTTAACTTTGGCGTCTTCAAAACCCTCAAAGAAACCTAACAGCTCCTCAAGCCGTAGCTTGGTAAAAACCATTAGGTCTTCGTTCACTTAGTCGCCTCCATCTCCACCACATCACGCTGCAATATCATGCGCTGCTGCACTAGGGCGATGCCGCTGGTCACTATCCAGTACAAAGGCAGGGCCGCTGGTAGACTCAAGGCAATTAGGCCTGTCAAAATCGGGAAAATAATAGTTGTCGCACTATTAACTGCCTGTGTGCTGCGATCGGCATTCTTGGGCATTAGCTGTTTGGCTTGGAAGTACTGCGTCCCGGCCGCGATCAGCGCCAGCACCAAGTTTGGCTTGGCTAAATTAATGATGCCAAATAGGGTTGGTTTAAACGCCTGACTATTATCCAATACGGCCTTAATAGCCGAAAAATTGCGCAGTGGACTATACACCAAATGGGCGATCTCGCCTGGCTTGATAATGTCTTTTAAGACCACAAACAAAGCCAGTAGCAATGGCAGCTGAACTATCAACGGGATCAGCGACGCAAATGGGCTAATCTCTTTTTCTTTATACAACTCCATTAGCAACTTACTCTCTAGCGTTTTGTCGCCCTTGGCCTTGACGCGCACCTTGGCGACTTCCGGCGCTAGCTCTTGCATGGCACGCTGCGAATGCAGTTGTTTGGTAATAACCGGCCACAACGCAAAACGCACCAGCGCCGTTAAAACAATTACGGCCAAGCCAAAGTCGTGCCCTGGCACGACGGCGTAAATAAGCGCTAATAAATTGAATAACGGATGAACCAGAATCGTATTAAACACGTCCTACCACCTAATTTTTAA
>DATIHM010000079.1:0-6878 GCA_035480695.1 Candidatus Saccharimonadia bacterium
TACCAATTCCCTGAATAACGCTGTGGTGTTCGACAAGCAAGTCGCCTCGCCCAATACCAACCCGAAGAGCCGATTCACCGAAACAGTCATAGAGGTAGAATGTGCCAACGGCGCGCCCAAGAAGCCCAGCAGCGGCATGGCGGTCACGGGGATTAGCTGTTCCGGCGGAGGTAGTGTCACTTATCTGGGTGCCAAGACCTTCAGCAGCTCTACTAGTGGGCGGACGCCGACCAGCAACGGTGGCGTCGGGTCGGGCGGTTCCGGGTCCAGTTCGAGCGGCTCGAGCTCAAGCACCGGCAGCACCAGCGGCGGCAAGTCGAACGTGCCGCAGCCTATCACCGCGCCAATCCCAGCCGCCCAACCAGACCCGGCTATCAAGTGCACCGCGCCCACTACCAACAGCGGTGGCAGCAGCACCACCTCGAGTAGCAAAAACACCGGTAGCAGCACCTGCTGCACGACCAGCCAGTGCGACCTGATTGCCAAATACGTCAACCCGACAATCAATCTGCTGGCCGCCGTTTTCGGAACGATAGCCGTTCTGTCTATAATAATCGGGGGAATCAATTTTTCCACGTCCGAGGGCGACCCGCAAAAGGCCGGCCGCGCCAAGCAGCGCATAACAAATACCGTAATCGCCCTGGTGGCGTTCATTTTCTTCTATGCCTTCTTGCAGTTCCTGATTCCAGGAGGATTATTTAACAAATAAAGCCATGATAATAGAAAAACTTTTCAGCCAATTCGCCGCCTCACCCGCAGGATGTGAGAAATCCTTCCTGACCTTGCACACCTGGTACCACTACCTGCCGACAAACGACTTTAATAAGGGCTGCGACGTTATCAAGTTCACATTATTTCCCGTAGGCGGCGTCAAGTCTGACGTGCCGCTGGTGCTGGCGGCCGTTATAGATGACCTGCTACAGATTGCCGGCCTGGTCGCGCTGGGATTCGTCATCGTCGGCGCCATCAAATACATAGGCAGCCAAGGCAGTCCGGACGCAACGGCCAGCGCCCAAGGCACTGTCATCAACGCGTTGATTGGGCTGGCAATCGCCATCACCGGCGTCGTCTTCGTCAACTTTATTGGAAACACATTAGGTAAATAAAGATGGTAGAACCGATCCACGTAGTAGCGGCCCTCACCAAGGTTTGCGGCAGCAGTGGCGGCTGTGGCCTACCGACCTCAGCGGCCAGCCATTCCGCCGTCCAGACCATCTTGAGCATCGTCTTCGGGCTGGTTGGCGCGCTGGCACTGTTAATGATTACCCTTTCCGGCCTGCGCTATATAACATCGGCCGGCAACCCCGATAAAGCTGGCAAGGCGCGCGAGGCTTTGATATATTCCCTGGTCGGCCTGGCCATTGCGCTTACAGCCGAAGCAATAGTTAATTTCGTGGTAAACCGCGTATGATACGTAGATTACTCCTCAGCTTAAGTCTGATTGGCACGATGATGCTGGCCGCACCGGTGCCGGCGCACGCCTATAACCTCTTCGGTGGCGTTGACTGTAGCAAGGCTGCCAACTCGACTGTCTGCCACGACAAAGGCAAAAACACCAATCCGCTGTCGGGAGGCAACAGCCTGTTGCTTAAAATCACCAACATCATCGCCTACATCGCCGGCGCAGCCGCCGTAATCGTCATACTAGTCGGCGCCATCAGGTTCATAACGGCCGGCAGCGATACCAGTAAAGGAGGCCGCGTCGACGCTGACGTCGAAAACGCCCGGCGCTCCATCGCCAGCGCGCTTATAGGATTGGTTATTATAGTGTTGGCTAAACTCATCATCACCTACTTGGTGAACAGGGTATAATCAAGGAGAAACTATGCGCAGATTAATACTTAACATCATCGTGGCATTAAGCTTGGCGATTCCGGTTTTGGCCACCCCGCTGCCGGCTTTTGCCTGCGCAGCGGGCAACAGCTCCGAAGGACAGACCCTGCAAGGGATAAACCAGAGCGGCTGCGACGATAAAGGCGTGCAAAAGGTAATACATGCCGCGGTCAACATCCTCAGCTTAGTTGTCGGCGCGCTGGCCGTCATCATGATTATCCTGGCAGGGTTCAAATACATTACCTCGGGGGGCGAACAGCAGGCAGTGGCCAATGCTAAAAGTACGCTGGTTTATGCCCTGGTCGGCGTGGCTGTCGCCGCCTTGGCCCAGATTTTGGTCCACTTCGTGCTCTTCCAGACGCAAAAGGCGGCGGGCTAGCTTGATTCCGTGCCAGGCATGTAGTATAAGTAAACATAAGCGTATATAAAGAAAGGTTTATATGATTCAAAAAATAAAAAGCTATCTGTTGATGATTAGCGGGGCATTAATACTCGCCCTGCCCGTGGCTGTTCCGGCCATGGTTTCGGCCCAGGTTTGTAATGGCGGGGGTAACACCATAGGTGACAATGTTTCGGCTGGCGCCAATGGGGCCGCTACCGGGAACAACACTTCAGACTGTACTTCAGGGACGGGTGTAAACGATACCTCAGTCACTACCATAGCTAACAAAGTCGTGAATATCTTCTCGCTGGTGGTCGGTGCTATCGCCGTCATCATGATTATCGTCGGCGGTTTCCGGTACATCACCTCCGGGGGCAGTTCCGACAAGATCGGCAGCGCCAAGAACACGCTTATCTACGCCATCGTCGGCCTGATAATCGTCGCCCTGGCCCAGATAATCGTCCACTTCGTGCTGAACCGCACAAACGCGGCCGTCCAATAGACACCTCCCTTACCACCAAAAAGAGCCCCGAGGGGCTCTTTTTGAATTCCAACTCTTTAACTAGAGGACTTGGATTTTCTTGACCGTATCCTGCTGCACTTTGCCGAAGCTGATAGTCAGCACACCGTCTTTCAGGACGGCTTCGATTTCTTCTTCTTTGACGGGAACGGGCAGGGCGATGGAGCGGCTGAACTCGCCCCAGTAGCATTCCTGCAAGAAGTAGTTCTCGACGCCTTCTTCAGTGCCGGAGCTCAGCGTGCCGCGGATGGTCAGTTGGTTGTCGGAAATGCTGACATCGAGGTCGTTCTTGTTCACGCCGGCGGTGCGGGCCTTGACGATCAGTTTCTCGCGGGTCTCATAAACGTCGACGGCCAGCTGGCCAGGGACATTATCGTCTTCATCCCATTCATCTTCAGCAACAGGGGCAGCGGCGGCTTGGCCGGCTGCATCATCAGCAGCAGGCGCAGGAGCGTCATCGCCCAAAAAGGCGGCAGTTAATTCATCTTCCTCTAATAAGAGATCATCGTCGCGGTTGCGTCGCGCCATAGTTGTTACCCTCCGGGCTCTGGATTTTTAGAGTGTTTATCCAGATTAAAAAATAGTTAACAGAGTTGATTTTTTGTATTAGTAGCAGTATAGCTTAGGTATTCAACGAAGTGCAATGGGATGTGCTACTTATTTACAACACATTAATAACAACATGAGCATTTTGGATCGGCTGGCCGGTTGGCCGGCGCCTCACGACTGTTTGGGCTGCGGTGTCGAGGGCTCGCTGCTCTGCGCGAAATGTTGCGCGCAGCTGCCAAATGCAAGAGTCCCCTTTTCTGCCGACAGCCATTTGTTCGCAATCCGTTCAGCTACGCTTTACCAGGGTGCCGCGAAGGATTTGCTGTGGCGGCTGAAGTCGGGCGGTGCCCAAGAGGCCGCCCGTGTCATGGCTCACCAGATGTCCAAGCTGGTTCCAGCCGGAACTGGAGCCGTGATCGTCCCAGTCCCTACCGCGACTTCGCGCGTGCGCCAGCGCGGCTACGACCAGGCCAAGTTGCTGGCGCGCCACCTCTCCAAGTTGACCGCCCTTCCCTGCTCCTACCTGCTTGCTCGCCACGGGCAGGTTCACCAGGTCGGCGCCCACCGCAAAACGCGGCTGGAGCAACTTGGTAATGCCCTCCGTGTCCGTAAGCCGTCGGCCGTGCGTGGGTCGCACATTATCCTGGTCGACGACGTCACCACCACCGGCGCCACTTTGGAAACCGCTGCTAATATCCTGAAACAGGCCGGTGCGGCCAGAGTCGAGGCCATCACCTTCGCTTACGCTCCCCGGGATTTTGATTAGATACGGCTGACTTCAAGCTTGCCGACCCGGGAGTCGATACTGCCTAACCGGCGCCCATGCTCTTTGAGCTCCCGGCCTTGGTCCTTAATAGCGGCCTTTATTGCTTTAATCTCATCCTCGACATTTTCAAGGTGGCCTTCGATGTTCTGCAGGCGCACCGGCACACCGGCCAAATCGGCCTGGCCTTCCAAAACCATGTCAATCTTGCTGTCGATTTCTTCCAGCAAGGCGCCGGCATAATGGCTGTTATCGTGGTCGGAGCTACCCATCGAACTTAAAAGTATACGCTCGCTCTAGCCCGCAAACAACGCAATTTAATGCGTATTTAATTAAGCAAACTTGGCGGAGAGGGAGGATTAGAGCCTTCAATCCATCATGATAATTAACAAGTACTTGCTTCTAACAAATGGAGCAGTTCCACCGCCATATGCGCGACTACAAGCCTCTCGACCTCATGTTATTTATCAGCAGTATTAACAAAAAGAGCATAATTGGTACTAGCCAATTGATGGCGATATTGTACTTTTCCGATGTGACCCTTTTGATGATGAGCGCCAGATCAAGGCTAACTATCGTGAACAGACCTACAAAGGGCAAAAGTAAAAGAGGTGCGAGACCTATATAAGCTTGGCAACTATCTTGAGTAGGACAATATCGATGAAACCACCAGAATTCAACAACCAAACTGATTGCCGTGATTAAGTGTATGACAATCAGGTTGCGTCTTCTCATGGGCTTCAAGGGGATTATATCAAGTTACGGTTGGTTTGAACGTTGTACTATCAGTCCAGGTTGGCGGGGAGGTCGGGACAACGTTCGAACCCTCAACCTCACCGGAGAGGGCGCCAGGACTACACGAAGAAGGAATGGAAACAGCTCTACAGGCTGTGGTGGGTACTCATGCTGAGGAAGGATCGGGAGCTGAGGAAGAAGGCTCTAAAAGCAGCAACCAATCGCTGAGAATCGTCGACGAGCTTGAAGCTCTACTTCAATAAGCATTTGTGCACTTGTATTAGAATTATTGTATTGATATGGGTAGTAACAAGACGCAAGGTCTCAATAGGCTAATCGAGTTAAGAACAGAAATGCTCCTTAACGATTCTCGCACCTTCCTTGCAGCAAAGACCATGTCACCTAAGCTAGTGAAGTTAGCTAATAGTGGCGACATAGGTGGCGGCAATCTGCTAGTCGCCTTAGGCATGATGTCGCTTCTTGAATTCCATGCACGCATATACTGGATGCTGCAAATGAAATCAGAAGACCTAGATTCTTTCTCCAAAAAACAAGATTTGACCATAATACCGGCTCCTCAAGCGGTGAGTAAATTGTTGTTGGCTGTTGAAGAAAGTGATTTTGACCTTGGTCTTCCCAGGGACGCAGCTGTTATAGAAGAGATATGGAAACTTTATCGTAACGAACTATCTCACTACTTATGGATACACAATGGGGCCGCTGTAAGCCATCCTGTTGAGTATTTGCCCTCAAAATCAATTAGTGAAATTGAAAATGAGTGGTCCAAAAGAACTGTATTCAAGAAACCCTTTGAGAAGGTACTGCAGCCTGACCAAAAATATAGCTATTTTCTTTCTGCGGAAATAATGCGTTTAGAGATGCCAGCATTGACGAAGTGGCTTAAGAAGCGAATTGATGCAAGTACACAAGACCAGTGCAACTCAATACTACGTGCGCTTGAATTAGGCTATAAATGACGACTCACTGAGAAATCTTTGGCTCCAACGCCAATGATGGTCTAAAGCTTTTTCCAGGTTCGTGTGCCGATGTCCCAAATTTCGCCCTGGTGCTTATCTGGACTAGAAAAAGCGGCAACAACAGCCTCAACGGCTTCTCTTTGACTTTTGGTAAACGGATGAGACCTCGGTTCATTTATGGCTAAAAGCTCTACGCCCTCCTGTGAAGCAAAGTCGGCGGCCCTTTTCTCTGCTTCTTTGGTGGCCATAGCAAGTCGTGCGGCGTAAAACGGAATGGGCAGCACATTAGCCCTCATGCGATAAACATGTCTCGCGAATATAGTGCCGACATTTATCCCGTCCTCTGTAGATTGATCACGCCATACCTGTACTAAAGTTCCGAAGCCATCGTCGAGGCCATAGTCAAAATCCCCAATAGTTACTCCAACTGTTCCGCGCCAAGTTTCCCATGTTTCTTCCCTAGGTAATTCACCTGATAGTTCAGCCATAAAAGCTCCTGCATATTTATTAAACAGCCGACGGTTGCATTCGTCAAATACCCAAGCGGTGTTCGAACATTGCACTACCACTACTAGCGCTAGGGATTCGAACCCCCCTTTAAGCTGTCAGGCGTCGTTCATCTGTTGGCGCATTAACAGCACCGACCGGACAAAATAAAACCCCTTAAAAATGGGGGTTTAATGACCATGAAATGCAGCTTGGCGGAGAGGGGGGGATTCGAACCCCCGCGGGGGATTGCTCCCCCCTATCGATTTAGCAAACCGACCCCTTCAGCCACTTGGGTACCTCTCCGTATCTGGCTGGCGTCACGCTATTGTAGCGCGTAATAACATCTGGCGGAAGGGGTGGGATTCGAACCCACGATACCATTGCTGGCATGCTGGTTTTCAAGACCAGTTCCTTAAACCGCTCGGACACCCTTCCAGCTGCGGCAAATAACAGAGGTGATTATACCAGTAACAGGGGCAGTTTCCAAAACTTCTCTGGCTGCGGTACAATAACGCTTATGCCAGATGGCAAGAAAAATGAAGATTCACAGGTGGAGGTGGCTGGCCCGGGCAGTGTAATCTCCCCTGGCTCCGCGCCCCAGCCTGGACATGAAGTTACCCTGAATATTTC
>DATIHM010000080.1:0-3902 GCA_035480695.1 Candidatus Saccharimonadia bacterium
AGATCGGTGTCATCGGAAAGATGAAACGCGCCGGCCGGCGAAGTACATCGCCGTCCATAAACGGGCTGATTTCGACTGCTTGCGGTTCGGCGTAAGCCAGGTTGGCGGTGCTCAGACCTTCCAGATCCAGAACGATCCAGGCCGGTGCGTCCACGAGGATGTCGTTCCTGTTGGCGCTGGACTGAATAGTCCGGACATTCAGGTCGTACAGGTGCTGGCAGGCCGCCAAGAGCGGCAGCTCGACAAATCTCTCGAGCACCTCGCGATCGCCTATCACGCTGTGGCCGTAGATGGGTTCGATGTCAATCACAAGCCGCGGGCGACTCATGCTGCTCCCTTCGTTGGGGAAACTACTTTATACCAGAAATTTTAAATCAATGCGAGCGTAAGCGTTAACGATCCAAGTCTTCCTTGATCACCTTGGCCGTTTCGTGCCAATCTTCGACCTCGATGCTATCGATGCCCAGTGCTTTTACCGGGTGGTCATTGCCACCGACGCGCAGCTGGTCGCCGATAAATACCAGATCATTATTAGCCAGATGTAAAACTGCTTCGAGCTTCTTTACCCCGTAGGCTTTATCGATGCCTTTTCTGGTAACGTCGACCGATGTGGTACCGGAAACGTCTACTTCATAGTCGTCCAGGTGGTCCAAAACACACTTTCTGAGCCGCATACGCTTAGCACCGTCTGGGTCCCATGCCAGCTTGGACTCGATCGGCGCCTCCTGGCCCAGGGCTGAATAAGTTACTTGGGTGCCCCGATCTTCCACAATCTCACCCCACGCCTTCTCTGGCCACAGACCAAGCTGTTTAGCTCCCTCGGTCAAAGTCTGCACAATTTTTTCGCGGTCTTCAGCCGGAAGGTCCTCGGAATAAATCTGCTCCCAATCCCCTTCCTGGAATCGAAAGTAGCGTGTACCACAGGTTGGCATGATGTGCAGATTGGCTAAATTGGAGTCTTGATCGAGCTTCGACAAAACCTGTTTCTGAAACTGCTCAAACTTCTCGCCAGAAATGATGCACACCTGGTGGCTTTTAAGTAAATGCTCCAGCAAGTCAGCCATTGCGGCTGTAATCGGCAGCTTACTGGTGGCAATTGTGCCATCCAGATCGAAAACTATAACTTTCTTATCAGCAAAATTCATAAGTCTAGTCTAGCAGACGAGTACCATGAGGCTAATGCGATGGCCAAACCGTAAATTTGTATTTTGACCGCTACAAAAAGGTTTGGGTGTTGCACTCGATCGAGTAGAATAAGCCCATGCCTAAACGCGTTTTAATGTGCCGCCCCGACTTTTTCGACATCGAGTACGAGATAAACCCTTGGATGAAGAAGTCCAACCAAGTTAACCAGGAATTGGCCGAAAAACAATGGCTGCAAATTCACGATATCTACAACACGCTTGGAATTGATGTTGAACGCATCGCTCCTGTCGACGGCCTGCCCGATATGGTCTTTACGGCCAACGGCGGCATGGTGATTGACGGTCGTGTAGCACTCCCCCGCTTCCTGAATCCCGAGCGTCAAGGCGAAACGACCAAGTTTGACGACTGGTTTAGGGCTAATGGCTTCGAAGAGACAATCTTGCCTAAAAATAACTTTGAAGGTGAAGGTGACTGCTTATTTGCTCAAGATACTCTGTTTGCTGGTCATGGCTTTCGCAGCGACATTAAGTCTCACCCTGAATTGGCGGACTTTTTCGGCAAGGAAGTTGTTAGTCTACACCTGGTAAACCCCAGCTTTTACCACCTCGACACTTGCTTTTGTCCGCTAAATGACGAAGTCGTTATGTATTTTCCTGGTGCTTTCGATCAAGACAGCCAGGCCGTTATCAGTAAGCGGTTCAAAACTGTTATCGAGGCTAGCCCGCGCGATGCTGCTGCTTTTGGTTTAAATGCCGTGCCAATTGGCAAGAATGTTGTGCTATCCAACCAGGCGACTGGGCTACACCAGCAATTAAAAGAGCATGGTCTTAACCCAATAACTACACCAATTACAGAGTTTCATAAGTCTGGTGGCGGCGTTAAATGCCTAACTTTAGAACTTAGGAGCTAAAAGAGAAAGGCCCAGATCCGTAGATCTGAGCCTTGATTGTCGCCCGGGGGCGGAGGTGCACGGCGGACGCACCTCACGCCCCTGAGCTCTTGTCCGTGTTGCCCGTTGGGCAGAGGTGCGCATGTCCGACACTCCTCTGCCCAACGGGCTGCGCCAGCCACGGCGATGGACTGCGCTGCTGCTAGGCGTGGGCAAGCCCAGAGGTCCAGCGCTAGCGCAGTAGGGGTCCGCCTATGGCGGAGCGAGTGGGAGCGAGGCCTGGCGACGGCTGGGGGAGGGTACATCGCCTGACTTGTCGCTCACCTTGGTTGCATCCGCTTTAGCGGAGGCGATTTGTTAAGAACGGCGCTGTTGGTGGAGGTGGCAGAGTGAGGGTAGTCGTCGCGCCTCGGGACGGGCAGGCTTGCCAGCTACTCCACCAACAGCACTATGCGGCCATCATACTGCTAACGTTTTTGGAACGCAAGTAATATTTTTTACCTCTGCAAAAGAGAAAGACCCAGTCATACGACTAGGTCTTTGAGTGCCGGACCGGCCGACGGGTACTATCGCCAGTCAGGCGAATGTTGCGTACCCGCCGGGACAGCCTACTGGCTAGAACTGCACCGTCCCCGAGCCGAGGACGGTGAGTACCGCGCTGCAAGGCAGGGAGCCTTTCGGTAGACCCTGCACGGCCAGGAGAGCCTTGCGAATCCCGGCCGGCGGCGGCGCAGTGTGGGCGTCCCCGGAGGCACTCGGCGGAAGAACCTCGACGGGGACGCACCGGGTGTCCGCTTGTGGCGGAGGCGACTGGTGCCGGAGGCGAAGGGATGGCGGAAAGCAGGAACGCCCACCTCCGGCACTTCAGCTCCGCGAGAGGCTCACTTCTCGCGTGCTGAGGTTATTGCAGAACTTGCCAGAGACGCGCGGGGAGCTACGTCCCTGGCAGTACCAGTGCGAGTCACACCACTCGCATCGGTTGCGTGATCTGGTCACGCCCCCTTGTCAGGAGGGACCCACGGGAGAGGCTCCCTTGACATCCTCTGACAGAGTGTCGCCAATATACGCCTATGCTTACCCGTTGTCAATCCAGTCAAGGATCAACTCTGCGACTTCAGCCACCGACATTTTGCTGGTATCAATTACCAGGGCATCCTCGGCTGGCCTAAGCGGCGCGATAGCCCGACTTGTCTCGCGCTCGTCTCGCTCCTGATCGGTCAAGGCTGCCGCCTCGCCGTCGCGCTCCACGGCTCGGCGCCAGCGCTCTTCGGGGCTGACCGACAGGAAGAACTTATGCGCCGTGTCGGGGAAGATGACTGTACCAATGTCTCGACCCTCCAGCACCGCACCGTCAGCTGCGACTCGGCGTTGCAGCTCAACCAGACAACTACGCACACCTGGCATCGCCGCCCAAACCGACGAGGCTGCCGTAACCTCGGCATTGCGCAGGTCTTTGTCCGACAAAACTCGAAAGCCGGCTCTGAATCGATCTGAGTCAACGAATTCGAACCGACCAGTGTTCAAGAAAGCGTTGATTTGCCTCACCAGCACTGATTCGGCAGTTGGATCGTCGGCATCGATCTCCATATTCAGAGCCAACCAGCCAACTGCGCGGTACACCAGGCCGGTGTTCAGGTGCGGCAGACACAACTGCGTGGCGACAATTCTGGCCACCGTGGACTTGCCCGTTCGCGTTGAGCCGTCAATCGCAATAATCCTGGGCAGACCGCCCACCTCCTCCGATCTAAAAGAACTCTCTCAGATCAAGAATACGCCAAAAAAACCGTTATTTCCTAGCTTTAAGCGCTTTACGAGCCTGGCCAGCTTCGTCCCAAGCAATTTTGCCCTTATTGCCCTCGATCGACTT
>DATIHM010000081.1:0-15935 GCA_035480695.1 Candidatus Saccharimonadia bacterium
GATTAACACGAGCGAACCAAGCCGCTTGTTTTTGCGGGACATGTGCCGGTTGAGGTGGAAGTGCAGGTAAGGCTGGAAGGTGAACAACAGCACGGCGAACAGAATCAGTCCAGGGATAAGCTGGTTGAAACGCTCACTCGAAGTATGGCGCAGTATGAACGCGCCTATGGCCGCCCCGATGATACAAGGGACCAGTAATAGCAGGTAGCGCTTCTGGAGCCGGCGCAGGAATTTGCGGTAGCCGTACGCCGAAGTGATTTGGCCGGGTAAGATGACGAGATTGCCGGTGACATTAGCCACCAGCGGCGACATCCCGACAGCCAGCATAAGCGGAAAGCCGATCAGCATACCGCCGCCGGCAATCGAGTTCATGACGCCTACAACTATGCCCACCAGAAAAAGAATGACTTCATTCATGTTTGTGTAATCTTAGTACTACAATAATAAGATATGGACCTGCTATTACCAAAGCCAGGCAGTTACGTAATCGCCGTCAGCGGTGGAGTCGATTCAGTCGTGCTGCTCGACCTCTTGAGGCAGGACCCGGCGCTCAGGCTGACAGTGGCACACTTTGACCATGGCATCCGAGATGATTCTGAGGATGATAGGCGTTTCGTGCAAAACTTGACCGCAACATACCGGCTGCCTTTCGTTTATAAAGAGGGCAGGCTGGGCGGCGATGCCAGTGAAGCCGAAGCCAGGGAAGCGCGCTATGCGTTCTTGCGCCAGGCCGTGAAAGCCAGCCAGGCACGGGCTATCATTACCGCCCACCATCAGGACGACCTCTTGGAGACAGCTATACTTAACATGTTAAGAGGGACGGGCAGGAAAGGGCTGACCTCCCTGAAAAACCGTTCCGATATCGTGCGACCGCTTTTAAAAGTTCCGAAAAACGAGATTCTGGACTATGCCCGGACACGCGGCCTGGATTGGCGTGACGACCCTTCCAACCAAGACACCAAGTACCTCCGGAACCATGTCCGCCATCAAATTATGCCGCGTTTCAGTGCGGCCGACCGGGAAAAGCTGGTGGATTTGTTGGCCGGCCTTGAAACGACTAACCAGGAGCTTGACGACATGCTGGCGGCGGCTTTGGGTACGCAGAAGCCCGACAAAATCGAACGGTTGTGGTTCAACCAACTTCCTCACTCCGTTGCCAAAGAGATGATGGCTACCTGGCTACGCGAAAATGGCGTGCGTGGCTTCGACAAACCGATGCTTGAGCGGCTGGTCACGGCTGCCAAAACGGCCCCGGCCGGCAAACGTTTCCCTATCCTCAAAGGTGTTAGGCTTGAGGTTGAAGGCAGCCACTTGGCACTCGCCGGCATAGAGCGCTAGGCAAAAATAATTTGTGCGGTATAATGTTTACACATGGATAAGAAACCTCTTCGACAAGGACGCAAAACACCAGGCAGTCCAGGCCGCCGCGGAATGAAAAACGCTGGCTTTATCGCCCTGATAGTTTTGTTCGGCCTGATAATCTTTGCCGCCTACAACCAGCCCAGCAACTTAGAGAAAATCCCCATCACCACGGCAGTCAAAGATGCCAACACAGGCAAATACGAAAAGATTGCGGTCAATGGCAGCGAACTCGACATCACTAAGAAAGGCGACAGCAAGGCAACCCTTAAGACATATCTCGAACCCAATGCCACGCTCAAAGACGAAGGCTTTAATTACACCAAGGTCCAGATTGACACCAACCCCGCTAACACCAGTACCAGCAACTGGATTACGCTGGCCGGCTACGTGGTTCCGACCGTGGTCATTGCCGGTTTGTTGTACTTCATGCTGCGGAGCGCCCAGGGCCAGGGCAACCAGGCTTTGAGTTTCGGCAAGAGCCGCGCCCGCCTGTACGGCAACGAAAAGGACAGGTCGACTTTCAACGATATCGCGGGCAGCGACGAAGCCAAGCAAGACCTGCAAGAAGTCGTCGAGTTTCTGAAGTATCCTAAGAAGTTCGCCGGTATGGGCGCCCGGATTCCCAAGGGCGTGCTGTTAGTTGGCCCGCCAGGCACCGGCAAGACGATGTTGGCGCGGGCCGTGGCTGGCGAAGCCAACGTGCCGTTCTTCAGCATCAGCGGTTCGGAATTCGTCGAAATGTTCGTCGGTGTCGGCGCTTCGCGCGTGCGCGACCTCTTCGCCAAAGCCAAAAAGAATTCGCCCTGCATTATCTTCGTGGACGAGATTGACGCTGTCGGGCGTCGCCGCGGCTCGGGCATGGGTGGCGGACACGACGAGCGCGAGCAGACCCTGAACCAGATTCTGGTTGAGATGGACGGCTTCGAGCAAGGCCAGAACGTCATCGTGCTGGCCGCGACCAACCGCGCTGACGTGCTCGACCCGGCACTGCTCCGTCCTGGCCGTTTCGACCGCCGCGTCAACATCGGCCTTCCAGATAGGAAAGACCGCGAAGCCATCCTTAAAGTCCACTTCGCCAAGAAGCCGTTGAGCAAGAATGTCGACCTGGACGCGCTGGCCGCCAAAGCCGCCGGTTCTTCTGGTGCCGACCTGGCCAACATCGCCAACGAGGCAGCCATCATCGCCGCCCGCAACTCGCACACCGAGATTACGCAGAATGATGTGACGGAAGCGTTCGAGCGCGTGGCCATCGGGCCGGAGCGCAAGAGCAAGATTATGACCGATGCCGACAAGATGACAACGGCCTATCACGAAGCCGGCCACGCGCTCGTCGGCCACGTCATGCCCGACGCCGACCCAGTCCACAAAGTCACCATCATCCCTCGCGGCCAGACCGGCGGCGTAACCTGGTCGATTCCACCCGAAGACCGTATTTACGTGTCGCTTATCCAGTTCAAAGACATGCTGGCCCGTGCACTGGGCGGCCGTATCGCCGAAGAAGTCGTGCTCGGCCACGACCGAATCACCACCGGCGCCGGCAACGACCTGCAGCAAGCCGCCGAGCTGGCCCGCGACATGATAATCAACCAGGGCATGGGCAAGAAGCTACGCAACCAGGTCTTCCATGTTGATGACGGCATGATGATCGACCGCCTGGTCCATGAGCGTGATTATTCCGACGAAACAGCCAAGATCATCGACGACGAAGTCGAGAACCTGATTACCGAAGCGGCCAACCGTGCCCGCGCAGTCGTCAAGTCCAACCTGAGCCACCTTGAAAAACTAAAAGACCGCCTGCTTGAAAAAGAAACTGTCGACGGCGACGAAGTCCTCGAAGTGCTAAAGGGAGCTAAACTTCCCCAGGCTGCTGCTTTATATTAGAGGCACGGAGAAAAGCGTAAATCTGTTTACGCTTTTCGAGTACTGATGGATATATTCGTAGGATATACTAGAAACTGAATGAACCCAACCGTTCCGGCCACTAAGAAAAAAGGACGGCTTAGCATTGGTAATGCCGCGGCCCTGCTGATTGCCACGTCGTTTTTGGGACAGCTGCTCGGCTTTTTGCGCACCAAGCTGGTCAACACCAACTTCCCGACTACCGGCCCGCACAGCACCGACGCCTATTTCGCGGCCTTCAACATACCGGATTTCTTCTTCTTCACGCTGGCGGCCGGTGCGCTAGGTGTGGCTTTCATGCCGGTTTTATCAGACAGGCTCTACAAAGGCGACCGCCGCGGCATGTGGGAGCTGTCGAACTCGCTGATGAACCTGCTGGCCATCATCATGGCTCTTGTCGGTCTGGTCATGCTCGTCTTTGCCGAGCCGCTCATAAAGTACGTCGTGGCGCCCGGCCTGAGTCCGGACCAGTTGCACACCGCCGCCAATATCATGCGCCTGCTGGCCTTCAACCCGCTGCTGTTCAGCCTGTCGGGCGTGCTGACCAGCGTGCAGCAGACCATGGGGCGCTTCTTTTTCTATGCCGTGGCGCCACTGTTTTATAACGCTTCCATCATCGCCAGCATTTTCCTGTTCAAGCACAATATCGGCATCGTCGGGCTGGGCCTGGGCGCCCTGATCGGGGCAGTCCTGCAGCTGCTGGTCGTCATACTCGGCCTCTGGAAACTGAATTTCCACTGGCGTCCGAAAATCGTCTGGAAAAGCCCGGACTTCCACGTCATCCTGCGCAACCTGCCGCCGCGCTCGCTCGACCAGGGCGTCGACCAGGTGGAGAACATCGTCGAGACGCACATCGCGTCCGGCCTGGGCAGCGGCAACATCACGTACTACAACAACGCCTTCATCTTGAGCACGGCGCCTATCCTGCTGATTGGAACGGCCATTTCTACGGCGGCCTTCCCGCGCCTGAATGCCCGGCTCAGCCAGGGGCGGCCGGACCTTTTCCGCAAAGACTTCCTGATGGTTCTGCGCGCCATGATCTGGATTACGGCGCCCCTGGCCGTCATCTGTTATTTCTGCCGTGGCTACCTGGCGCGCCTCATCTTCGCCCAAGGCAGCCCGCAAATCGCCATCATCTTCGGCTTCCTGACCGTCGCCATCTTTTTCCGCACACTGTATTCCATTATCTCGCGCTGGTTTTATGCCCAGAAAGACACCCGCACGCCGCTGTTCGTGTCGCTGTTCACCATCGCCCTGAACATCGTCCTGGCGGTCACTTTGGCCAAACCGAGTAACTACGGCGTCGCCGGACTGGCGCTGGCGCAATCCATCGTCGCCTTCGTCGAAGTATTTATCCTGTCGACAATAATGTTGATTCGCGACCACCGGCTGTTCGACACCTACTTCTGGAGCGGCGTCTGGCGCATCATGTCGGTAACCGGCTTCAGCGTGGTGGCCTGCTTCATTATGATTACGCTTTACCCGCTGGGAATCGAAGACAAAGGTATCGTCACGCTCGGCAGCAAGCTGTTGTTCATCGCTGGCGTGACCTTCGGCGTGCACATCGCCGTGTCATCGCTGTTCGACCTCGAAGAGGTGCGCCCGATTTTCGCCCGCCTGCGCAAAATCTTCTTCAAACCCGTCAAACTAGAGGTCTAATCCAAGTAGGTTTATTACTTTGCGCTTGGAGGCGTAAGAAGGTCGTTGAGGATATGGTTGTAAGAGGTGATTAGCGCGTCTTTAGCAATTGCTTGGGCTGTCGGCACTGGACCACCTGTGTAATTAATGTTGGTGCCGCATTCGAGCTCTTCGAAATAGTCACTATCTGAGGTGTCAAGGTAATTAATCGGGTATTCTTCACCTGCTACGACTGCTGCGTATCCATAACTGTTTTCGTCACTCGCATTACCGCTGAGAAGGCCTTTCTCATAAGCTTCACCTGCAGGTGTAACTAGCTCGGTCTCAAGCATCGGGTTCCCAGCGAACACTTTCGAAAGACAAGAACGGCTTTTAACGTCGGTAATCATGTATAAATATATCGGTCTTGGGTTGCCGTATTGTGTGTGAGTTCCACCCTGTAAAACGAGTTGGATTTTCTCATCCTGCCCACGTCCCGATTTAGTATTAACATCGATTTCAGTATTATTTCCTATCGGCTTGACGCTTACGATGCCACCAGGCTGACTGCCTTTTTTGTCGCTAAGGCCATTCTCGACGACTTGCATTGCCGGATCGATAACACCTGAAAGTCGAGTCTCTACGGCAGGAGAATATTCAAAATGATATCTTGTTGAGCTGCCAGGCTTTGTGGGCACATTGTGCTTGCCCCGCGCTGAAACCTGCGTACGAGCCGACTTGTTCCTTAGCGGGTTAAATGCTCCGGCTATATCAGCTACCGCAATCGCACCTACAGTTACTGCGGCCGCAGCAAGTGAATATAACCCTTCCCGATTGAAATATTTAGGTTTCCTGGGCTCGGATACTTCAGACATGCATTTATCATAAACTATTATTTTACAGATGTCAAAGATGTCTAAACAATCACCTCTGTTATACTAGTTGGACATGAGTGAGAGCAAAATCCGGAATTTCTGTATCATCGCGCACATCGACCACGGCAAGTCCACGCTGGCCGACCGCTTGCTGGAATTGACCGGCACTGTGCAGAAGCGCGACATGAAAGCCCAGCTGCTCGACAAGATGGAACTGGAGCGCGAGAAAGGCATCACCATCAAACTGGCGCCTGTGCGCATGGAGCACGACGGCTACGAGTTGAACCTGATTGACACGCCCGGTCACGTCGACTTCAGCTACGAAGTGTCACGCAGCCTGCAGGCCTGCGAAGGTGCGCTGTTGGTGGTCGACGCGTCGCAGGGCATCCAGGCGCAGACGCTGGCTAATGTGTACCTAGCAATGGCGGCCGAGCTGACGATTATCCCGGTACTGAACAAAATCGACCTGCCGGCGGCCGACGTGGAGCGGGTGAGTAAAGAGGTGATGAGCCTGCTGGGTTGCGAAAAGGAAGACATCTTGCTGATTTCGGCCAAGACAGGGCAAGGGGTAGGACAGGTGCTCGACAAAATCGTGGAGCTCGTCCCTGCCCCGAAAATCGGGGAATCGGGGGAGACCCGGGCGCTGATTTTCGACAGTTATTACGACGATTACCGCGGCGTGATTCTATACGTGCGCATCTTCGACGGCGGCATCGCTAAAAACTCCCAGATTAAGATGATGGCCACCAGCGCGACGGGCATCGCGCTCGAAGTAGGGGCTCTGAAGCCCGAAATGACGGCCGGCAGCAAGCTGGATGCCGGCGAAATCGGCTACATCGTGACGAATCTCAAGAGCACGCGTGAGGCCAAGGTCGGCGACACGATTACCCTGGCGAGTTCACCGGCGACACGTCCCCTGCCCGGCTACAAAGATGTGCAGCCGTTCGTTTATGCCGGCTTTTTCCCAGAGAGCAACGAGTTCTACCAGGAGCTGAAAGACGCGATTGAGAAGCTGAGTCTGAGCGATTCCGCCCTGCAGTTCGCGCCCGAAAACTCGCCGGTGCTCGGCTTCGGTGTGCGTATCGGCTTCCTCGGCCTGCTGCACATGGACATCGTGCGCGAGCGGCTAGAGCGCGAATACGACCTTGAGCTGGTGGTGACCAACCCGTCGACCGATTACCAGATTGTGCTGCTGAATGGCGAGGAGCTGGACATAAAAAGTGCGGCCGACCTGCCCGACTCGGCCAAAATCCACGAAATCCGCGAGCCGTGGATCAGGGGCGAAATCGTCGTGCCGCAGGAATACGTCGGACCGGTCATTCAACTGGTCACCGGCAAGCGCGGCCAACAGAAAAACATTTCCTATGTCGACGAGCGGGCGCTCATCAACTTCGAGGCGCCGCTGGCCAATCTGTTAACCGATTTCTACGACCAGCTAAAAAGCCTGACCAGCGGCTATGGCTCGTTCAACTACGAGCTGGATGATTACCGGGCCGAAGACCTGGTGCGGCTGGACTTTTACGTGGCTGGCGAGATTGTCGGTGCACTCAGCGTCATGGTACATCGCTCTGAGGCGCAAAAGTTGGGGCGCGAAACCGTTGAAAAGCTAAAAGACATCATACCGCGCCAGAACTTTCAGGTCGCCCTGCAGGCCGCCATCGGCGGCAAGTTCATCGCCCGCGAAGACATCAGCGCCTACCGCAAAGACGTCACGACGGGCCTGTACGGCGGCGATGTGTCCCGCAAAAAGAAGGTGCTGGCCAAGCAGGCCAAGGGCAAGAAACGGCTGAAACGCTTCGGCAAGGTCGACATCCCCGCCGAAGCGTTCACCGTCATGCTCAAACGCGACTAGTTGCTGTACTTCTTGAAGTAGTCCATGACCTGCTGACCGGCACCGAAGCCGATTAGGTCAGAGTGTAAATCGGTACTCCCACCACCGTAGCATTTCCATGGACTGTTGAATTTGGTGGGCTTGCTGTAGTCGGCAGCGTCAGTCGGGAACAGCGCAGTAACCTTGTCAGAAACTGACGCGTAACCTGTATCGGATTGCGTGCCGACGCCCGGCTCAAGCGACCAGAATACCATGCCGATGCCGTTGTTGCGCAGGAAGCTGAGGTAAGCGGGTGTGTTCTTGGCGCCGTCGGTGTAGCATTCCGGCCTTGAAGAAGCGTACTGCGCCCATTCACCGTCAACGATTGGCACATCAAGGTTCTGGCTGACACCGCTCTGGATTGACCACTGGGATTTGTCGTTCATGTTGACGTGGTGGAAGGAGTACTCGATGTTAGAGCCCGTTAGCATGTGACTGCCAAGGTCGCTAAAGGCGCTGCCGGCTCGCGTACTCTCGGCCCATATCAGGTTATTGGCCAGGACTGTCGGACCACTTCTGATGGAGTTGATGAGGTCCTGCATGCCGAGGTAAGTGGCTGTACTCGTCACGCTTCCGCCATCCTCTTGGGCGCAGCTTCCTGTGTAGCTTCCACCCTGAGCCCAAACGCTGCCTTGGGTGGAGGGCTCATTGAAGACGTCGAAGATGACATTTTTGTACTTAGTGGAATCACGGGTAGCTAGGAACTGGGCGACCTGGTTCCAGAATTGTACCGTTCGCTGCGTCGGGCCCAATTGCTGGCAGTAGGATTGCTCAAGGTTGTCGCTGATGACCGGTACCTTGCCTTCGGACTCAATTTCGTCAACTTCCTGGCCTAACCGGTTGAAAGCGTTGGTGCTGTTTGCGTTACCAATGAAGTTGACTTCGGAAACCTGGATGCGGATGGTGTTGGAGTGCCAATACTTGGCGGCCGCCTGGATTTGCGCGTCAGTAGCCTGTTCGTATATTGAGTTGTACCAAACTTTCTGGACAAGGTCGGTGACCACAGAGATACCGTAAGGTATGAACGTCTTGCCATTCGGGCCATATACCTTAGTACCCTTGACTGTGAAATAGCTGGCTGGCCCCGGTGGTGTGGCCGGCGGCACGCCTTTGGGCTGTGTCACATTGGTGACTACACCGGCCTTTTGGTCGAGGGCTTTTGTGCTCCAGACTGTGCGGCAGCCGGTGTTCCAGCCGCTGATTACAGGTAAGTGGCAAACGATCGGTTCGTCGACCTTGGGGGTAGGTGTCGCTGTCCAGGTCGGCGGCGTGGTTATGTGTACCAAATCCGGTGGCGGGGAGGCGGAGGTAGTATTAATGTCGGGCGTCGGAGTCGAGGTATGGCTGCACCCGAAGCTATTGCAGACCTGGGTGTTCTTGGATGAGGATGAGCTGGATGATGACCCTGAGCCGGTGGAACCGCCAGCGGCTTCCTTATCCGTAGGTGAACCCGGCGTCTTAGTGAAGGTGTTACTGCTTGAGCTGCTGCTGGACGAGCTTCCTGATGTCTTAGGGGTTGTGGTTTTAGAAGATGACGACCCAGAGCTACCCGTCCCGGTCGCCGGGTGGTTATTCACTGTGTCAGGATTCTTGACAGAGCTGCCCGTACTAAAACCGCCGCCACTGGTTGTCGAGGTACTAGTAGCCGGTGCCTTTACGGCAACACTTGAGGTTGGCACGCCGTTGTTGCCGGTTTCAGTAGTCGAGGCGCTGCCGTTCAACCCCGGCTTGTTGGGCCAGACATAGCCGGCGATTCCCTCAAAGTTGTAGCCGTAATTTGTAGCTAACACTGCCTTGGTGTGGGCGCTGCCGTCAATCGTGTAAGTGTGGGCCTGGGTTGTCTTGTTGTAGTAACGGTAGAGCGGAGTAGTACCACTGACACTTCCATTCGGGAAGACATAAAATGCCACGTTGGAGTATTGGTAGCCGCAGCAACCTTTAGGCTCGATGTTAGAAGGGGCGGTCGTAAAGAAATGTTTAAGGATGGACGGGCTCCAGTATTCGTACATCGGCACGGTTTGCACGCCCTGAACGGTAACCTGGGTGCTGTAGGCGTAACCCTCACCACTGGCCCAGCAATAACCGAAGCCAGCCAGACCGGTGTCGTTCCGGGTAATTGTGAAGTAATGGTCGTTGAATTTCTTGCCGAAAGCCGAGCTGTTGAAATAGCTGTTAATCAGGGCTGGCTGGCCAGCTGCCGGGGCAGTACTGGCGGCCTGAATTTTACAATTATTAGGGTTAGAGTTTGCGTTGACCCGGTTGCTTACAAGAGTTGCCACACCAACGATGGCAAACACCAGCAAGATAGCGACTATGATCAAATCGTGCGAGAATCCGCGGACATCCAGTTTTTTGATTTTCATGTTGTTCTCGGCTTCTCCATCAAATTAAAGTTGTTGAAATTGAGGCCTAATGGAAAGGTGTGGTCATAACCTTAGATTTACTATTGGCTTTCTTGCCGACATTGATGAGATTCCAGGCCTTACATTGCGCATTAGTGGATTTAATCAGAGGGATGCTACAGATGAAAGGTTCATCCACTTTGCCCTTGGTACCTTCACTTGCCCAGGTTGGCGGTGCTTTCAGGTGAGGCAGGTTAGGGATTGCAGGCTTAGGAGCGGTAGTTTTTTTGCTTCCGGAATTGTTATCGCTGGGCTCACCTTTGTCTGAGCCACTATCTTCAGGCTCTTTACTTCCGGAATTGTTATCGCTGGGCTCATTTTTGTCTGAGCCACCATCTTCACCCTCTTTAGGTTTGCTGCTTGATGTGGATTTCGTCGGACTTGGAGATGTGCCACCAGTGACGGCGGTCTTGCCGGATGTGCTCGGGCTAGTAGGGTTAGAAATTACAGGAACTGCTTTGGCTCCACCATTTGATGGTGCTGTGGCAACCGGCACCAAGCTCGGCGACAGCCAGACGTAGAAGGCAGGCCCTTCATAGGTGTAGCCTAGGTTTATCAGGCCTGAGATGTTTGACAGGAGGCCGTTGACAGTATAGAAATGGCCCTGGCTGGTCTTATTGTAGAAGCGGTACATCGGCTCGCTGCCGTCGGCATTGGTGCCGGAGGACTTGACGTACGCGACGATGCCATTGCTAGAACCGTCAGGTTGGTAGCCACAGCATCCGGCCGGTTCGATTTTGGCGGCAGCTATGGTGTAGAAATGCTTGTGGATAGTCGGGCTCCAGTAGCCGTGTAAAGGCACGGTCCCAGGTTGAGGAGTGCTGTAGGCGTAGCCTTCCTGGCTCTGGTAACAGTAGCCGAACGCAGACAGGCCCGGGTCGTTTCGGGTCAGGGTGTAGTAGTGGTCTTTCCAGACTTGGCCGTTGAGGCCGCTGTTGAAGTAATCGTAAATCGGTGTCGGTTTGCCGGCTGTCGGTGCCGCGGTTGCCGTGGTGTTGGCACAGTTGTTAGGATTGGCGTTTCCGCTAGCATGGCCGGCCACTAGCAGGCCCACGCCTACGATAGCGAAAACCATCAACAAACCCACTATTAACATGTCGTGCGAGAAGCCGCGGACATCCAGTTTTTTGATTTTCATCTTTGTTTTTGACCTTTTTAGGTGTTTTTAAGCTTATGCTTGTATACTATCAGAGAAGAAATCAGTGTCAAGCATGAAACCGGTAACTCCGACGCGAGACAGCAGTCGAACACCAAAACTGGAACTACTCCTGATGCCCTCGTGGCTGAGTGGCCTGATTGCCGTGCTTGCCGGATTGGCTGTGACCGTAGGCGTCGCCCTGGCGTTCAGCTTTAACAACAGCCAGATACAGCAACAGCTGGCCGGCCTGCAGGACACGTCGTCGCCAACGCTGACATTGCCGGGCGAGGCTCCGCCAGGCACTACCCAGAACTCCTTGCAGAACACCTGGCCGCTACTCGGTTTCTGGGCAGTCGTCGGGCTGGTGATTTACTTCGTGGTCGAGACCTCCATCCAGCTTTTCCAGCAGGCTGAGGAATTCCGTGAAGAGCTCGGCTACGTCAACGCCAAACGCGACCGTCTGATAAGGACCGCCGTTGAATACCTGGGGGTCCGGCTTCTGGCCGTGCTCATCTGGCTGATTTTCATAGAGATTTTCTTCAAACGGATCATTCCTTACAGTATCCTGGCGGCCCATGCCGGCGTGTCCGACCTGCGCAGCTGGCAAAGTTTCTTATATATGCTGACCTCATTCTTCATGATTGCCGTCAGCCTGCATCTGCACACTATCTTCCTGCGCCTGTCGCTCAGGCGGCCACGGGTTTTTTCGCCAGCTTAAATCTGCCATAATTATCAGATGGACAAATCGATTGACGAGGCCCTGGCCCGCAAACTGGCCAGTTACAGCCCGGCACCAGCCACGGCGGCGCTCGTCAAATCAACCCCTATATTATTACTGGTCGGGCCGACCGGTGCCGGCAAGGATGCGTTGAAAGACAAGCTGCTGGCGACCGGCCGTTACCATCACATCATTTCGCATACCACCCGGCCACCGCGTATCAATCACGGCATATCAGAGAAGAACGGCCGCGAGTACCACTTTATCGACAAGGCAACGGCTGAGAAGATGCTCGATAGGCAGGCCATGATCGAGGCTAAGATTTACAGCGACAACTTGTACGGTACGAGTGTGGCCGAAATCCAGAAGGCTCACGACGAAAGCAAGGTCGCCATGACCGACATCGAAGTGCAGGGCGTTTCCGAATACAAATCGCTAGACCCGGGCGTGATGGCCGTCTTTTTGCTACCGCCTGATTTCAAGACTTGGCAGGAGCGCCTGCAGCGCCGTTACGGCGATGTAGTCGATGCCGCCGACGCCCGCCTGCGCCTGCAAACTGCCCTAAACGAGCTCGAGCAACTGCTCAACACCGATTACTACACCCCGATTGTCAACGATGACCTAGAGCGCACCTTCGAGAAAGTCCAGGCCGTGGCCAGTGGTGAACAGCTCGATTCCCATGAAATCGAAGAGACACGCGCCATCGCGCGCCAGCTAGCGCAGGACATCCAAGCCCACCTCGACAATTCTAATAATTAGACAGATGGCTGCTCAAGAAAATGTTCAGCTGCTTCTTGCGGGGTGAGGGCCCTGTCTTGGTCAGTGCGCAATGCGTGATTACCTAGACGAGACTTGTTTAAATCACCGTAGTAATCGGCTTCGGGTACCCAATGTAAAGTCACAGCCTTCATAACGCCCCCAACAGCCCACTCGTATACAGTATTTATATTCGCAAAATTTTCCCCTGTTTCCTTAGGGTCATGTTGTCCTGGAAAGGCCTCTGCCATTTTTTCTCCTCACGCTAAGCCAAAAGCTCAGGCTGTTAGATTTCTTACACTTCTAATTTTACTCTTACTTGTCAAATCAAACACGAAACCTAAGCTGGCACTCTTGACGCGGGAGTGCTAAAAAAGTATACTTCCACCATTATGACAGAGCGGCAGCAAAGGATTTTGAACGCCATTGTCGAGCAGTATGCCGAGGTGGCCAGTCCGGTCGGCTCCACTCTGCTGGCCAAGCTTTTCAACGTGAGCTCGGCGACCATCCGCGCCGAGATGGCAGAGCTGGAAAGGCTGGGTTTCATCAGCCAGCCGCACACCAGTGCCGGCCGTGTCCCGACAGATAAGGGCTACCGTTTCTACGTCAACAACCTGACAGATAATCCACCTGCCCAACTGGACGAAGGCCGGGCCGAACGCGCCCTGGCCCAGCGCGTGCAGAACGCTGGCGCTCCCGAACGCATGATTCGCAACGCCGTCGACACTCTGGTCGAACTGACCCACAATCTCGGTCTGGCCACCATCGGCCCACAACTTTACATGAGCGGTCTGTCCAACCTGTTCGGCCAGCCGGAATTCATCAACAGCCACCAGGTACAGCAGGTCGCCCAGCTGCTCGACAACCTTGAGCCGTGGCTGCGCGAGGCCGCGCCCAACGAGCCGCTCAGCGTGTATATCGGCAGCGAGAACCCCATTGGCAGCACCGCCGGCGTCAGCCTTATCATCAGCCGTTTCCGCAGCCCGTTCAGCGACCGCAGCTACATCGGCACGCTCGGCCCGACCCGCCAAAGCTACCGTGATGTCATGACGCTTGTCCGCCGCGCCGGCCAGGAACTTGAGGAGGTGCTCTATGTCTGAAACGCCCAACATATCCGATCATCAACGGTATCTACTGGCCGCTGAAGTTGCAAAAAGATATTTTCCTGCGGGTGCTAAGGACATGACACTTTGGCTCGATGACGAGCCTGGCGACTGTTACAACGAGTACTCCGGTTTTGCAAAAGAGTGGGGTCTGGAAATCGCTGATGACGCCAGGTTATATGTGCAACTCCACGAAGCAGTAAAGGCACGCCGCCGCGAAGGCCCTGGTTTGCTGTCCAGAGGGGCACTCAGACTAGGTATTTTCGTCGCAGAGGGCGTGCTCGGAACTTACAAAGCATTCCTCAATCATTACGGAGACGGTAGTGGCAAGTAAGCCTAAGAGGCAGCCAGCTGCAGATGAGCTTCAGCGGAAACTTGAGGATTTGACGCGGGCGCTGCAGCACGAGCGGGCCGACGCCATCAACCTGCGCCGCCGCCACGAAGAAGAGCTGGCCAACCTGCGCACCCACCTCAAAGCCAACGTCGTGCGCGAGTTGCTGCCGGTCATCGACAACTTTGAGCGTGCGCTCAAACATGTGCCGGAAGACTTGGCCGACAACGATTATGTGAAAGGCGTGCAGGGAATCGTCAAACAGTTCGAGAAGACGCTGGAACAGATGGGCGTACAGCGCATCAAGACGGTCGGCGAACCGTTCGACCCGCGCTTCCACGAGGCTGTCAGCCTGGAAGAGGGCGACGGCGCCCGCGAAGTCGTCAGCGAAGAATTGCAACCCGGCTATACACTAGGCGATGACGTCATCCGCCACGCCGTGGTCCGCGTCAAAATGCAGTGACTTGCGGCAGTGGCCTGCTTATCTAGCATTTGGCAACAAAAGCGACGGTGAAGTGGCGTCCAGATTGGCTTACCTCAGGTACAAGGCATTTGTTGTAATTACCATAGGCCTTAATTTGTTTGGCAGCTTGGTTTATGTTGTAGACCGCATCGGTTGGGCTGGCAGTTTTCTTGGACGTAGAGTAACGGCGACCATTCAGTGTGTAGTCTAGCCACACGGGCAGTGAGGTTTGGTAAGGGCCTTTGCCATGCTTATCAAAATATTGCGCCGAAACTGTCCAGCGAAAAGTGGCGGCAGCGGCTAAAGAGTTTATCGTAACTACGACTCCGACGATAGCCACCAATGCGACAACTATGATTAGGCTCAACCGATTGTTTTTTTGCGAAGACACCCGCTTGACCGCAGGCTTTTTAGATTTGGATCTGCTTTTTGTACTTTTTGCCATTTCTGTATCCTTATTGATAGGTTAAACATACTAAGGGCTACTTAAGTTGTCAAGGTTGGCACTCTTGACACGAGAGTGCCAATTTATTACACTGGCAGTACGAACTTTAGACTGCTAAAAAAGGAAGGATAACTTCTTATGGGCAAAATCATCGGTATCGATTTAGGCACCACCAACTCGGCCATGGCCGTAATGCAAGCCGGCAAGCCGGAAATTATCGCTAACAGCGAGGGTAACCGCACGACCCCTTCGGTCGTGGCGGTCAACAAGAATGGGGAAAGGCTGGTCGGGCAGGTAGCCCGCCGCCAGCAAGTGACCAATTCCAAAAACACGATCTATGAAGTGAAGCGCCTGATCGGACGCAACTTCAGCGACAAAGAAGTCCAGCGCGACCTCAAGTTGATGGGTTACGAAATCGTCAAGAGCGGCAACGGAGTGAAGGTGAAGATGGGCGACAAGGAATATTCGCCCGAAGAAATCAGCGCTATGATCCTGGGCAAGCTGAAGGCCGACGCCGAAGCTTTTTTGGGCGACAAAGTGACCGAAGCCGTCATTACCGTTCCGGCCTACTTTGACGACTCGCAGCGCCACGCCACCAAAGACGCCGGCAAAATTGCTGGGCTGGAAGTGAAGCGAATCATTAACGAGCCGACGGCCGCGGCCTTGGCTTACGGCTTGGACAAAGGTGAAAAGAAAGACGAAAAAATCGCCGTTTACGACCTCGGCGGCGGCACGTTCGACATCTCCATTCTGGAGCTGGGCGATGGTGTTTTCGAAGTTAAGTCCACCAACGGCGACACGCACCTCGGTGGCGCCGACTTTGACCGCGTCGTCATCAATTACTTCGCCGACGAGTTCAAGAAAGAGCACGGCATCGACATCTCTGACGACAAAGCCGCCATGCAGCGCCTGCGCGATGAGGCCGAGAAGGCCAAGATTGAGCTGTCGACCGCCCA
>DATIHM010000082.1:0-28705 GCA_035480695.1 Candidatus Saccharimonadia bacterium
GCTCCAGCCAAGGTGCCGACCGCCCGCTCCATCAACGTGACGCTGTCCGGACCGATTTATAACGCCCACTACGAATATAATCCAGCCACCAACACCTACAACCGCAGCGAGGGCGGCAAGCCGCACATCGATGCCAACACCAACCAGCAGATCAGCCCGAACGTGGTCGTCGTACTGGTGATGCCATACTCCTTAGGCGCCCTCGACACCAGCGGCGCCTACTATTCCGTGTATAACACGCTCGGAGGTGGTCGGGCCTATGTTTTCCAGGATGGTACGGTAACGATCGGCAGCTGGAGCAAGCCCGACATGAAGAGCCAGTTCACCTTCGGCGATGCGACCGGCAAGCCAATCAAGTTCAACCCCGGCCAGACATGGATTACGGCGGTGGGCAGCCCGAGCAAGGTTTCCTACACGCCTTAAGGACATGGACAATCTCGACCAGTTCAGGGAAAAGATCCGCATCCGTTTATTCCTGCTGCGTTTGGCGGGCAACGTCGCCGTGGTCGGCACTTTCTGGGTGCTCCTAAAGTTCACTCGGCTTGATGATACGGCCATCGCGGCCATCGCGCTGTCGGTCGGATTCGTGTTGGCTTTCGTGTCGGTACGGCGTTTCAGCGCATATATCACCGACCCGCTGACGGCCATCTGGCAGGGAATCCTGCACGTCAGCCCGGACGGCCAAAGCGTCGCAGCGCCCGACATGTCCAAGCTTAAGTTCGGTAAAGAGCTCGTCACCTCGCTGACGGCCGAAGTCTACCAGCTGGCCAACGTGGCCGAGCGCACCGTCGCCGAGGGCCGCCAGCGGGCCGGCGACCTGCATAGCAACTTCATCGCCCAGAACCTGCCGCTGCCACTGGTCGTGCTCGATTCCAGCGAGACCATCCGTTATGCCAACGGGGCGGCCGCCGAATATATCGGCATCAAAGCCGACGAGATGATCGGCCGCAATGTCTACATGGTGCTCGACATGTCCTTCCCGAGCGAAGACACGTTCGATGGCTGGCTAAAGGGCGTCAAGGTCAAAAGCGCCACCGCCGTCTACAGCTGGGAACGCGTCCGCCTGAACGTGCGCGACAGCCACCCGGCCAGGCTGTTCGATATGGCCGCGTATTACAACCGCGACAACGCCGAGGGCAACGCCACGGTGCTGGTGCTGTTCGACCACACCAAGATGTACAGCCAGGATGACCAGGCCGTCAGCTTCATGGCACTAAGCGTGCACGAGTTGCGCACGCCGCTGACGCTGTTGCGCGGCTATATAGAGGTGTTCGAGCAGGAACTCGGCCAGAATATCGGCCCCGAGCTGAGGGACTTCATGCAGAAGATGCACGCCCAGGCTGAACAGCTGATGGATTACGTCAACAACATCCTCAACGTCGCCCGCGTCGACGACGACCAGCTGGAGCTCAAGCTGCAGTCCGAGGACTGGCCGACCGTAATCAAGAGCGCTATCGAGATGATAGCCCTGCGCGCCAAAGTGCGCGGCATCACCCTGAAATGCAGCATCGCCAAAGACCTGCCGCCGGTCGGCGTGGACCGCCTCAGCATCAGCGAAGTCATCAACAACCTGGTCGACAACGCCATCAAATACAGTGATAAGAGCCGGGTCATCAACATCGATACCAAGCTGAACAACGAGGGTCTGATTGAAACTACCGTGCAGGACTTCGGCAAAGGCATGCCGGCCAGCGTGCTGCCCAACTTGTTCACGAAGTTCTACCGCGACCACCGCAACCGCGCCCAAATCGGCGGCACCGGTCTCGGCCTCTACCTCTGTAAAGCCATCGTCTCGGCCCACGGCGGCACCATCTGGGTGCGCAGTCAGGAAGGCGAGGGCAGCACCTTCGGTTTCACGTTGCAGCCGTACGAGCAACTGGCCGAAACCATGAAACACAAGGGCGAAGAGGGCATCACACGCGGCGCCCACGGCTGGATAAAGAACCACTCGCTCTACCGCCGCTGAAACATGGTAAAGTAGGGAAGAATGGATAACGAGCAACCCCAGGCAGCAGCCAATCCGACCCCCGGCCGACGCGTGCTCTGCATAGAAGACGAGCACTTCATCACTGAATTGTACGTGCGGGCATTGACCAAGGGCGGCTACAAAGTCGACGCCATCGTCGACGGCAAGGAAGCGCTGGCCGCCGCCGAGACCAACCAGTATGACATCATCCTGCTCGACTTGATGATTCCGAGTATCACTGGAATCGAAATCCTGCGCACCTTGCGCGACCCGGCCCGTGTGCCGCCGCTGAAGGCCAAAATCATCATCACGACCAACCTTGAGCAGCGCGAAGACGTCCGCGCCGACATCGAGAAGCAGGCCGACGGCTACCTCGTGAAGGCCGAGCTGACGCCCAGCGAGCTGGTCAACTTCCTCGACAACATCAAATAACAGCCATGAGAAATCTACTTAGCAAAAGCCGTCGCAAGAAGCAGGTCTTGATCCTAGTGGCAATCTTTCTTGTATTTGAAGCCGCCATGGTGGGCAGGAATTACTACAATAACTATCAGTACAGCCACCGCATTGACCCCGGTATAACGCCAAGTACGGTGGTTTGCAACTGCCCGGCGTACTCAGGCACTGACACCAACCCGAAACCAGGTCCCGGCCCGTGCTACTGTCCATAGCCACAATAGCCTTCGATTTGCTATTCCCGCCCGTTGACATGGGTGTATAATAAGCATTAGCCACGAGAGGACTTCCACGTGATTTACCTCCCGGACTTATTCACAAGCATGCACACTCCGGTCCCTGCAAGCTTCATAGTACGAACGGTTTCCTAGCAATAAGACGGCCTCTGAACGGTAGTCCGCCTTAGCGAAGAAGCTCCAACCCAAAACCCGTTTGCCGGCCTCTGTCGGTTACTCTTCATTATTAAGATTTTTAGGAGACGTACTATGGCAACTGCAACTTTTAACGGTCAAGACATTGAGATAACTTCGGTCTACCTCCGCAAGGATGGCGACCAAATCCGCTTCGAGAGCTTCCCGCGGCGGCTGGTCTACAAGGGCCGCGAATACATACTGGCAGACTAATGGAAAACAGAGAGGAAAAACTATGGACGACGATTCACAGAATCTGGCCGACGGCGACGGCGTTTCGGTACACACCGGATTTCCCAACCCGGCGCTCGAACACCGCGGCACAGAACAAAGATTAAGCCTGGATTTCAATAAGCTGCTGGTGCGACAGGCCTCGAGCACATATCTGTTCCGCGTGGCCGGCCACCACTGGAGCGACCAGGGCGTGTTCGACGGCGACGTGGCCGTGGTCGACAGGGCGCTGCAGGCCGGCCCGAACGACCTGCTGGTATCTTGGCGGATCGACAGCTCCGTGCTGTGCCGGCAGCACCAGCTGACGCCCGAGGACAAGCCGTGGGGCGTGGTGACGGCCATAATCCATAAATACCGGCCATGAAACCCGTTTTCGCGCTGGTCGACTGCAACAACTTCTTCGTCAGCTGTGAGCGGCTGTTCCGGCCAGATTTGGAGGAGAAGCCGGTGGTGGTGTTGAGTAGTAACGACGGCTGCGCCATCTCGCGCTCGGCCGAGGCCAAAAGCTTGGGCATTCCCATGGCGGCGCCGGTCTACCAGTACCGCCAGCTTTTCAAGGATAGGCAAGTGGTGCAGTTCAGCGCCAACTTCGAGCTGTACGGCGACATCAGCGAGCGCATCGTGCGGCTTTTGACAGAGGTGACGCCGCGCACCGAGGTCTATTCGGTCGATGAGTCCTTTTTGGATTTGAGCCAGCTCGACATCAGCGATTACCAGGAGTGGGGCAGGCTGCTGCGCGAGCGTATCCTACGCGAGGTGGGCATGCCGGTCTCGATTGGAATCGCGCCGACCAAGACGTTGGCCAAGCTGGCCAACCACCGCGCTAAAAAGACGCCCGAGCTCGGCGGCGTGCTCGACCTTGTCAACCTGCCGGACGAAGACAAGGATTTGTATATGCTGCGCACGCCGATCGATGAGATCTGGGGAGTCGGCTGGCGGCTGACGCCGCGGCTCAAGGCCGAGGGCGTTTTCACGGCGCTCGACCTGGCGCGCCTGCGGCCGCGCTACGCCCAGCAACTGATGGGAATCCACGGCCGCCAGATGGTGGCCGAACTGAACGGCCTGGCCTGCCACCAGCTGGAGCTGTTCGGCCGCGTGCGCCAGACGGTCATGAACGGCCGCATGTTCGGCGAGGATACCGGCGAGTTCCTGGTGATCGAATCGGCCATCGCCAGCCTGACGGCCCGCGCCGCGCACAGCTTGCGCCGCGAAGGCCTGCTGGCGCGCGGCGCGGCCATCTCGCTCAGCAACAACCGCTTCAAGCCCGGCTACCAGCGCCAGAACAAGGCGCTGACGTTCCACACGCCGACGGCTGATACCGGCTACATAACGGCCCGGCTGGTCGACCTGGCCGGCGATGCCTTCAACCCCGGCGAGGCCTACCACCGCGCCAACGTCTATTTATACGATTTGGTCAGCCAGGATGCGCTGCAGCCGGATTTGTTCGGCGAGGTCGACGTGGCCGGCGCCCAGTCCACACAAGCCCGCCTGGCCGCCGTAGACGCTGTCAACCGGCGTTTCGGCAAGCGCACGCTCTATTTCGCGGCCGAAGACCTGTCGCGCCGCTGGGAGCCCAAACATCGTCTACGCAGCCAGCGCTACACGACCAGCTGGGACGAGCTGCCCGCTGTCAAACTAAGTTAGTTCAGGATGCCGACGGCACGGGCGGCCACCAGCGCCACCGTGATCAGCGAAATCGTCGCCTGGATGAGCATCAGCATCTTGGTGCGGCGGGTCAGCGGCTTGGTGTCGGCCGGCCCGAAAGTCATGGCGTTGGTCGAGCTGACATAGAGGTAATCGACGAAGGTCGGCTTCCACTCAGGGTGGCGGTAATCCTCATGCTGGTGCTGCGGGAACAGGAAGTCCTGCTCGTATTTGGCGATGCGCTGGCGCTCGCCGGGGCCGCCGCCGTCCATTTCCCAATACCACAGCGCGAAAATGATAATGTTCGTCACGAAGATATTTATAGAGGTCAGGATGAGCGCCCGGCCGTCGGTCACGCCGCTCTGCAGCAGCTTGCTGACAACCTGCACCAAAGCGTAGGCGTTGGCGATACTGGCGATCAAGATAAGCAGGAAGACGTTCAGCCGGCGAGCCAGCGACTTAAAGATGCGCTCTTTAGGGGTAGTGAAGGACAACAGGATAAGCAGCAGCGCCTCAGCCACTGGAATCGCTGCCGGCGCAATGAAGGCGAATTCGTCAGGCAGCGCCAGCTGCAAGGTCAGCGCCACTAGCATCGTCAGCTGCAAGTGCCAGACCGGGTCGGTCACATGGTGTTTGTTTTTCAGCAGATGCGCCATTCCAAGCCAATTATACAACAGCTATCAACGTGAGTGCTGATTACGGATGCGCTCAATAATCTCCGTAGTCGAGGGGCTTGTATTCATACGTTCCAAGATGATGAACTTCGATTTATTCATGAGACTGACAAATCTAGGGTCAGGACCATCTGTTACATAATAATCAGGTGCAAGCGCTTCAGGATTTCAGAATGGACAGCATCAGCTTCGTCCGGGCTAAGTCTTGAGGGATCGATAAACACATAATCAACTACTCTTAGGGAATCGAGTATTCGCGCCCTGTCATTATCAGGAATAATTGGTCGTTCCTGACCTTTTCTCGCTTTAACCCTGTTATCGCCGCTCAGCAGAACCACGACAATGTCGCCATATTTTTTCACACTCTCAAGGTAGTCTAGATGGCCGACGTGCAACAAGTCAAAAGTGCCGCTCGTTAGCACCAGCTTTTGGCTAGAGTGACGTTCACGTACGGAAGGAAGGTCGTCGAGAGTAACTATCATAATGCTTGAACTACGTGTGGTGACCCCTGCGGGATTCGAACCCGCGATCTTCTGGATGAGAACCAGATATCCTGGACCACTAGACGAAGGGGCCGAAGGTCCGAACTCCGGAACATCTTACCATATCTGTTAGGAGTCAGGCCAGTCTTTGCTAGAATAAAGGTTAAGCGTTATGAGCCTGTTCAACCGACACAAGTCAGAAGCGCCGGGTGGGAAGCCGACAACCTTGCCGTCCGACCTTCAAGATGAAACCGCCAAATTCAAGGCAATCGTCAACAGCATTGAAGATGGTGTGCTTCTGCTTGATAGCCAGCACACGATACAGCTCATAAACCCCGGCGGCGCGACCATCCTGGGTTGGAAGGCCGAAGATGCCACCGGCATCGACATCGGCAACGTCATGCGGCTGGTCAACAGCAAAAGCGAGCCGGTCAAAGAGCAGGACAATCCCATCTTGCAGGTTTTCCAGACTGGGCAGAGCGGCCGCAGCGAGGTCGTGTTGATTACGCCCGACAAGAAGCAGGTGCCGCTCAACCTGCGCCTGTCGCCGCTGCTTGGTAAAAACCAAGAGGTGAAGGCGGTGGTCGTGGTCTTCAACAACATAACGGCGCAACAGGCCGAGGAGCGGCAGCGGGCGGATTTCATAAGCACGGCCAGCCACGAGATGCGCACGCCGGTCGCGGCCATCGAGGGATACCTGGCGCTGGCGCTGAACGAGAAGGTGTCGACGGTTGACAGCCGAGCCCGCAATTATCTCGAGAAGGCGCACTCGTCGACCCAGCATTTGGGCAAGCTTTTCCAGGACTTGCTGACCAGCGCCAAGGCCGAGGATGGACGCCTGACCAGCCACCCGGCAGTGGTCGAGATGGGCGCCTTTTTAGAGCAGCTGGTCGACGGGTTCCACCTTATCGCCGAAAAAAAAGGGCTCTTCGTGGAGTTTTCTTTCGGCGGCAGCAACACCATCAACGCCACCGAAGCCGGCACCAAGGTCATCAAGCCGCTTTATTACGTCTATATCGACCCCGACAGGCTGCGCGAAGTCATTACCAACCTGTTTGACAACGCCGTGAAGTACACTCCCGAGGGTAAAATCACCATCGGGCTGACCGGTAACGACAGCGTCGTGCAGATGTACGTACGCGACACCGGCCCAGGCATTCCGACCGAGGACATACCGCACTTGTTCCAGAAGTTCTACCGTGTCGACAACTCGGCCACCCGCACCATAGGCGGCACCGGCTTGGGATTGTTCATCTGCCGCAAGATCATCGAACTCTATAATGGGCGGATCTGGGCCGAGAGCAAGGTGGGCGAGGGCAGCAGCTTCTATATCAACTTGCCGCGGCTGAGCACGCAAAAGGCCAGCGCCATGCAGGCGGCCGCCAGCAACAGCGTTTCGAATCCGGTTAACAGCGTGTCATAACGTGTTACAATGAAACCGAATACAACCATAAGCGAATCGAATTACAGGGGCAACCAATGGCAAAATTGATGCTCGTCGAAGACGACAATAACCTGCGCGAGATTTACGAGGCGCGCTTGCAGGCCGAGGGCTACACTATAGTTTCAGCCCGTGACGGCGAAGAGGCCTTGGTCGTCGCCAAAGCCGAGAAGCCGGACCTTATCATATCTGACGTCATGATGCCTAAAATCAGCGGCTTCGAGATGCTGGACATTTTGCGGAACACCGACGGCCTGAAGGATGTCAAGGTCATCATGCTGACCGCCCTCGGCCAGAACGACGATCAGCAACGTGCCAGCAAATTGGGCGCCGACCGCTACCTAGTGAAGTCGCAGGTGACACTTGAAGATATCGTCAAGGTCGCGCACGACCTCTTGGACCACAAGCCCGGTGAAGCCGCTACGGTCGCCAGCGCAGCGCCAGACCCTGCACCTACGGCAACGGCTCCGGCCGCTGCCCCACCCGCTCCTGCACCTGAACCAGTCGCGCCAGCCCCCGAACCGGTCGCAGAACCGCCGGTCGCTGACCCAGCCACGCCTCCAGCTCCAGCCGCACCGCCAGCGGATACTGCCTCCGAATCCCAAGAGGAAGCCTCGGTCGAAGCCAAGATTGAGAATTTCGTCGCCGGTGCCTCCGAAGAACCCACCGCCCCGCCGGCCTCCGAAGAACCGTCTGCCGAAGCCGCCACTCCAGCTGCCGTTGAAGCGCCCGGCGAGCCCGTTGCCGGTGATTCCACACCTAATCCAGACGAGAACAAGGTCGCAGATGACAAGCTGTTAGACGGCGCCGTCCAGAAACTTGCCGATAGCGCCGAGAAAGCCGCCTCCGAAAATAAGCCGTCTGTCGCCGAAACAGCTACCGAAGCGCCGCCAAAAGAGGCATCTGAAGAATCCGACGATAAAGAAGAACCCGAGGACAAAAAAAAGCCTGCCAAGCCAGGCAGTGTGCCGATTGCCCACAAAAAAGTTATCGAACCGATTGACAGCGAGCCCAAGAAAGACATCGATGCACTCCTGGCGATAGAAGAAGCCAAAGAAGCCGAGGCGGAAGGCAACGACGCGCCAGCCCAACCTGTCGTGGTTGACACGTCGGCGCCGGCAAAAGACCAACCAGCCGCCGACGGCGACGACAACAAGGTCGACCCGCACAGCATCGCCCTGTAGAATCAAACCATGCGCATCAACAAGTTCGTGGCCCAGGCTAGCGGCCTGAGCCGCCGTGCGGCTGACCGCGCCATCGAAGAGGGCAGGGTGAAAGTCAACGGCCAATCCGCCGACATCGGTGTCGAGATAAGCGAAGGTGACAGCGTCACGTTCGATGGCCAAAGCCTGTCGTTACCTACCGAAACGACCACGATTATGCTCAATAAACCAACCGGATACGTCTCTTCTCGCCAGGGTCAGGGCAACCGCACCATCTATGAACTGCTGCCGCCACAGTACCGAAACCTCAAGCCGGTCGGCCGCCTCGATAAGGACTCGTCCGGATTAATCCTGCTGACCGACGACGGCGAGTTGGCCAACCAACTAACTCATCCCAGTTATGGCAAGACCAAAATTTACGAAATAACGCTCGACAAGCCGTTGGAGCCGCTCCACCGACAGATGATAAGCGACCACGGTGTCCGGCTGGACGATGGGCCGAGCAAACTAGCTCTCGAAAAGCTCCAGGCTAATGGTTTGGAATGGCGCGTCACCATGACGGAAGGCCGCAACCGCCAGATCCGCCGCACCTTCGCGGCGTTGGGCTATGACGTCGATAAACTCCACCGCATCAACTTCGGCAATTATACACTCGGCACTCTAAAAGAAGGGCTTTACTTAAAATTCGACTAGGTCAGACACAAAGTTAACGTGACCGTTTTCTAGGCCGGCAATTATAGCCCGTGCGTCAGCTGCCATGGCCTCCATCCTTCGCTGCGGGTCTTCATACTCCTTGGCTTCAGACAACAAACCATTTTCCATAGTATTTGCTCGGTCTTCGAGCGCCTCCACGGTTTCTAGATCGACAGTACGAGGATCATCTGATTCGCCACAGGTATGACACGTAAGCGTGACTTCAAAGTAATCATTACCAACATCGCTTCCCCTGCTCGGGAATTTATTGGAGCTTCGGCAGTTGCCACATACACAGAGCTCTACGGGGAGTTCATAGTCCAATTTGGGTGCCGAATATCGGAAATGCTCTTGATCAGACATTAGGTTGGCCTTTATTTCTCACGTATATTTTATCACGTAAAGAAAGTTCTGTCAATTTTCTCTCTGTTCCGCTATAATTATAGTCTATGAGTCAACGGCTACCAATAGTGGCGATTGTGGGACGGGCTAACGTGGGCAAGTCCAGCTTGTTCAACGCGGTTTTGGAAAGGCGCGAGGCGATTGTGGCGCGCGAGGCCGGCACGACGCGTGACAGCATCGCCGCCAAGGCCAAGCACACCGGGCTGGCGTTCTGGTTGGTCGACACCGCCGGCGTGAAAGACCCCGAAGACGACTTCGAGTTCACCATACAGGAACAGATTACACAGGCCGCCGACAGCGCCGACGTCATTTGGGTGGTCGTCGAGGCTGACGTGCCCATCACCGAAGAGGACCGCCGCGTCGCCAAGATGGCACTGCGCTCCAAAAAGCCGGTCTTTCTAGTTATCAATAAATTAGACAAGGCGAGAGGGCAGGATTTGTCTGGTTTCGACCGCTTGGGCATCAAGCCGGTTTTCCGCACCAGCATGACGCAGAACAGGGGAATCGAGCAGCTGTTAGACAGTTTGGTGGAAGTGATTCCCAAGGTCGCCGTCAAAGCCGACGACGACAAACTGCGCATCGCCATCCTGGGCCGGCCGAACGTCGGCAAATCGCAGCTGTTCAACACTTTGGCCAAGAAGCAGCAGGCCATCGTGGCCGACCGGGCCGGCACGACGCGCGACGTCAACCGCACAGACGTGCGCTACCACGGACGAGAAATCGAATTGCTCGATACGGCCGGCATACGCCGCTCGGGCAAGATACAGGTCGGCGTGGAGCGCTTCAGCGTCATCCGGGCGATTTCCGCCATAGAACAGTCCGACATCTGTTTGCTTTTAATGGACGTCAACGAGCTCAATGTCCAGCTCGACCAAAAGCTGGCTGGAATGGTCAAGGATGCCGGCAAGGGCCTCATTTTAATCGTCAGCAAATGGGATTCGGTCGAAGGCAAGGACGCCTACACCCGCGACGCCCTGGCGCCGCAAATCGCCGCCACCTACGATTTCGTGCCCTGGGCGCCGCTGATTTTCACCAGCAGCGTCACTGGCCAGAATGTCACCAAGATTTTCGACCTGGCTCTCGACATTGACGAGCAGCGCCGCAAGCGCATCACCACCAGCGAACTCAACAAATGGCTGCGCCAGGCCGTCGACGCTCATCCGCCAGCCGGCTTGAAGGGCCGCTCACCGAAGTTAAACTATATGGTGCAAGAAACCGACAACCCCACGCCGGCCTTCAAGATCTTCGGCTCACAAAGCCGTTTCGTACACTGGAGCTACCGCCGCTACCTCGAGACGCAGATGCGCCGGACCTTCGGCTACGAAGGCACACCAGTCCAACTGTGGTTCATCGAGAAACACCAGGCCCACAAACACGGCCTAAGCCCGACCAAGGCTAAGCGCGACTGAATGTAACCTTGGCGACAGGTGCGCTGGCAGTAGAGTTGCTTTGTTCGGATTTGCCGAAGTTGCCCTTGTAGCAACCGGCGTCCAGCGCTTGGCGCCAGCCACCAGGTTGGCCATCTAAGTTATAGCAGTCGAGTTTCCACTCACGCGGACCAAAAATTCCTGATTGGTTAAGACCATTTGCGGCCTGGAAAGCCTTGACGCGAGCCCGGGTACCAAGTTCATAGCTACCAGGAAAGTCACCGCCATTACCGACCACGGCCTGTATGTCGTGGACACAATTTGGGCCTTTGGTATTCCTGTCTCTGTTGCCGAAACGGAAGTAGTGCTGGACGCAGCGGTAGACAAACTCAAAACGCTTGCGGGCAATCGTGGCTTCAACATTGCTGGCCTTGGTGGAACCGCCCAATTCGTTGCTGACGAACTCGGCAACGGGTGCCTCGACATCGAGCGTGTTCGACAGCTTGGAACCAACGTCAGCGGCCAATTTCAGAGAGAAACACCCGGCATCCCTAGCAGCCGCGATACTTGATGGCTCAGGTCCATAACCTATCGCTTCGCGGCAAACAGCAACCCAAGTACGCTTATCTGTAGTGCCGCTAACCCTAAGTCCTCTGTTCCTTTGGAATGTTTTGACGTTACGCATTGTTTGCCCGTCATAATATCCGGTCACATGGTTACTGATGATTGTCTGGATGTCTCGAACACAGTGGCCTCGGCTGCCGGGACCGTAAGAGTGATCTGCGCAGATAAAGCGGGCCAGTTTGGCTGATGTGCTTGATACGTTCTCAGAACGGGGCTGTGCAGCCTCCTGTGAGGCGCTGCCTGATTCCGCCTGGGGATAATCAGCCGGGATGGTGGCGACCATCGGTGTCGGTTGTTCAAGTGGCGATACATTCTGAATACCAGCATCGGCGTTAGGCGCCAAAGCTGCGACAGTAGCACCAGCAAAGATAACAGTTTCAATAAATGGGGCTCTGCTGCTCATAAATTCTAATTCTCCCTCATGACCTTATCCACATCTTTATAACTTATTAATTGACACCGTGTCAAGTTTGGGAGAAGACATAAGCTTCTTGGGGCGGGGCACTTGCGCCGCCAGCCAGCTTATCCGATACTAAGCTCATGGCATTATTCCAGAGGCGGCCGCAAACCAGCGACCCGACCAATTTTTACACCGTGGGGCTGAATAAGACCGTGCTGCTGGTCGGGCTGGGCAATCCTGGCAAAGAATATGATAATACACGCCACAACGTCGGCTTCGCGTGCCTGGACGAGTTCGTCAGCCATTCCGACGAAATGGAGGAGTGGATTGAGAAGAAAAGCCTGAAATGCCACATGAGCGGCGGCCGCGTCGACAACACGCGCGTCATCGCCATGAAACCGACGACTTTCATGAATCTCAGCGGAGACGCGGTCGCCGCGGTCATCAACTTCTACAAAATCAACCCGCAGTCCATTTTGGTGGTACACGACGAGATCGACATCGATTTCGGCCAGATAAGGCTACGCTTCGGCGGCGCCAGTGCAGGCCACAACGGTATCAAGTCGCTCATCCAACACATCGGCGAGGATTTCGGCCGCGCGCGGGTTGGAATCGGACCCAAGAAGCCAGCGCGCATCAAAAGCGAGGATTTCGTGCTACAGAAATGGCCTGCCGAGCAATCGGAGCAGCTGCCGAACCTCAAACGCGAAGTCAACGCCGTACTGAGCGAATACGTCTACGGCGGCGAGCTGCCGCACGAAACCCGCAATTTCCTAGTCTGAAGTAACTTGTTCTACGCAAGTAGCCAGAATGGCATCGAGCCGACCCCGAAAAGTTGTCTCGCCAATTGCCATATGCTCGTCAAGGAAGACGGCTTTATCCAGAGCGCCTCGGGCTAAAACGTGAAGATAGGTTGGCAGTTGGCTCGGTGCGAACGGTTGGTCGTGCTTAAGATTCAATAATGCGCGGTCAACATCATCCAACTCAAACAAGCCTTGCTCGTTACGGCTAATCATGTTGGCATTATACACAAAAAAAGAGCCTCCGGAGGGGGTGGGCACCGCCGGAGGCTCATTCAACCCTTCAACCCACCCCGGCGACGCATCGATGCCTAAAATATAAATAGTGGCACGTGCTAGCCCGGAGGCAACCATTCAGGCTCGCATTGATCGGGGACCCCAGAGACGGACGCGAGCGCCCACCCGAGGAATCTAGTTAAAGGGGTTAGTATGTTTTAGAGCGTGTCCAGCGCTAGAGCGCCAGACTGCTATAAGAGAAGTGGAGGGTAACAACTTATCTTGGCGCGCTCTAAAACAATCTAACGATTTGTCTGGTAACAGATTAAATTCTGATTAAATCAGTCCTTAGTCAGCCACCATGACTGTTAGAATTTTGGGGGTAAAAGGTGCAAGATTCCTATATTAGGAATCATAAGTTGCTATTTTAGCAAAAGCATGTCTTTATGTCAATACTTTAAAACATTTTTATATGGAAATCAATAAGCTTACGCTTAAGTCAAAGGGCTACCCTGAAGCGCTAAAGAATATACCAGCACGGCCGAATGAGCTTTACCAAAGTGGGGCCGACCTTAACGAGTTGGCAAAACGACCCGCCGTGGCAATCGTGGGCAGCCGTAAGATGTCAATTTATGGCGAGCAGGTGACGCGGCATTTCGCCCGAGAACTGGCAGAGCAGGGGGTCATAATCGTCAGCGGCCTGGCTCTAGGAGTTGACGGAGCGGCTCACCGAGCAGCGCTCGAGGCAGGCGGCCAATGTATCGCTGTATTGCCATGCGCACTCGATAACATCGTGCCGGTCGCCAACCGACAGTTAGCCGACAGAATCGTGGCGCAGGGCGGGGCACTCGTCAGTGAATATCCGCCCGGCGAGCCGCCTTATAAGCAGAATTTTATCGCCCGTAACCGTCTTATGTCAGGATTGGCGCAGGCCGTCCTTATAACACAGGCCGGCGAAAAGAGCGGCACACTCTATACGGCCCGCTTCGCCGAGGAGCAGAACAGGGAAGTGTTCGTCGTCCCGGGCAATATAAACCACATCGGTTCAGCCGGGTCGAACAACTTAATAAAGAGCAACAAAGGCGGCCTTGTCACTGCACCCAAAGACGTGCTGGTGGCGCTGGGCTTCGAGCCACACGCGACACCGGTCGCCGAAGTGCGCGGCCGCAACGCCAATGAGCAGAAGCTGCTCGATCTGATGCTGCAGGGCGTCAGCGATGGTGAACAGCTCCTCCAGAATAGCGGTTTAGAGGTCAGCCGCTTCAACCAGGCGCTGACGATGCTAGAAATCGCTGGCAAAATCCGCCCGCTCGGCATGAACCATTGGGCGATTTTCTGACATGCTAAACTGGAACCATGAAGCTAATGATTTTCCTTGGTGTCACTATCTTTGGCACACTTGGCGGATGGATAGGCGCTGCCATGGACCATGGCAACTGGTTCGGGGCGTGGAGCATCCTGCTGGGCGGTGTCGGCTCCTTTGTCGGTATCTGGGCCGGCTACAAGGCGGGCCAAAACTTATTTTAAGCTCGCCCTTATCTAATTTGTTGCATTGTAATAATGGGTATGCTTATTATAGGAGCTCATGGCGAAGAACCTAGTCATTGTTGAGAGTCCGGCCAAAGCGCGCACCATTGAGCGTTTTTTGGGGAAGGACTACTCTGTTAAAAGCAGTTTCGGGCACATCCGCGACCTGCCCAAAAAAGGCCTGAACATCGACATCGACAAGGGTTTCGAGCCCAAATATGAAATCAGCGCCGACAAGAAAAAGGTAGTGAGCGAGCTCAAAAAAGCGGCCGAGTCGAGCGAAGTCTGGCTGGCCTCTGATGAGGACCGTGAGGGTGAGGCGATTGCCTGGCACCTGATCCAGGCGCTTAAACTCGACCCGGACAGGACCAAACGCATCGTGTTCCACGAGATTACGCGGCCGGCGATTGAGGCCGCCATCAAGAACCCGCGCACGGTCGACCGACAGCTCGTCGACGCCCAGCAGGCCCGCCGCGTGCTCGACCGCCTGGTCGGCTACGAGCTGTCGCCCGTGCTCTGGAAAAAGGTTCGCACCGGCCTCAGCGCCGGCCGCGTCCAATCGGTCGCCGTGCGTCTGATCGTGGAACGCGAACGCGAGATACGGGACTTTGAGCCGCAGGGTTCATTCAAGGTAAAAGCCGTTTTCGCGGCTGACGGCCAGGAGTTCGAAGCCGAACTCAAAGACAAACCGGCCGATGAATCGACCGCAACCGCCTGGCTCGAAAAAGCCGCCAGCGCCGAATTCAAAGTATCCGACATCGAACAGAAACCGGCCAGCCGCAACCCGGGCGCTCCGTTCACGACCAGCACGCTCCAGCAAGAAGCCAGCCGCCGCCTCGGTTTCAGCGTCCGCCAAACCATGACGCTCGCCCAACGTCTCTACGAAGCCGGCCACATCACGTACATGCGTACAGATAGCACCATCTTATCCGGCCAGGCTATCAAAGCCGCCGAATCCTATATAAATAAGGAACTGGGCGAAAAGTACCATCAGGTCCGCCAGTACAAGACCAAAAACGCCAGCGCCCAAGAGGCCCACGAAGCCATCCGGCCGACCAGCTTCGACAAGACCGCCGCCGGCGAAGACGAGCAGCAGAAAAAACTTTACCAGCTTATCTGGCAGCGCGCGCTGGCTTCGCAGATGGCTTCGGCCGAGCTGGAACGCACAGAGGTCACAATCAGCGTCAGCACGCAGCCGGAATCGTTCCTAGCAAAGGGGGAAATCCTGCGTTTCGACGGATTTATGAAAGTTTACGGTGGCACCAAAGACGACACGCTGCTGCCACCGTTGAAGGCCGGCCAGGCGCTCGAAATGCGCCAGATGGGCGCGACAGAGACTTTCACGCGGCCATCGGCACGCTATTCCGAAGCCATGCTGGTGCGCAAGCTCGAAGAGCTCGGCATCGGCCGGCCGAGCACCTACGCGCCGACCATTTCCACTATCCAGACCCGCGGCTATGTCGAAAAGACCGACCTCGAGGGCACTCCGCGCGAAGTCACAGAACTGAAGCTGGCGGACGGCAAGGTGACCAGCCAGAAAACAGAGGTCATAACAGGGGCGGACCGCGCCAAGCTAGTGCCCACTCCCATAGCCGAAGTGACGACCGATTTCTTGGTCAAGTATTTCCCGGGAATCGTCGATTACGATTTCACAGCCAAGGTAGAAGATGATTTCGACGAGATTGCCGACGGCAAGCAGAGTTGGAACAAAATGATCGCCGATTTCTACAAGGACTTCCACCCGCTTGTGGAAAAGTCGGAGGATGTGCCGCGCAATGAGGTCTCGCAGGCCAGGGAATTGGGCAACGACCCCAAGAGCGGCGAGCCTATTTACGCCCGTTTCGGCCGCTACGGCCCGATGCTGCTCAAGGGCCACACAGAAGACGAATCCAAGAAGCCGCAGTTCGCGCCGTTGCCGGCCGGCACCACAATCGACACCGTGACAATCGAGCAGGCGCTCGAGATGTTCAAGCTGCCACGGACCGTCGGCCAGACGGCCGACGGGCAGGAAATCAAAGCCAACATCGGCCGGTTCGGCCCATATGTACAAGTCGGCAAGACCTTCGTATCCATCAAACCGCTCGACCCGCAAACCATAACCGAGACGGAAGCACGCGAGCTATACGAGCAGAAGCTGGCTAAAGACGCCGCCAAGCACATCAACGAGTTCGCCAGCGGTATCAAAGTACTGAATGGCCCGTATGGCCCCTACGTCACCGACGGCAAAAAGAACGCCCGCATCTCGAAGGAGCAAGACCCCTCGAAGCTGACCGAAGAAGAAGCTAAAGCCATCCTGGAAGCCGCACCAGCCAAGAAGCGCCGTGTGCCACGCAAGCGCCGCACATGATTTGCATCGCCTTATAAGAGCTGGCTTCGTAATATTTTTACAACATGGAATGGGTCTTGTTGTCAGCTTTGTGCTACAATAATTAATAGGAAATGTGTGTTGACTTTTAAAAATTATAGTTTTATAATTTATATAATTTTAAATAACAGGGAAGGTTAAGATGGCCCAAAGCGCGCCCCAATCCGACCTCACAACCGAACAGATAGTTACCGATGTTCTTGCTACCATAGACCGTGAGCGGGAAAGGGAAATCGTCAGCCGTCGTTTCGGCCTTTTTGACCGTAAAGAGACGCTCGAGCAAATCGGTGAAATGCTCGGCATCACCCGCGAACGCGTCCGCCAGCTCGAAAAGTCAGTCGTGACCCGCTTGATGGGCTCGGCAGAGCAGGGGAACCTGCCGCACGTGGCCGACTTTGAAGCCAAGGTCGTAGAAATCCTGAACAAATCCGGCAAAATCGCCCGCGTCATGCAGCTGACCGGCGAACTTACAGACGAGCCGAACCGCGAAGAATACGCGCGGGTCGCTTTTCTGAGCCAATTAGCGCCGCAACTCACCCTTATTCCCGAAGACGACAACTTCTATGCCAGCGTCAGCCTCAAGGAGATGGGCGACGAAAAGGCCCTCAAAGCGCGTGTCGCCAAGCTTATAGAAGCCGTCAAAAAGCTCGGCGAACCGAAGACCATCGAAGAAATCGCCAAAGCCGCCGGCAACGGAGGCGCCAAAGAAGTCGCCGCCCTGGCCAGCACATCCAAGCAATTAGCCACGCTTAACAACCGCTGGGGCCTCGTGAAGTGGCCGATGGTAAACCCCAAGAACATCCGCGACAAGATCTACGTCATCCTCAAAGAGAATGGCAAGCACATGCACTTTAACGAAATTGCCGAGGCCATCAAGCAGAGCGACTTCAAGCGCAAAGATGTCACCACCCAGGCCATCCACAACGAACTTATCAAAGACAAGCGCTTCGTATTGGTGGGGCGGGGCATTTATGCCCTCAAGGAATGGGGCTACGAGAAGGGCACCGTGGCCGACATCATCACCGAAGTCCTGCGTGAGGCCGGCGAACCCCTGCACCGCGACGAAATCGTCAAACGCGTACTCAAAAGCCGCTTCGTGAAGGAAACTACCATCCTGCTGAACCTGCAAGGCAAGCCGCAGTTCAAGCGCGTCGCCAAAGCCACCTACGAACTGGCCGAGTAAAGCCGTTCGAGGCAAGCTATCATGTTTCCAGGTACCAATAAACCATCCGTAATAATTGATAAGTTTGGAGAAGTTGAGCATCTTGCTACAGCAACAGACTTTATGCACCGCCAGCTTACTGCAGAGGAGGTTGAGGCCCTGAAGACTGAGCTACCCGACTTCGTAGGAATCATGTCCGCACACGCTAGAGTTCTCCCTCTAGTACGAGAAGCAGGAGGCATCGAGCCACCCCAGGCCGCTTTTGCCCTCAGCGATCGTCAGGTCGCTATATTATCTATCTGCTTATACGCGACATGGAAAGGGCACAGCGATAGGTTCGTACGTTCTGCTTCAAAAGAAATGAAAGAAGAACTGCAAGCCAACTTTGGGCTGAGCGTTGACTTGCAAAAGCAAAGCCCCAGTGACGATTAAAGCGACTAATACAAATGTTCGTAAAATCGTACAAAATGCGAACATAGGTTAATGGGTATGGTGGTGGGCCAACAGGCCGAAAAGCACTTCCGGCTGGGTGGTCGGGTAGGCAGGAGGGATTATAAAAAATTTTCAAAAAAATTTTCGGGCGGGCGCAAATAATCCGAGCCGGGCGGCTGGGCAGAGCACCCAAACCAGCCATAGACATCATGTCGTACAATGTATATTTTACGACTCACATATTAGTTTTACAGATGGTTAACTATACCCCTTCTGCAGGGGAGTAATTCCTATGGTTTGGTATTTTGCTGTGCAGTGCTCCGTTAAGCTGCTGCCATCTACACTATTATTTTAGTCCTGCTATAGCGCTTGCGCTTTAGCCTAGTGCTCGGATGTGATTTATGGCACTATTTGACTTTTCCACAGAATTGCCGTGAAAGTATTGCTTTTTCGCACAATTATTTCAATTTTATTGTCCCCTGCCTTCCCGCCCTATTCCGTGAAAAATTTGACTTTTGCCCTGCTCTATATGTTTACATAGTTTTTTAGAATCTACTACTAAGGGCGTATATGAACATTTTGCGAACTGGCGGGGTAATAGCGGGGGGTTATTTATAGTAAGCTCGGCCCGGCACACGCACATCTACATATTGAGACGGTGTTACGTTCTGCTTCTTAAGCGAGGCGATGGTCGCCAGGAAGGTGCCGGCCTCCCCTCTCGGGTCGGTATCCTGAAGGTTAAACTTCACGAAATAGGGCTGGCCGGCCAAGTGGGCGTCGAGCTCGCTGCTGCCAGCCGGAAGCACCAGGTTGCTGGTTTTATACTGTTTGGCAGCCAGTTCCGCTACTACGATCTGGATGAACTTGACGTAGGCCGACGAGAGGGCCTGGCGGTTGAGGTCAACGGTCAGCCCGCTTTGGTCGGTCAAGACCGGCAATCCATCAGGCAGTTGCGAAGAAGCGCCGACCTTTAGCAAGGCCCGACCGGACGTGTCCAGCACGTACGAGCCCTGTGGAGTCGCCAGCAGCAGTGACGGCTGGGCTGGTTCGATGTAAAACAGCGGCCGGTGCGCCAGCAAAGGCACGGTAATGCTGACGTCTGTCAGTTCCGGAAACTGCTTGAGCATCTGTTGGCTAAGATTGCCTGTGTCTAGGGTGACTTTGGTATGGTTCCAGATGGAGCCGGTCAGCAGCTTATCGGCGGCGGCCTCGTAGGTTGCGGTCGGCCTGAGGAAGGACTTATCCTGGCTGCCCGACAGCGGTAGGACGGTTGCCTGAGGCGCCAGGCTCAGCACATTGACGGCCGAGGCAGTCACGGCCACCAGGAAGATGAGCAAGCCGACGCGCGCCAGCCAGAAATGGCCGAGTTTCTCGCCTTTGGCATCGGGTTGGCTGGCGCCGGGCTGGCGCGGCGAGTTGCCGGCATACGAGAACGTGGCCGGCTTTTTGGCCTCGGCCGGGTCTTCGCTCATGCGCTGGCGGCGGGTCGGTGGCGACGATTTACGACGGAAAAGCATCTTACTTTATCTGTTCCAGTATTAGTCGGGCCAGATGGCGCGTGGCGTCGGGTTGGGCGAACTCCGCCAGGTTGGCCGCCAGCGCGAGCTGGCTTTTCGGATCCCGCAAGAGGTGGCTGACTTGCTTGGCCAGCCGGTTCGGGTCATCTAGTAAATCATCTTCTTTGAGGATGACGGCCGCCTGGCGCTCAGCCAGGTAACTGGCATTCTTGAGCTGGTGGCCGCCGGTCAGCAGCGGATTGGGCACCACGACGCAGGCTTTCCCCTGCAGGGCGAATTCCGCCAGGTTGGTGGCGCCGGCGCGAGTGACGACGATGTCGGCCGCGCCGCTATAGCGGAAAACGTCATCGATATAGCCGAAAACGTGCACCCTCCCCCGTTGATTCGTTGTAAGATTTGCTTCGTAAAAACCCCTCACCTGCTCTTCGTTGGCGCGGCCGACACTTTGCACGACGTACAGATCCGGAAACTCGTGCAACAGGTGTGGCAACGCTTCGGCAATGGCGGTATTCACCCGCTGCGCGCCCAGGCCGCCACCGATGGCGAACAGCATTTTGGCTTTGGCGAGCATGTCGATTTCCTGGCGGTATCTGGCTTTGAGTTTCTCTGTTACGGGCTCGAAACCGGCCTGAAGCGGAATCCCAGTAGTAACCGTTTTGGCGGCCGGATAATTATAAACCTCCTCCGGTAGTGCGACGGCGTGCAACCGCGCCCAGCGGGCAATGATGCGGTTGGCCAGCCCGGGTATGGCATCGGAGTCGTGTGTCACATATGGCAGATGCAAGTTGGCGGCAGCCAGCCCGACCGGCACGCCGATGAATCCACCCTTGATGAAAATGACGTCCGGCTGCAGCCGTTTCAGCAATTTGCGGCTCTGCGCCAGGCCAATCAAGACATAAAAGAAGTCGCGGGCGTTCTTGAGAAGTGTCGGGATGTCCAGCAACTGTTTGAACCCTTCCCCATGAAAACGCCGGAACTTCCCTGCCCTCACCGAAAAAACCTCGTCGATATTGGAATCCTTCCGCATGATTTCGACGAAATGATCGCCCTTTTGGCCGATGTAAACCAGCTTGGGCTTGGATGGCTGCTTCTTAAGTTCGGCGGCAACTGCCTGCAGCGGCGTGATGTGGCCGCCCGACCCGCCACCAGTCAGGACCACTAGCGGATTGGCCCGGCTCACGAATATTCCGCCCTCCTGAGCGTGTTTCCGCGGAAATCGCGGCTTGTGCCAGGTTCAGGCTCGCCAGCCCGTAGACGGGGCGTTACGTAGCTCGCATACTGTGAAGCCTGGAAAACCAGGCCAACGGCCGCCGCGGCGAACACCACGCTCGTCCCACCGTAACTGATAAATGGCAAAGTGATTCCCTTAAGCGGCAAGAGACCTATCATGGCACCGATGTTAACCAGCGCCTGGCTGGCGAGCCATGCCAGCGCGCCGATGACCACCAGACGGCTGTAATCGTCCCCTAACCTTTCCGCCACTGTCTTAAATCTCGAGAAGAACGACACAAATAGCGCCATTAACACAATACTGCCGATGAAGCCGAACTGTTCGGCGTAGATGGCGAAAATGGAGTCGTTGGCCGCCTCGGGTTGGTAGCCGTAGGCCTGAACGCTCGAACCGAGGCCGAGGCCGATCATGCCGCCCGAACCGACGGCAATCAGCGCCTGGCAGGCCTGGTAGCCTGTGCTCTGGCAGTTCGATTCGGGGTGCAGATAGGTCTCGAAACGGGCCCGCCGGTAAGGAGTCGACGAGATGGCCAAGATCAGGCCTACCAGCACGACGCCGCCGATGGCCATGATGCGCCCGAACGGCAGCCCGGCCACGAACGCCATCGTGCCCATCATGGCCACGATAACTCCGGTCGAACCGAGGTCACTCTGGATGCCGGCCACCACGACGCCGATACCGACAAGCGTGTATAGCAGTGGCTTCAGCGTCGCCTTCATTTCGGTCACTTTCCCTTCCCGGATGCGCTCGGCCAAAAAACCGGCCAGCCACAGCATGACGGCGAACTTCACCAGTTCGACAGATTGGAAAGAAAATCCGCCCAGCCGCACCCAGCGGTGCGCCGGATAAGCCGGGTTAACCGGCATAACCAGTGCCAACAGCGTGGCCAATCCGGCCAGCACTAACATCGGTTTATAAGCCTGGCGCCACCATTTGAGCGGAACGCGCGCTGTCACCGTAAAAGCAATCAAACTCAAGCCGATGGCAATCAGCTGCTTGCTGACGTAATAGCTGTTGCTGACGTTATGCGAAGCGGCCAGCGCCGGGCTGATAGCGTAAACCACCATCAGGCCGATCACCAGCAAGGCGGCACACCACACCAGCAGCCAGTAATCCGGCTTGTGCTTGCGCCCTAGATTGAGCTCGGTGAAGCGCAGCGGCTTGCGTTCACGGTTCTGCGATGTCTTGTAAATCGGCCGCATGGCATTACACTTGCCCGCTCATTAAGAAAAGGATAAGTCCCAGCACGCCGGCGACCTGCCCGAGAATCCAGAAGCGCATCGTCACTTTGGTTTCCGGCCAGCCGATGGCTTCGAAGTGGTGGTGGATCGGCGAGGACAAGAAGACTTTTTTGCCGTTACGCAGCTTTTTGGAGGTGCGGTTGATGATGACCGAGCCGGTTTCCATGACATAAACGGCGCCGATGATCGGCAGCACATATATGGTGTTGGTCTGAAGAGCGATGATGCCGAGTGCCGTGCCAAGCGCGAACGAGCCGGTATCACCCATGAAAAAGCGCGCCGGATAGATGTTGAACCAGGTGTAGCTGAGGAGTGTTCCGACCACTGTCAGGCAGAAGCCGGCCAGCGCGAACTTGTGCTCGACCGCCGCGATGATGGCGTAAGCCGTAAATGACGACGTCAGCAGACCACCGGCCAATCCGTCTAAACCATCTGTGATGTTTACGGAGATGGCCGTGGCGATGACCACCAACCAGAACAGCGCGATCAGCGCCAGGCCGATGTGCCACTCGTGAATCCACGGCAAATAGACAGAATGCACGCCCAGCTTGGCGTAAAACCACCAGCCGCCGATAAGGACCAGGATGCTGTAGAGCGTGAATTTGGTGCGGGCACGCATGCCGGCCACACCGCCGGTGCTGCGTATATTCATGACGTCATCAATCAGACCGATGGCGCTGGCCGCGACCAGTCCGGCCAACGGCAGCCAGGTCTGGCCACGCGACAGGTTGGCAAGCAGCGTCACGATGGTAATCGACAGCACGAAAATCAGGCCGGCCATCGTCGGGATGTGCCGCTTGTGCTTGGCGGCGTGCAGTTTGGCATAGACGGTCGCCTTGCCACCCGACCAGGCATCGGTGCGTTGGCGCTTCCACCATTCCCTTTTGTAGGCGGTCGTGGTGTAAATCGGTGTGATAAGCATGCTGAGCGCGAATCCGAAAAAGCCCAGGGCCAGGATGCGCATCAGGTTATGTGAGGTGATAGCAATGTGTAAGGTGTTCATAAGTGGGATGTTTTTGTTTTTTTGTTTACTTGATTATACCATTTCTTACTGCGATTTCGGAGTCACGTAGGAATTGTCTATCAGCATGTGCGCCAGGTCGCCGAACACCGGCTGGCCACCGTAAGAACCGGCGTAGCCGGCCACATTGGGCAGGATGTTGAAGACGACGATGACATACTGCGGCTTGTCGCCGCCGACGAAGCCGACATACGTGCCGTTAAACTTATTGTCGTAGTAGCCGCCGCCGGGTTTGGCGACCTGGGCGGTGCCGGTCTTGCCACCGACTGTGTAACTGGAATCAAAGTTCAGGTAGCTGAAGCCTTCAGCCAGGTGCTGTTGCACGACGTACTGCATGAGCGGCACCATTTCCTGGCTAACTTTGGGCGAGACCACGCCCTTCTCTAATACCTTGGGCTTCATTGTGGTCGTCTTACCGCTGGAATCCGTAACTTGGTCGACGAGCGTCGGCTGGTAATATGTGCCGCCGTTCAGCACGGCGGAATCGGCCGCCGCCATCTGCAGCGCCGTTATCTGAACCGCCTGGCCGAAAGCCGTGTTGGCATATGTCAGGTCGATGGCGGCGCCATTGTCCCCAGGCGTCGGAATCAGCCCATCCGGCTCGTAGCCCTGCTCTACCCCGGTCGGCTGACCGAGACGGAAACGGTCGTGCATGTATTCGTACCAGGCGTTGCGCGCCTTACTGTCAATCTGGCCGCCGCCCATCTGCATCAGCAACCAAGTTGCGCCGGTGTTGAGCGACAGGTTCAGCAGGCTGCCGATGCTCTGGGTGCGCGGGCCGCCGTCTTCTTCGATGTCGGTGATGTTGAAGCCGTCAACCAGCCAGTGCGCAGGGTCGTAGAAAGTCGTGTTGGGGTTGATTACGCCCTGGTCGAGCGCCGAAGCGACGGTCAGGATCTTCATGCTCGAGCCCGGCTCTATGGCGTTGGAAACGGCCGCATTCTGGAAAACGCTCGGGTTGGTGACATTCTGGTAATTGCCCGGGTCAAATGTCGGATAGTTGGCCATAGCTTTGATCTGGCCGGTGTTGGGGTCCATGATGATGGCGCTCAGGCCCTGCGACTTGGTCTTCTGGTAATCGGCAGCCAAAATCTGTTCCATGCGCGCCTGCATCGGCAAGTCGATGGTCGTGACGATGTTATCGCCGTTCTGGGGCGCCGTCTGCACATTGTCTTTGCTGGCGGCCAGCGGCACGCCACTGGCGTCGGTTACGGCCTTCACCTGCCCTGGCTTGCCGCTGAGCTGCTTGTTCAATGCCTGCTCGATGCCGTATTCGCCCATGCCGTCGTTGTTGACGAAACCGAGCACCTGCGATGCTAGCGAGCCCTGCGGATAGGTGCGGTAATCCAACCCTTGCGTGCCGATGCCCGGCAGTTTGAGAGCCGTAACCTGTTTGGACTGGTCGCTCGTCAACTTCTTGGCCAGGATGGCGTAGCGCGTGTCCTTGGTTTTCATAAGCTTGGCATACTGGCCGGCGTCTCCACCGATGATTCGTTGGATTCTGGTGGCGTCGCCGTCGGCATTCTTAACGTAAACCGGATCGGCGTACAGCGTGAAAAGCTCCTGGTTGAGCACGATAGGCAGCACGTTGCCGCCATCATGCGCCTCGATGATGCCGCGCGTCGCTGGAATCTGGTGCTGCTTAAGCTGGTCGCTCAGCGCCGCCGCCCGGTAATGCCCGTAGCGTATGACCTGTATATAAAAGAGCCGCACGCCGAAAATCATCAATACCAGCAAAAGCAGCCCGTACCAAATGCGTACGCGCTTAATAGTCTGGACCGTATCGTTTTTGTTTGGGACCATCCACTTATAATTATATAACAAACAGACCATTTATTGGCTTCAGACTCATGCGGTTTTGATAACCGCTTCGCTGATCGAGAGTTGGAGTTCCAAGTCCTCGGAGTCTTCTTCCAAAAATGGTCTGTCAGTTTTTAACGGTGGCTGAGGGCGCAGTGGCGACCAGGTTCTTGGCAACAGCGCTGCCCTGCACCCGGCTCATGGCCTGCAAGCGGGCCGAGGACACTTCCAAATCGTCATGCTGGCTCTTCAGTGAAGCCTGCGTCTGCTGCAAGGAGTTGATCTGGTAACCGAACGCGTTCGTCTTGGTCACCTGCGACAGATACAATAGCCCCAGCAGGCACGCCAGCACGATCAGCACGATCGTGTTGCTGACCGGCCCGAGTGCCCTGACCTGCATGCGCGAAGCGACCAGATTCTGGTTCCGCCCCTGGAAGCGCGTCCGGTTCATGGCTAGTGAGGATGAATATGTCATATATTTTTATGTTTGTTTAGGTTTTTGTTTTTGGTGCCCCAACCCCGGCGGACCGGGGCTGGAGCTACACTACTAGACCACTTTGACGTGGATCTTGTAGGTTCGGGAGCTACTTTTTACCGGAATCGGCATTTTAGTTCCCTTTCTTTTTTATTTTCACTGCGGCCCGCAACTTGGCGCTGCGTGCTCGCGGATTGTGAACTGTTTCGTCAGGGCTGGCGGTCACCGGTGTCTTGGTGAGCAGCCTGAGCTCGGCGTCGTAGCGGTCGCCGGCAGCTTCGGCCAGTGCCTGTTTGACCAAACGGTCTTCGAGGCTATGGAAGCTGATGACGGCGATGCGTCCACCGGGCTTTAGCAGCTCGAACCATAGAGGCAGAGCCTCCTGCAGCTGGCGCAATTCATCGTTCACAGCGATGCGAATCGCCTGGAACGTGCGCGTCGCCGGATGCACCCGGCTATGGCCTGGCCATGCCTGAGCGGCGACTGCTGCTAGTTCGTCCGTGGTCTGGAGCGGCCTGGCCTGCACGATTAATCTCGCAATTTGTGCGGCCTTCGGCTCCTCGCCATAGCGCGTCAGCAAATCGGCCAACTGCGCCTCGCTATAGGTGTTAATTATAGTTTCAGCGGTCAGCGCTTGCGACTGGTCCATCCGCATATCCAGCGGACCGGAATGCACTATGGCAAACCCGCGTTTGCCCTCGTTAAGGTGCGGTGACGACACGCCCAAATCGGCCAAAATAACGTCGAATTGCCGCCCTTCGGCGAGCAACTCCCTGCTGGCAGCCAGAAAATCCTGCTGCTCGATATCGGCGCCAGGTAACTCTTCCCGGAGCACCCTGACCGCGTTGGCATCGCGGTCGATAAGCGTGACATCTGTGAGGCTTCCAACCCGTTCCGCTACTGCTTGGGCGTGTCCGCCGTAGCCGGCCGTCAAGTCGAGGTAGCTATCCCCTTCTGACGGGTCCAGATACTGTAGGACTTCCTTCAGTAGTACCGGTTCGTGCTGTTTGTTTTTATTTTGGTGTTTGTTTTGGTGCATCTTGCTTGTGTTTTATTACAAGGTCACCTAACCAGCAGTCAATTTTTTGTTTTTTTGTAGTTTTTGTTTTTGTGGATTCAGCTCATCGTACAAGTACAATTTGCCAAATCAAGTTTGAGAGACTTATGTGTGAGGTGGAGTTTTGGGAGGTGTTTTTGAAATGTACAAAGCGCTTTTTTAAAGTGGTTTGCTATCGATTCCACTTATTGACTGCCGGATAGGTGATCTCGGTTCCTATCCCGCCCTGGTTGTTAACGTGCAGCTGCTTATTGTTCGGGAGCCATCAGGCGCCAATATTGGCCGACGCCTACCGCAATCACTTCCCGGCTGATTCCGGCATAGTCGAGCAGATGCTGCTCTAGGGTGATGCGCCCCTGTTTGTCGTCGGGCATCTGTTCGACCTTCCCCATCCTAAATTGGACGTTCAGGTCTGCGATGCGCTCGTCGAGGATATCTCCGGCCAATCGTGGCTCTACCAGGTTTTCCCAGACATCCTTCGGGTAAAGGTGCAGGTACTTACCGAACCCACGTGTTACTACTGCTCCGCTCGCAAACTTGGCACGAAGTTCAGGTGGTATGGTTAACCGCCTCTTATCGTCCAGCTTGCGTTCAAAGTAGTCTACCGTGGCCATTGGTATCCTTTAAGCTGCTAGTGGTTTTTATTTTTCGAAATGTCACGCTATTTGGCCGTTCCATTTCTACCCACTGACATGAGTGTACTACCCACCGTCACCCCCCGCAATACACAAAATAGAAAAAAGTGGTGTTTCGTACACCACTTTTCCACAGATTTTAAGAAGTTATCCGCCAAACCGCCACATGTAGCGTGCTGAGAGAAACCTTAAACGCTAGCGTTTATGAGCTGCTTGTTCCTGAGCGGAGGCAATCGGAACTTGAACAGTCTGTCCGTAAATATCGCCCTGTTTTGCAACGAACTGCTCAACAGCGGATTTAACAGCCTGATCGCCAGTTAAGACTCCTGGCTCAACGTTAGCGATGGCATCATCGGGACCTTCACCTGCACGATATGTATAAGGAATTTGGGGATCTCTTGCTAGCGCAGCCTGGGGAACCGGCTTCTCGGAGGTGGTGCCAGCCGGCTTAGGGCTGTGCGTTGCTGCCCAGATACCAGCTGAAACAGCCAAAACAGCAGCAGCAGAGCCAAGACGCAACGTGCGCTTCTGCTGAGGAGTTATCTCATCCCGATTGGCAGAAGTTGGATCGTAGTTCCGTGAGTGAATCATAGTGCTTATCTTAACATTTTCCTTTAAAAAGGTCAAGCTTAATGCTTGCCTGAACGAGGGGCCGTGCGCTGCACCACGCTGTAGCTGACGTAGTGCGTTTCGGTGTCTTCCTTTTCACGGCGGATTGGGTTGACGTTCTCGGACTCAAAGTTGTTCTCGGCGAAGGCGAAGACCGGGCGGCTGGGCAGCACGACCCGCTTTTCCGGCTGGTTCGGCATGTCCAGCAAGCCCAAGGTGGCGGCGCCGGCCAGCAAAACTATACCGACCCTGCCGGCGGCCTGTTCGATCTTTTCTGGTGTTGATGGTTTTTTTGTTTTAGTTGACATCTACATAATTCTAGCAAGAATTAGGCTTTTTGTCAATGTTCTTATGTTAAACATCGATTTCGGCAGGCACGCCGGTTTCCAACTTGTGGAAAGTAATTCCCTCTTTGGCGAGCACACCTTCCATCAGGTCGTACATGCCGGACTGAGCGTCGCTGCTCCAGTGCCAGTCGTGGATCGGCAGCACATGCTTGGGCTTCAGTTTGATTGCCAGGTTAACACCTTTGATGGTAGCGCCCCAAGGAGCGGTCACCGGCAACGCCAAAATAGCTTTAGTCTCTTTGAAACTGTGGCTGTCGCCGGGGTGACTGAGCTTGTCCAGGTAATGCACGCCGATTTCTTCAGGCAGTGGGAACAGCGGC
>DATIHM010000083.1:0-11174 GCA_035480695.1 Candidatus Saccharimonadia bacterium
CGACTTTGACCGCGTCGTCATCAATTACTTCGCCGACGAGTTCAAGAAAGAGCACGGCATCGACATCTCTGACGACAAAGCCGCCATGCAGCGCCTGCGCGATGAGGCCGAGAAGGCCAAGATTGAGCTGTCGACCGCCCAGGAAGTCGACGTCAACCTGCCGTTCTTGACAGCTGACGCCGACGGGCCGAAGCACTTCGAGCACAAGCTGACCCGCGCCAAGCTGGAAAGCCTGGTCGAAGAACTTATCGACAAAACGGCCGCCCCATGCGAGAAGGCGCTCAAAGACGCTAAGCTGAAGGCCAGCGACATCAACGCCGTCGTTTTGGTCGGTGGCATGACCCGCATGCCGGCCGTACAGGAGAAGGTCAAGAAAATCTTCGGCAAAGAGCCGATGAAGGGCGTGAACCCTGACGAGGTCGTGGCCGTAGGTGCCGCCATCCAGGGCGGCGTGCTGCAAGGCGACGTCAAGGACGTGCTGCTTCTTGACGTTACGCCGCTGAGCCTTGGCATCGAGACCATGGGCGGCGTCATGACCAAGCTGATTGAGCGCAACACTACCATTCCGACCAGCAAATCCGAAGTGTTCTCGACCGCGGCCGACAACCAGCCGCAGGTGGAAGTGCACGTGCTGCAAGGCGAGCGCGAAATGGTCGACGGCAACAAGTCGCTCGGCCGCTTCATCCTGGATGGAATCCCACCGGCATCTCGTGGAGTTCCCCAAATCGAGGTCACTTTCAACATCGATGCCAACGGCATCCTCAATGTCGCTGCTAAAGACAAAGGCAGCGGCAAAGAGCAGAGCATTACCATCAGCGGTTCCGGCAATCTCGACAAGGCCGAAGTTGAAAAGATGGCTAAAGAAGCCGAGACGCACGCCGACGAAGACAAGGCGCGCAAAGAAGCCGTCGAGGCTCGCAACCTGCTCGACAGCGCCGTCTACCAGGCCGAAAAACTCAAGAGCGACAGTGGCGACAAGCTAAGCGATGACGACAAGAAGACGCTCGACGAAGCCGTCGAGGCCGCCAAGAAAGTCGTGGCCGACGAAAAGGCCGCCAAAGAAGACCTCGAAACCGCCGCCAAAGCCCTGAACGACAAGTTGATGCCAATCGGCGCCAAGCTGTACGAGCAGGCCAGCGACGGCGCAGACGCACCCGCCGAAGACGAGAAGCCCGGCAAAAAGGGCAAGAAGCCTGGCAAAGACGATGCCATAGAAGGCGAAGTCGTCGACGAAGACAAGGAAGACTAATCCGGAAGCCTCCGGCTCGACTGGTAAAATAAAGTGATGAGAATGGATGGAAACGGTAAAGCTGAGCGTCGTTTAGCCTCTGATTCTTTGGGGCTGGAAGTGGCCGCCACAAAAGACGTGGGATTCCGTATCTTAATGAGGGAATTAGTGGGTGCTCCGCCATTCGTCAGCCAAGCTGATGTGGCACTGAAGCGTGATGCAGCCGCGATCAGATTAACGGAATATGGCATTCCGCTAGAGCGAGGCCAAGCTGTCGTTGATAATGTTGCTGAATCGATGAGGAAGGTGACCGGCTAATGCCTACAAAGCGTGATTATTATGAGGTGTTGGGCGTCGGCAAAGACGCCAGCGCCGACGAAATTAAGAAGGCGTTTCGGCGCGCGGCCGTTGAGCACCACCCCGACCGCGGCGGCGACGAGACCAAGTTCAAAGAGATTAACGAAGCCTACGAAGTCCTAAAAGATACCGATAAGCGGAAGCGTTATGACCAGTTCGGGCACTCCGGTGTCGGCGGCGCCAGCGGCAATCCTTTCGGTGGCGGTTTCGGTGGCGGCCAAAACGTCAACTTCGACTTCGGCGACTTAGGCTTGGGCGACATCTTCAGCAGCTTTTTTGGAGGCGGGACGGGCGCTGGCCCGCAGCGCCAGGCGCGCGGCCGCGATGTTGAGGCGCATGTCGAAATAAGTTTTGAGCAAGCCGTTTTCGGCACCGACGTCGACCTTTCCCTAAACCTTGAAGACACCTGCGAACACTGCAAAGGAACGACCGTCGAGCCGGGCTATGAACTGAAAACCTGTGACGAGTGCGGTGGCAGCGGCCAGGTCGTGAACGTTATGCGTACGGTGTTTGGCAACATCCAGCAGGCAGCGGTCTGCCCGAAATGCCACGGCACCGGCAAGGTACCCGAGAAAGCCTGCACGGTTTGCCGCGGCAAAGGCACGCAGGCCAAGCACCAGAATATCCAACTGAAAATTCCAGCCGGAATTGACGATGGCGCAACTATCCGGCTACGCGAACATGGCGAAGCCATCGCCAATGGGCCGAAAGGCGACCTTTATGTCAATGTGCGGGTCAAGCCACACAAGCGCTTCACCCGCGAGGGCGACCTTATCTTAAGCGAAGAGCATGTCGGCATGGTCGAGGCGGCACTCGGCACTGAAATTGAAGTCGACACGGTCGACGGCCCGGTCACAATGCGTGTACCGGCCGGCACCCAATCCGGCTCTGATTTCAAGCTGAGTAACCACGGCGTGCCGCACCTGAAAGGCAGCAGTCGTGGTGCCCACATCGTGACAGTTATCGTTGATACACCTACCAAACTGAGCAAGGAGCAGCAGGAGCTACTCAAGCAATTCCAATCAGGCAGCGGCAAACGTTCCTGGCTTTAGGCCAACAGCTCAGACCTGGAGGATACTTCTATGGCATCCTTACGCTGCTTGGCAAGGGTCTGGGCCTCGTCAGCTCTGTTAAAAGCAGCCTGTACCGTTTCGTCATCACCGACTTGGGCGATTCCGCCGCTGAAGGTCAATTTTGAGCTTTCCTGCAAGGATTCCCGGATTTCACCGAGGATGTGCGAGGCTTGCTCGGCCGTAGCTTGAGTCAGTAGCATTGCGAACTCATCACCACCTAAACGTGCCACGGTATCTTCTTTACGGGCACGACTTTGCAGGGCCGATGCCATGGTTTTAAGGGCGTCATCTCCGGCTGAGTGACCTTGCTTATCGTTTATTGGCTTAAGGCCATCAAGGTCAATACCCACTACCGTATAAATTGCGCCTCGACGCTTGTGGACGGCTTGCGCAGCTGCCATGGCTTCGTTGAAACCGCGCCGGTTATCTATTCCAGTAAGCTCGTCCTTGGTTGCCAACTCTGCTAGATGGGACTCATGTGCGATGCCGATTTCGGCAATTTTTTCCGCCACATCCAGACCCATAGCAGCCCCGCGTAAGGTAGGATTAGTTAGCTTTGATGGGTCATATTCGTGTTCGTGTGCCATGAATGTATTATAGCATAAGCTTTTAGAAAAGGCAATATGTTTGTGTAATTTGTGTTGCGCTAAACCGCTTATGGATTACAATTAAGCTTAGTGAAACGGCCTGCACCCCTGACTGAATCCGGCTTTATTCCTATGCTACTGGCCATTTTGGCCATCGTGGTAGCCCTGATTTACTTCGCTTACACCCGCGTCCTACACGCCAAACACTAGCGCAAAAAGACGACAAAACTCTTGAAAAATAAACAAAAACATGTTATTTTATTACTCCATTAAACTTAAGCATGGAAAGAGACCGGTATGGCCAAGAAACTCCTTATCGAGTACAACAAGTCGACTCCAATCGGGGTGGTCAGCACCGACCCCTACAACTTCCTTATCTATGACCAGCTGTTCGACAATTTCCGCATCATAACAGAGGTCAAGCAGGATTGGCTGCTCGATTTGCCACTTAAGGCCGAGGCATCGTGGCTTGGCAAGACGAAGCAGTACGGCAACAGTGCCGTCAAACTGATGCGCTCCAAGAAGTTCGTCACTGCCTTTAAAAACGATTCCAAGCGCAAATACGTCATGTATTCGCCGGCTGATCCGCCATACAAAATAAATCCGCTGGCATACTTGATGAATTCTCCGACAATCGCCCATGCCTACGAGAACAAGCGCTACTTCCGCGACGAGTTCGCCGACCTTATCCGCATGCCGGAATACGAAATCTGCTACATGAGCGACCTCGACAAAGCTGCCGCCTTTAAAGAGCTGAACCAGAAATATGGCTCATTCATGTTGCAGGATGAGGAATCGTCCGGCTCGAAAGGTACTTACGCCATCAAGAACCTCGACGACTACGTCGAAGCAGTCAAATCACTCAAGAAGTTCTCGCGCGGCCGGACGATAGTCGTTTCCAAATATGTGGAAGGCGAGCCGGCTAGCATCCAGGTCTGCATCACCAAGTATGGCATCTTCAACGGCGGCATCCAGCGCCAATTGATTGACAGCGCCTATCTCGGTAACGGCAAGCTGGAAGGCGCCAACAAATGGTGCGGCGGGGAAGTGGGCGATGCCTATCCGGACATCGTGAACCACCAGACTCAAGAGATCGCTTCGGTTGTCGGTTCTGAGCTGTCGAGCCACGGCTACAAAGGAATTTTTGGTGTCGATTTGATTATCACACCCGACAACGAGGTCTATGCCATCGAAATCAATGCCCGCCTGACCGGCTACTCGCACCTCATCAGCGATTTACAGATCAAAGACGGCAAGATTCCGTTCATGCTGCTGCACGCGCTGGAACTGGGCAACTATGACTACACAGTAGTCGACACCGAGGCGCTGCCCAGCAACAACCGGTATAAAAAGCCGGCCTCGCTGCTCATCCTGAATAACCCGCTCGATGATGACCTGGTGCTCAAGCACTACATCCAGCCCGGAATCTACAGGCAAGTGGGCGATAAGGTGGAGTTTGTGAAGCCCGGCTACAGCCTGCAGTCGCTGCGCGGCGAAGACATGATGCTGATTATGTCGCGACACGCCGAAGGTGACACCGTCGAGCGTGGCCGCCGTATCCTCAAGGTCATGAAATATGGCCGAACGATGAACAAATCGGGCGACCTGAACGCCAAAGGCCGTGCCACTATCCAAGCTATCAAGAACACCTTCGAACTGCCCGGCTGATTCCTATTCCGCTTACGCTAGCATGCTATGATTGAGCTATGGACGCGCCTACCTTAACACTTGCTGCGATTGCTGTTTTGCCGGTGGTCGTGCTGATGGTTTTGCGCATCAACGCCTCGCTGGTTTTCTTGAGCCTCTGCCTGGGCAGCGTGCTGGTACAATTCGTGGCCAAGGATACGTCGGACTTCCTGACGCTGCACGCCGACCAGGTTTCCGGTAACATCTCAAATGCCGGTAGCAACACGATTAAGCTTGTCTTGCTTTTGTTGCCAGTTACGTTGACGGCGATTTTCATGATTCGCACGGTGAATGGCCACGCCAAGTTAGCACTCAACGCCTTGCCGGCCGTCGGCGTAGGATTGCTTGGCGCGTTGCTGGTCATACCCCTGTTACCGCCCGGCCTGAGCCACAACATCGTCCGTGCACCTCTCTGGAGCGATGTCACCCGTGCCCAAGACCTAATCGTCGGCGCCAGCGCCCTGGTCTGCCTGCTCGTCCTCTGGCTGCAGCGACCCAAGGCCGGCAAGCACGATAAGCATGGCAAAAAGCATAAAGGCTAGATCTAGATAGATAAGGTATAATTGTAAGACTATGAAGGCAAAACTTGCTGGTTTGCTCGTACCTTTCTTGGCCGTTTGGCTGGTCGGCGGTGTGGCTGCGGCCCAAGGGCAGTACCCTACGGCCGCGACTGGTGTTGATGTCAGCTGGCCGAATTGCTCAACCAGCATTCCCAAAGCGGCCGTTTTCGGAATCGTCGGTGTCAACAACGGCAAAGGCTTTTCCGCCAACCCCTGCCTCAAAAAAGAGGCCTCGCATTTCCTCAACCTGAGCCTGTACGCCAACACCGGTTACCCGGATTCGAGCTTCGGCTTGCAGTACCAGAACTCGCCCCAGACCTGCGCCAGCAACGATTTGCCATGTTTGGCCTACAATTATGGCTACAATGCCGGCCTTTATGCCTATAACACCGCCGCGTCCAACGGTCTGGGCAGCGTCAAGACCTGGTGGCTCGATGTCGAGACAATGAACACCTGGACACCAGATGCATTGCAGAACCAGAGCAGCCTTAAGGGCGAATCCGACGCCCTGCTAGCCAAAGGTGCGGCTACCATCGGTGTCTACAGCACGACCGCCCAATGGCAAACCATAACGGGAGGCTGGCAGAACGGCTGGCCATCATGGGGCGCTACCACCTGGACGACTGCCAAACAGGCCGCCGGCTACTGCAACGGCCACCAGTTCACCGGCGGGCCGTCGTACCTCATGCAGTTTTTGCCGAAGCACAGCCTCGACCAAGACTACGCCTGCTGATTGACTTTTCCCCTGAAATCGGGATAATTTAAGGAGTTAATTTACCCGCCGGCAGCGCGGGCCCATAGCTCAGTTGGTTAGAGCAGTGGCCTTTTAAGCCACGTGTCGTGGGTTCGAGTCCCACTGGGCCCTCCAAATCTTGATAAGAATTTTAAATGATTGATAAAAAACGCCTCGAACTTGTATTGTCTACCGCCGAGGGCATGGGCTTAAAAGCTAAATTACTCAACGACCAGGGCTTAGTTTCTATCGAAACAAACGGCAAAGAGGTATACCTGTTTCATAAGACAAGCAACCCCAACACTCAGATGGCAACCTGGCTAGCCGATAATAAATACGTTGCTCGAGTTATTTTTGAAAGGCAAGGCTTGCCCAATATACCTTTTTGCTGCCCAGTAAGTAATCTTGAAGCGACTGACTTTTTATCGGAACACGGCAAAATAATATGTAAACCCGTAAAAGGTGGGCACTCACAAAATGTTCACCTTGTTACCTCTAAAGACGAACTCGGGAAATTAGATTTATCCCAATGCATACTGGAAAAGTTCATAGAAGGCCAAGAGGTAAGGTTATTGGTAGTCGGGGGCGAGGTAAAAGCCGTTCATCATAAAGTTTATGATGGCCCTATCAACAATCCTGATACAGTACGCAGGGTTTCTATCGAAAAAAATCAATGGGACGAGCAACTAGTCGGGCTGGCGGTTAAAGCCGCCCAAGCACTAGGACTTAAGTTTACCGCCGTAGACTTTTTGGTAACCACACACAACGAAGCTTATATGCTCGAAATAAACTCTGCGCCCGGACTGGATCGTTTTCAGCGGCCCGATGAAGGCCCGTCACTCAACATCATGAAATTGTATCTTGAGCAGATAATCGACAATTACTCTTAATGCTAAGCGATATAAGCAGTCGATAGTGAATCCTTCCGCAGAAGAGCATGAGATGCTCTTCGTTAGAGTCAAGCTGTAGCCCTGAGGAGTACGAGCGAGCCGAGTAACCGCTGCAGGCGTTGCTCGACATCAGCTATAAGGCCTGCGGCCGTGCTTCTCAAATGGATTTTCGCCTCGCGGGTGCCGTCGTGCTCTAAGTCTGCGGCGGGAAGAGCTTCAGGTTTTTTCGGAGGCTTAAAGTCTGGTCTCAATATGACTGCGACGAACTGCTCCACGTCCTCTTTTTCATATTCGATTCCGAGGCGCTCGCAAAGCTCAGCTACCCGTATACTCAGCTCTAAATGCAGCTCGGCCACGGCCGCGCTTTCGGCAGCATGGGTTTCATTTAACTCAGCCGTGTGTATCACCTCCACAATGTTCGCTAACACCGGTGCCACGACTTTTTTTTCTTCGGTTTCAAGCTCGGCCAAGCGCTCCGCTATCTTGACGACGATGACGGGCAACGGCTGGGACTCTTTCGCACCATCGTTGTTAGCCGATTCGTCCTCATGGCCATTTGTTAAGCTGACGGAGGACTCGGGCGCTAGCTGCTCAGGAGGCAAGACAAGCGCTTGCAGGGCTTCGGTGAAATCCTCGTAGATTTGCAGAGGTTCTTTTTCCAGTTCATTGGCCCAGCGCGTAGACTCGACTTGCTCGTAATCTGGCTCACCCTCTGCCGTTAACGGATTGATTTCAGCTGGCTTAATCCCTGGCAGCTCCTCGGTGATTACTGGCGTAAAGTCGAACGGTTTTGGAGAAGCCACGGTTGGCTCGACGTCTAAAACCGCCAGCCCTTCTTGGAGAATATTATCAACCTTAACCGGCACCACGTATTCAGCATGTTCGGATTCTTCGGCCGTGACTTGCTTAGCTTTCTCAAGTGGCGGCGCTATTGCTTCACGAGGCACATTTAAAACGGCGTGCCTGGACATTCCTGTCGCCACTGGTCGCATGGATGGCACAGCGGGTATCTCTTGGTGTACTTGCTGTTCCTGTTGCAGGCCGGCCATCATCGCTTCGACATAGCGGGGCAGGGAAGGCAATTCGTTTCTGGCAGGGGATTGTGCGTCAACATTTTCCGACTCTGCAGGCTCAACTGGCGCGGGCCTGACCTCAGCCGTAACCTGCTCCTGGATGGCTGGCTTATCTTGAGGTTGTTTTTCCGGAAGGGCCGTAGCCTGTTCGACAATCATCGTTTCTTCTTTTGTATCAGGAGCCACTTTTTTGATTGGCCTTATCACCTCTGAGCCAACAAGTGTATCCGGCCTCTCGGACTTTTCCGCCGTATTCATTTGGTCTGATGCTTCCGGCTTAGGCTCAACTGCCTTCAGCTTATTTGCCTTTTCTCTTGCCCGTGTGGCGTTAGCAGCAAGTGTTTTCATCCGTATCTCTTGGTCACTCATGCCCTTCTCTTGCATGGCTGCCACCTCGCGTCCCATTTCTACTGTCCTGGCGGCGTTAGACTCTGCTAACTCCGGATTCGCTTTATGCTGCTCCTGATAGAAATCACACCTTTTTATCAATCCTTGTACAGTAAGATTTGCCAGGTCAACCTTTTGGTGTCCAACCGGTATCTCAGCCATAGTTTCATTACCACTCAACCGGTTAGGTACAGCATCAGCGTTAGAAGCGGCTTCGGCAAGACCCTGCATCTAATCTACCCCTATGATTTTAGCCCGGCTGTCGTGAGCTGCTAGGATTGGTGTAATGTGCGTAAGCGGCACGGCCGTCTTCGTACTCTGGTTCTCCTGGACTGGTATATAGAAAGCTAAGTATTTGTTCGAGGGCCCACAAGTGGTGGTCTGCAGCGTAAGGGACATAATCTGCCAGCGTAAGTGGTTGTCCAGTTGCCTCATCAAGCACTGGCGTACCACTTTTATGAGTCAACGGTTCAGTTGTTGGGTCACCTTTATAACGCGCATGGGCCAGCAACCGTACTGACAGTTCTCTGCCTATGGCTGGGTCAGCGCCTGATTCATAGAACCGGGCAATGAGTTCCGGGTCGCTAACGCTAGCAAACGGTGACGCTTCTGGTGTCTGGGCAACCTGCTCTTTACGACCTATAAGCCTCATATGCTTCAATAATAAACCGTAACCGGGAAGGGCGCAAACCGGCCCTTGACCATTTGAGGTAGCCGCGATATCTCTATAAAGCGTTACGCTATTGCTTGCAATTCCAGCTGGCAGCGTCACAATTGAGGCTGATAACAGGGAGCCTCATGAACCGATTGCTTGCGCCGTACTTCAGCTCGGAATTTGTTTACAATTTTGCTGGCGATCCACGGAATGTGAAAAGCAAAGACGAGGCAGTAAAAATTGGCAACAATTGCGAATGGCTGGCACATGAACTCGTCAGGGAATTCACTGGCCATGTACTACCCTCTGATTTGCTCAGCTATGAAATGGCCACATGCCCGGATTTAATAAATGTTAGTGGAAGCAGGGTAGAACCGGGTGATTTGGTGTTCTTTGGAGACCCAAGCATTGGTTTATCCAATGAGTTCTCGCCTAGGTATGACAGTTCAGGTAATCTGACGAATTGGCAGGAATGGCCGGTCAACCATGTCGGCGTCGCGACCGGCAGAAGTAAATGGCATAAAGATTATCTGGTTGCGCACGCCAGCGCGGCGCACGGTACCAATATCATCGAACCGTTATCGGCGATTACCAGGATTCCCAGTTACCCGAAGGTCTACGGCGTCAGGCGGCTGCGGCTTTTATCGGCACCGGAGCCTTCAGCGGCACTCGCAGCGTAAAGGCTGAACCCCTGTTGATTCGCGAACTCAGCGATATTTCACCCTCGTGCAAATCGATTATCTGTTTGGTCAGGTACAATCCCAAACCGTTGCCATTCACCGTGTCGGTCAGGGCATTAGGGATGCGCGTGAACTTCCGGTAAAGCTGTTCACGGTCTTGGCGGCGGATGCCGACACCCTGGTCCTTCACCGTAATAATCGCGTAATTGCCTTTTCTGATAAGTTGCACAGCGATCGACTTACCCTTCTGTGAATACTGGCTGGCGTTATTGATGATATGGCCCAAGGCGATTTTGAGCAGGTTGACATCACAGAAAGCCTTGCAGGAGCGCGGCAACTTGACGACCAGCGTCTGCTCGCGCTCGCTCAGCCCCGGCGCCAAATCGGCCGCTAGCTCCTTGATGCACTGGACCAGATCATAGCCATAACGCAGAGCCTGCGCCTGGCCAGTTTCCAGCTCGGCCGTAAGCAATAGGTTATTAACGATGGACATCTGCCTCTCGTTGGCGTCATAGGCAGTTTTGAGCATAGCGCGTTGCTTAGGTGTTACCTTTCCAAAATAGCCACCCAACAACATACCTACATACTGTTTAACGGATGTCGCCGGCGTACGCAGCTGGTGCGATGCCAGCTTGATGAACTCGTCCTTGGCGTTGTTGAGCGCCAGCAGGCTTTGGCTTTGCTCTTCCAGCATCTGGGCTTTGGTTTCAAGGGCCTGCTCTTTGACAGCCGCCAGGCGGATACGCTCTTCCATCCTCTTGCGTTCAGTTATGTCACGTAAAAAGGAAATCCACTGCTGGCGGTCTTCCAAAAAACTGGTGCTGGCCTCGATTTCGATGTACGAGCCATCCTTCCGGACTACTTGCCACTCAATCAGGCTCTTGTCGCCTTGCTTGCGGCGTTCCTTGACAGCCTCCAGGCGCCTCTTCTCGCCGGGGCGGATGAAATCAGACACCTTACGGTCCATTATTTCCTGCCGCTTGTAGCCGAACAGCTTTATCGTCGCGGGGTTCACGTAATAAAAAGAGTTGTCGGAGTTATAGATAATTATGGCGTCTGGTGCTTTATCCATCAGTCGCCGGAAACTGGTCTCATCTGTATTTCGGCGTTCGCCAGCCATCGTATAGTCCCCCTATACAACCCTATTATACCCGCTATCCGGTCATTTGCGCTGGGGAGACTCTTTGGGTTTGATTGACAACGGGCTTTATTTTTTGTGGCCTGGCTGCTAAACTCTATGGAAGTGTCGGGAAAGTATCCAATCA
>DATIHM010000084.1:0-5713 GCA_035480695.1 Candidatus Saccharimonadia bacterium
CAACGTTTGTAGCGGTGACACGACCAACGTGAACAGCGGTGTGGCTTCCCAGGGTGGTAACTGTAGCACGAACACTACTGTCGTACAGAACACCCCTCCGGCTACTCCCACCCCTGCTCCTACCCCGGTCACGCCGGCTCAGGCCCAGCCTACTGCGCTGGTCAACACCGGCCCGGGCAGCGTCGCTACCCTCTTCGGCATCGCAACTATCGCCGGATACTTCATCCGCCGTGCGATGATCCGTAAAGCCTTCCAGGCCTAAAGAGACTGGCCGCTCGGCTCGGAAACCCCGCCCTCTCGGCGGGGTTTTCACTTGTCTTTGAATTGACTGAAAGTACTAGGCGGGATATGCTGGTCAGGAAACGGAGGTATAATGGCTCAGCGGCCGCGCAACTTGAGATTGATAGCGTTTTTGGTAGGGCTGTTGATTATCGCAGGAGTCGCTGCCATCCTGGCCGACCACAAATCCAAGCCGGCTGCGTCGACCACGAAGATTGCCCAGCTGCACCCGACCAACGACAAAACCATCGAATCGGACTGCCTGAAGAGCTACAGCAACGACCACGTGCTGTGCAAGTTCGCCGTGTCAGCCTCGGATATAACCAAGCTGTCGTACCAGGCCACCGACACGCTGACCGACGCCCATGGCCAGTCCAAGACCGAAACGATTATGAACGACGGCACGACGGGCAACATCTCGGTCGAAACCAGCGACCAGGGCAAGGTTTCCGACGTCGTGCAGGTCGGCAACACTGTCTACCTCAAGCAATCCGGAGCCAACACCTGGTATAAGTTCACCTCCAATCAGCCGAGCAACAATAACCCGGCCAACGGCCTGAAGCCGAACTTCAGCTCTAGCAGTACGCCGGAATCACAGAAAATCCACTATAAAAGCCTGGGCACCGAAGCCTGCGGCCAGCTGACCTGCTACAAATACGAGATTACGCGCAAAGGCGCGCCAGGTAAGGTGACAACGGTGTGGTTCGACACGCAGGATTACCGCATCCAGCACTGGCGCAGCCAGAGCCCGAACGGCACCGACGATTTCGTCATCACTTACGCGCCGGTCAGCATCGCCACGCCATCCCCGGCCGTCAACGCGCCCGGCACCGACTAACCGTAGTATACTGCGATGGTGATTGCCATGTCGGTGTTGTTGGGGCTAGTGTCGATGGTCGCCTACGCGGCGGCCAATGTGTGGTCGCAGCCGCTGGTACGCAAATACGGCAGCCCGCAGGTGCTGTTCATGCGTGGATTGATTATCAGCGGCGTGCTGGCCCTGACCTGCTTGCCACTGTTGCACAGGTTCAGTGATTGGCGCGAGGTGCTGTTGGCGCTCGGGCTGGGCGTGGCCGGCTATATTCCGGTGCTGGCGTTCATGCAGGGTCTGAAGGTCAGCCGGGTCGGAATCGTCGCTCCCATCGGCGCCACCTCGGCGCTTATCACGGTCATCCTGGCATTTACCATCTTGAATACGCCATTGCATGCCATCCAGTGGTTCGCTATTGCCTTAGTGATTGCCGCCAACGTGGCGATTTCGGTCAACCTGCGCGACTTGCGCAATTCCAACGTGATGCAGCTGGAAAGCGGCGTGCTGTTCGGCCTGATTGCGGCGCTCGGCTGGGGCGGCTTTTACTTCGGCCTGATTTACCCGACGCGGGCGCTCGGGCCATGGGTAGCCGCTTTTTTGGTTGAGCTCGGCGTCACTTTCGCGGCCTGGGTGCACATCAAAGCCAGCCACCTGAGCTTTAACAGCGACGCTTTCAAGTCCTTTTCGGTGATTGGCAGCGGCCTGTGCATCGTTATCGGCACCGTCGCCTACACCCTGGGCGTTTTCCGCTACAACGTCGGCATCGTGGCCGTGCTCAGCAATTCCACGGCGCTGGTCTCCACCCTGCTGGCCGCCTACTTTTTCAAAGAAAAGCTGAGCCGCTTCGAAAAGCTGGTCGCCGCCGCCATGATAATCGGCGTTGTTTTGGTTTCGCTGCCTTGATTTTTGGGGTATTAAGGATTAATTATACGCATCTGAAAAACGAAAATCAAAGATTATCCACATAAATATACCCCTTTTGACGTTATTTTCACATTTTTGAATGATTACGCTTTTAATTGTTGACTTTTTAAATCCAGAAATGCTAATAATGAGGCTGTAAGGATGAAAACATAGTATGTCTGAGACAAGAGAACGCGGATTGGTTTCGGTGACGGACCCTGGTTTCGAGCGTGGAAACGTATTGCGCCTGCCACTGCCGGCTGCCATTTACTTTACTCCATATGCGGTTGATGAGCACCCTGACCAAACGGATGGCGTGCAGCCCGACAACGTCACCGACATGTCGATAACCGCTTACGCGAAACGTCTGGCTGGGCTCAATCCTGCAGTCGACCCGGTTAAAACTGAGCTCGGGGGATTCAGCCCCGAACCTGGCAGAGAGAAGCATTATATACCTCCGGGCGCTTACGACCCGGCTTTGGGCTCGTCATTCTACCTTACCCATTTGCTTGAGAGTTCCCGACCCGAAAGAGGCTTCAGAACGCCTGCGATTAATCTGGAAGCCAGTCAGCACGGACTGATTGATGGCTTGCCACAGCAGAGGCGGGTACACGAGAGTTCTGATACGGCTCCAAAATTGCCGCCCGGACTTGGCAAGCTTCTAGTCGGCAATTTTGCAAAACGGAAGCTATCGCCTTCGGATCCGCGCGAAATCTGCGCTTAGGTATAATTAGGAGATGGATACGAGGCCTTTGGCTGACCGGTTGCGGCCAGATAGCTTGCGCGACGTCGTCGGGCAGGCGCATTTGGTCGGCACCGGCAAAATCATCCACGAAATTATCGAGCGCAAGCAGCCGACTTCGCTGATATTGTGGGGGCCGCCGGGCAGCGGCAAGACGACGCTGGCGCGCATCATCGCCCGCGAGACCGGCGCCGAGTTCGTCGAGTTGAGCGCCGTGACGGCCGGTAAAGCCGATGTCGTCAAAGTTATCGAACACGCCAGCCAGAACCAGCGGCTCGGCATGCAGACCATCCTTTTTGTCGATGAGATCCACCGCTTCAACAAGGCCCAGCAGGACGCCTTTCTGCCGCACGTCGAAGATGGCACCATCGTGCTGATCGGCGCCACCACCGAGAACCCGAGTTTCGAGGTCATAAACCCGCTGCTCAGCCGCTCGCGCGTGCTGGTGCTGGAACCGCTGAGCAAAGATGAGATTGTCCGCATTATCGAGTCGGCCGCCAAAGCCGAGAAGCTGTCGGCCAAAACCCTGCCGGCCAAAAGCATCGACCTGTTGGCCGAGCTGAGTGGCGGCGACGCCCGCGTGGCACTGGGCAACCTCGAGCTGGCTTCGCAGCTGGCCGAGGGCAAGCAGATTACGCCGCAAATCGTCGAGACGGCTGCCCAGACCAAGGTGCCGCGCTACGACAAGAAGGGCGAATCACACTACAACGTCATCAGCGCCTTCATCAAATCGATGCGCGGCAGCCAGCCGACGGCGGCGCTGTATTACATGGCACGCATGCTGCAGGCCGGTGAGGACCCGAAGTTCATCGCCCGGCGCATGGTGATTTTCGCCTCCGAAGACATCGGCCTGGCGGCGCCGGCGGCGCTCAACCTGGCCGTTTCCACCTTTCTGGCCGTTGAACGCATCGGCCTGCCCGAGGCCGAGTACAACCTGTTCCACTGCGCGACGGTGCTAGCCAAGGCGCTGAAGTCGCGCGAAATCGCCGGCGCCATGGGCAAGGCCAAAGCGGCCGCCCGCGATTTCCCCGATTTGCCAGTCCCCCTCCAACTGCGCAATGCCCCCACCAAACTGATGAAAGACCTCGGCTACAACGAGGGCTACAAGTGGGAGGCCGGTTTCAAGCACGCCAAAGGCTTCCTGCCGGACGAGCTCAAGGACGCCGACTTCTTCAAGGGTTAAGCTGGCGGCGGTGATATACTTTTAGCATGAGCGAGATAGCGATTGACTGCCAGAAACTGAGCAAACGTTATCCGCATATCTCGCATTTCGCCCTGAAGGATCTGTCTTTGAGTGTCAAGGCCGGCGAGGTGTACGGCTTTCTCGGGCCGAACGGCGCCGGCAAAAGCACGACCATCCGCACACTCCTCAACTTACTGCAGCCAACGAGCGGCCACGCCAGCATATTGGGCCTCGATATCGTTAAGGATTCGGTGGCCGTCAAAAGTAAGGTGGGATACCTGAGCGGCGAATTCAGCCCCTACCGCAAGCTGACCGGCCGGCAATTCCTCGAATATATGGCCGAGCTGCAACCGCTTAAAAACAAGGCTTGCCAGAAGCAGCTGGTCGACACTTTCGCGGCCAACCTGAACCAGCCGCTCGAAACGCTCAGCAAAGGCAACAAGCAGAAGCTCGGGCTGATCCAGGCCTTTATGCACGAGCCGGAAGTGCTGATTTTGGATGAGCCGACCAGCGGCCTCGACCCGCTGATGCAGGAAGAGTTTTTCAAGCTGGTGCGGGCTGTCCAGGCCAACGGCTCAGCTGTGTTCGTCAGCAGCCACAACTTCGCCGAGGTGCTGCGCATGTGCGACCACGTCGGCTTCATCCGCGAGGGCGAGCTGGTGGCCGAGGAGTCAATCGCCTTGTTGCAGGCCAAAGCCGCCCACAGCTTCATAATCACCTTCGCCGACAAGGCGCCGTTGGCCGCGCTCAAGAAAGTGCCGAAGGCCGCTGTCACCGCGCACGACGACACCCACGTTCGCGTGCAGATGCGCGGCGAGCTGACGCCGCTCTTCGCCGTGCTGGCCAAGCACCGCGTGCTCAAGCTCGACCAAGAAGAGGCCAACCTCGAGCAGGAGTTCCTGCGCTATTACACGAAAGGGACGGCCAAATGAAGCCGCTCATCCGTTGGGGATTGCGCATGCGCCGCGCCTCGACCATCTGGTGGAGCATCGGCGTCTCGGCTTTCGTGACGCTCGAAATCAGCTTCTTCCCGGCTTTCAAGAACCAGGCGCAGCAGCTCAACCAGACCATCGGTCAACTGCCCACAGCCGTCAAGTCACTGATCGGCGATTCCGGCAACTATTTCTCGCCCGAGAACTATCTCAACTCGCGTGTCTTCTACCTGGTCATCCCGATATTATTCGCCATTTTGATGATCGGCCTGGGTTGCTCGCTGTTGGCCCGCGAAGAGCAGGACGGCACACTGGAACTACTCCTGTCGCGCCCGGTATCGCGCGGCCGCCTGCTGGCCGGCAAAGCCCTGACCGGCATCTACATTTCCGGAACCATAGCCCTCGTCAGCCTAATAGTCTGCGTCGGCCTGTGCAAAGCTGTCGGCCTGCCGAACAGTCTGGCCGAAATGGGCGCCGCCATGCTCGAAAGCTACCTGCTCTGCCTGGTGTTCGGCGCCTTCGCCTTTATGCTCACATCGCTTGGCAAGGCCACGCGCGGCCTCAGCCTGGGCCTGACAACCTGCCTTTTTGTCGGCAGCTACGTGTTGACGGGCTTAGTCAGTGCAGTCGACTGGCTTAAGTGGCCCGCCCGCCTCTTGCCATATTACTATTTCAACCCCGAAAAGATGCTCACCGGCCAATACGCCTGGGGACCAGTTATCGGCTACTTCTTGGCTGTCGTGGTTTTCGCCTGGGTCGGCTGGCTGGGGTTCCGCCGCCGCGATATCGGCTGAGATGGCCTGGCTATGATGTCGCGGACGTTTGCCTCTTCGTTGGATTCCAATGCTGACGGCTCCACCTTG
>DATIHM010000085.1:0-10485 GCA_035480695.1 Candidatus Saccharimonadia bacterium
CTGCCGGTAAGGCCATCAGTGCCGATTCCGCCCTTTGCGGTAGACGGACAGAACATCTGCGAGCGCGTAGAGGCAGCGCCATCTAACCCGCAGACAAATCCAGCTGGCAGTAGTTACGACATCAATTCAGATAGTTCCTGCGGCTTCCCATTACCAGGTGGCGGCAGCGTGCTGACCGGCCGCTAGCTGTTTACTCAGCGTGACGGTGGAACTTTTCATGCACGGCCCGTAGGTGAGGGTCGGTGACATGGGTGTAAATCTGGGTGGTGGCAATGTTGCTGTGGCCGAGCAGCGCCTGTACGGAGCGCAAATCAGCGCCGTTCATCAGTAAATCGGTCGCGAAGGAGTGGCGCAGCGTGTGCGGCGAGACGTGCTTGGTAATGCCGGCCAGCAAGGCGTAGCGCGCCACCAGGCGCTGCACACTGCGCGCCGTCAGCCGGTGGAAGTTACCGCTCAAGTCGACCTGCTTACTGCCGCTGTAGCGCACGAAAAGCGGTTTGGAGGTGTCCTGGCGCTTGGCCAGGTACGCCTGAATCCACTTGGCGGCCTCCGGGCTGATAAAAATCGGCCGGTCTTTCTGGCCTTTGCCGCGCACCATGAACTCGCGCCGCTTGAGGTTGATGTGGTCACGGTCGAGTCCCACTAACTCGCTGACACGCAGGCCGGAGCTGAACAGCAATTCCAGGATTGCCCGGTCGCGCAGGCCGTTCATGGTTTCCAAATCAGGTTCCGCAAACAGGCGCTCTACTTCATCTTCGCTCAAAAATGTCACCTGTTTGCGCTGGGTGCGCGCCAGTTCCACCTTGTCGGCTGACATGGCCGGGATTTCGCGCTTGGCGCAATATTTGAGGAAACTACGCAGGGCAATCAGGTGGTAATTCTGCGTCGTCTTGCCGAGCTCATCAGAGGTGTTGGTGCCCAAACGGTTCAACCACAGCCGCCATTTGCGGATGAGTTCGGGGTCGATATCGGCCACTTTGATGTCACCGGCGAAATCAACCAGCCGGGTGAGGTAGTGGTCATAGTTCTGGATGGTTTTCTGCGAGCGGTTCTGCTCGATTTCAAGATATTCCAGAAAATCGGTCTTGGCTTTTGAGAAAAGCATAACTACATTGTACGACATCCGCCCAATGGCCATGCCGGTAATCTGCTTAATCAATTGCTGAACATAGCATATTTGCTATAGCCCAAACTGTTATGTATAGCAGATATGCTATAGTGCGAAACGTGGCAGATGAAAATTATCTTTGGCAAAACGAGGCGCAAGCCCGGACTGAACTGGATAAAATTTTCGCCGAAGCCAAGCGCAAGCGAGATGAACTTTGGTCTCAACGACAGGCTTTCCTGGCATCCTTGTATCGTGCGAGGCAGCAAAAGGGGCTTTCCCAATCTGGTCTTGCCAAGAAGGTCGGAACCACACAATCAGTGATATCCCGCATCGAGGCTGGTAAGGGCAATCCGGGGCTGAATATGTTAATGAAAATCGCTAAGGCCTTGAACGCAAATCTCATGCTAGAATAGGAATAACTATGGAAAGAACCCTGATTATCGCCAAACCAGACGCCGTGCAGCGCGGCCTGATCGGCGAAATTATCAGCCGGCTGGAGAGTAAAGGCCTCAAGCTGGTGGGCATGAAGATGGCCAGCCTCGACGAGACCATGTTGCGCGTGCATTATGCCGAGCACGTCGAAAAGTCGTTCTATGCCGGGCTCGAGGAGTTTATGAAAAGCTCGCCGGTCGTCGTCATGGCCTGGGAAGGGTTCCAATGTGTCGAATCGGTTCGCAACATGGTCGGTGCTACCAATCCGCGCCAGGCCGTGCCGGGCTCCATCAGAGGTGATTTGGCCATCGGAACCGGCCGCAACCTCATCCACGCTTCCGATTCCAAAGCTTCCGGCGAGGCCGAAGTCGCCAACTTTTTCCACCCCAGCGAGCTGTTCGATTACGACAAATCCGAGTACATCCACATCTACGAAGACTCCGAGCGTGGCTGAAGTGTTAAAATAACCGCAGCGTCCCCGTAGTTCAATGGATAGAATAACTCCGTCCTAAGGAGCAGATAGCGGTTCGAATCCGTTCGGGGATACCAGTCTCGACAATTCTAACCATAAGTGCTATAATAATATTATGTCAGAGACTCACGAAGGCTTAAATGCAGCACCAGTCCCACCTGAAGAAAGGCTGGTCTACAATGCCGCTTTACCTCTTTTGAGGCAAATGAATAACGATAATGCACAGATTAAAGGACTTTTGCCTGCAGACAACACTACATTCCCAAATACTGCTTACGGAATCACACGGGAATCTGGCGAGGTTCTTGTAGACGGCTCATTCTTCAGGCAGTTCACTTTCGATATAGAAGGATATTTCGAAGGAGAATTGTACGCTAGTGCCAGTAGAGGTGACAAGAAGCATTTTCGACTTGCCGTAAGAGATGGTGACGCTCTACGGCCTGCGACTGAAGATGAGATATTTAGACTAGGCTCCTTATTGTTTTATCTGAACGAAAAGATTCCCAATGACCAGGCTAAACCAGGGCTACGCCAGCGTTTGGCAGCAAAGCTGGGCAGAGCTTCCACCGGTCGCCAGTAGCATCTCATAACCAAATCTGTCTATCTGGTGGTAAAATATGCTTATGGCTGAAAAAGAAAAAGCGGAAACGGCTGAAGAGCCTGCGGCCGAAAAACACGTCAAGTACTTCACCGACCAGTTCGACGACGAAGAAGTGCTGTTCGTCTTCCACAAACACCCGATTGTGATGCGCAAAGGCCTTGTTTTCGGCATGCTCGGGCCGCTCATCGGCATTCTGCCGGCAGCCGTCAATCCGTCGGCCGGATTCGGCGTCTTCTTCGGTGGACTGGCAATCGGCTGCCTTCTCGGCCTGCTCATTTTCTTTCCGAGCTGGATCGGCTGGCACTTCAGCATTTTCATCGTCACCGACCAAAGGTTCATCCAAATCAGCCAGAAAGGGCTGTTCCACCGTGCCGTGGCCGACCTCGGCCTCAACCAGATCCAATCCGTCAATTATGAGGTGTCGGGCCTGCAGGAAACACTGCTCGGATTTGGTACAATAAAGATGCAGACCTATGTTGGGGACCTGACCATTAAGGATGTGCACCATCCGGCCAGGATCCAAAAGCAACTCCTCAGCATCCTGCGTGCCGAGGGTGTGAACGCCACGGCCAATTACCCGGCCAGCGCCCATCCGCAGCAGGCCACCAACAAGATAAATGAAGAAGCCGAAGAAGCCTAAGCTACCCAAGAAACTGAAGTCCCTGAGGGGGGCCGGACAGCTGGCGGCCAAGGGTTTGGAAAAAACTCCCCTCAAGAAGGAAACCAAGACCACCGAAGAGAAGTTCAGCGACGCGTTGAGCAATGTGCCGCGGATTACCAATGAGACGGTCGGCGAACACCGCGAAGAGGTGCTAAGCAGTGCCCGCAAGTATATTTACCCGTTGCAGCACTCCAAGAACCGCGTGGTCAAGATTTCCCTCGGGCTATTCGTGGCCGTTATCGTGGCGTTTTTCAGTTTTGTCTGCTTCGAGTTGTACCACGTGCAGGCCACCGGCGGCTTTTTCTACGACGTGACCAAAATCATCCCTTTCCCGGTCGGCAAAACCGGCGGTAATTGGGTGAGCTACGAATCCTACCTGTTCGAACTGCGCCGCAACATGCACTACTACCAGACGCAGCAGCAGGCGACTTTCAAAGGTAAAGATGGCCGTGCCCAACTGGCCCGCCTCAAAGAGCAGGCCATGGCGCAGGTGCTGCAGGATGCGTACGTCAAGCAGCTGGCCCGCCAGAACCACGTATCCGTCAGCGATCAGCAGGTCAACGACCAAATCACTGTGCTGCGTAACGAGAATCGTCTCGGCAGCAGCCAGCAGTCGCTGGCCAGCACGCTGAACAGTTACTTCGGCTGGCGCGTTAGCGACCTCAAGCGCAAGGTCAAGCAGGAACTGCTGGCCCAGGCCGTCGTAGCCAAGCTCGATACCACCACGGACGCCCGCGCCCAGAACGCGCTCGACCAACTGCAGAAGGGTGCCGACTTCGGCCAGCTGGCCGGCCAAGTATCCGACGACCCGGTCACAAAGGGCAACGGTGGCCAGTATGCGGCGCCTATCATGATAAATGACGCCGACATTCCGCCATCCATCACCGCCGAGGTGTTCAAGCTGAAGCCAGGGCAGGTGTCGGGCATCATAAACACCGGTTTCACCCTTGAAATCATCAAGACTATCGACAACAACGGCACCACGGCCCACGCCGCGCATATCCAGTTCACCTTCGTGCCAATCACGAACTTCGTGACCCCGCTGCAAAAAGCGCACCCGACCCACGAATACATCAAGGTTTGATTTTCCCTCTGGGAATTGATATGATTACCCCTGTCTTTTGACTCGCGGGCTCGTAGTGAAGAGGCCTATCACGCCTCCCTGTCACGGAGGAGATCGCCGGTTCAAATCCGGTCGGGCCCGCCAATTGTATTTTACCTCTGCCGGAATTTGACCTCAGACCAGACGCTACCCCAGTTCTAATACCTATTAGATATTAGTAGATTTACGTCCGTTTTCTGTGTATATTAAGCACTGCAATGAAGATAATAAACTCAAATAAAATAATCTAGTTGCTGTTTGTTACAAGTATCTTGGTAATGCTTTTGGGCTATAAAAGCAAACTAGACTTAGGCGGTGATAACTTCGAGGGACTTGCTGCATTTGCCGCCCTCATTTTAAGCGGGATTGATTTATTCCTATTAACAATGATGTTGTTGTTTTACTCAAAAATTCTTAAATTTCAAAAGCCTTTGTTTATCCTCCTTTTCATTTATTCAATACTTAGGTTAGCTGTTTACTTTAATAACTATCATTCTTCTCAGACTTACTGGTATCAGCCACGGCGCTTGTTTCTCCTAGATGTTTACGCCGTTCTACCTGTTCTAATAACATTAGTTGCACTATTTTTGTTATACAAAAGAGGTTTTTCAACTAGCAAGATGCTTGGCAAATAGTTCGGAAGTCCGACTCGATGTTCCGCCGACAGTCGGAAACTTTACTGATTCAGGTGCAACCGACGGCTATATTATCAGCATGACAGAGCGGGTTTACGCCATCTTATCCATGCTCATCGTCCAGTTTTTCTTGGGGATGGGTGAAAATGTGCTCGGCACGCCGGCTTCGGATGCGTCCACCTTGCATAACGCCGTAGCCGGAATCGTACTGGGCCTGCATGCGCTGACGGCCATCGGGATTATCATCGCCGCTGTACAGATAAATCGTTTACGCCCAAACGCATCGCCGTGGGTGCAGAAGTGGACAGTTCGCGGCGCGGCCAGTGTAGGCTTGGCATTTGTGAGCGGCTTGCTGACCTTGGCGACCTCCTGGAGCGAGTTCTTCTCGTTCCTTATGGCCAGCGGATTTATACTGGCGTTCACATCTTACGGACTGGTTTTGTTGAGCCTCTCATCGAAGCAGCGCCCCTCCAAGCCCGCGAAGTAACCCTCTAAACCCATTAAGCGTAAGCACATTCAAGGTGTTATTCTGCTTGTGCTTGCAATGATGTAAATGATGTTGTACTTTAAACGAAGATAAGAGAACAACTTCCATGCCATCCATACATGAGGAATTACCCGCAGTAGTCAAAGGATACTTTGAGCTGTATGATCTGTACGAAGGGGTGGGTCATACAAGCGAGCATGACGCCCAGCGACTTGCTCATCAGATTGAAGGTGGCGAACTCGCATCTCACCTAGGCGGAGAGGCAATAAAATATACCCGTATTTCAGGTAGCAAAGACTCATTCGCCTTTGAAGCAGAAACAATTAGCGGACTAAGAACGCACGTATTCCATATTATTGAGGCACATTCACAGCCCGCAGGCCCCAAACTACACATAGAAGTATTAGAGCAGAGTGAGTCAGGAGAGACAATTGTAGAGGGAGCATGGCTTAGGAAGCTCAGACCATATGAAAAATGGGCCCTGGTATTTGATTTACGCGAAGCCACCGAGGATCTTACCAGAATCGTTGATGGTTTAACATCCGGTGACCAGTCTGTCGAAAGCCGTGGCGAGATAGTCAGTATTGGTGCTAAAAGTACCCCAAACAATATTGAGGATGACAATGAAAACCTTACGTCCGAGACACAGGAAAGGTTAAGACTCTGTCTCAAGAGTACAGGTTATGAAGGCAAGTCCGCCACTATTGTGTTTAATAACCCTTCAGTTGAAACGCTGAGGGACATCAAAATGTTAGTTACCCCCGATAGTATTTATTGGACAGAATACGTCAGCGCCCCCGTTCTTACTAATGGTAGCGGATATGAAGATATAAAGTTTGGCTATGTCGACGGTGTTGTGGACGATGTTGATAAGGTCATCAAAGAAGAGGAGTTTGTGCCAGGGGGTCAAGAGCTGGCTGATGCCTTTTTTGATGAAATGGACGCTATTGCCGAGTATCAAGCTGGTATGATTTGCAGCATCGACTCGAGCCGTAACCAGACAGGTGCGTGACATGCACAAGCCTATGTACTGTGCGGTCTCCAGATAGCAGGGTCGAGCAAGGGATAGCGGTCAGTAAGGTCTTGATGTCGCGTAGCATAACCACACATATACCACGCCAATCACCTTGTCATCAGAAGGAATTGTAGTATAATAGTATTAACTATGGCACAGATTGAGGTCGGGGCTATCGAGCACGTCGATGCGGCAGTCCAGGATGCACCAGATGAGACGATTTTCGAAACGCCGCTGGAGCAAGGTGTAGAACAGGCCGCCGGGCACTTGGCGCTCGTACCAGGTGTTGAAGTTGCGGGTCAAGCCAAACCAGCATACTCAAAAACACTCCCTTCAAAAGAGGAAACACAGCATTTATTCGCTGAGATGACTGAAAGTAATCCGCGGAGCAGAGAAACTTTAATAATAAACTTCATGCCGCTGGCCCTAAAGGTCGCCAGACGGTTTGAGATGACGACTGTACCATTCGACGATTTATTTCAAATTGCTTGCACGGGGTTAATTCAAGCGGTTGACCGATATGATATGAGCCAAGGCACGACATTTAGCAGTTTTGCAATCCCAACAATGGAAGGCAAAATAAAGAATCACCTTCGCGACAATTGGAATCTCCATGTAGAGCGTTCTTTGCAAGAGCATGCCCTAAGAGTATCCAAGCTGAGAAATGCTGCAGAAGCAGAGGGCAAAGAGCTGACGGTTGCTGATGTAGCGGAAAAACTTGGAGTAGATGAGAAAAAGGCTACCCAGGCAATGGATGCATCCAGGTATGCTTATTCCGTTAACTCGCTCGATGAGCCTGTTAGAAGTAAAGAAGGGGAAGTGATTCCATTGTCAGTCGGTGAAAGTGTAAGCGACCCTGAAAGTGAATGGGCCTTTGATGCTGCCGATACCAAAGTAGATTTCGAAAAAGCGGTAGGAAAACTTTCCGACAAGAGGATGCCCAAAATCATAGAATACCGTCTTGCTGAGATGTCCCAAGCAGAAATTGCTAAACGGCTAGGCGTTTCACAGATGCATATCAGCCGGTTGATGCGTAAGGCACAAGACGAACTTGCTGCCTCGATGCGGGTCTAAACCGTATGACTATACCTGAACACGAAACGAAATACATCGAGATGGCAAGCGACGGCACCATGAACCGCTGGGTCGGTGTGTTCGGCCGGCTTACAGAGGAGGAGCAGATAGCCATGAAAGGACTATCTAAACTTCCCGGCACTGAAATTATCTCTAATAGCCATAATGACCACGAAGAAATCCCGCACTATGAAATCGGTTTCCAGGTGATATGGAGCAGTATTGAGCCTGACTTGCGCGCCCAGCAATATGCCGAGCTGGTAGCTGAGGTCCTGAAGGAATCCGGGGCGGAAGTCAGCCTTGATAGGAAAATTAAAGATATGGGCGAGATAGATGGTTTGTTCGACTCCGAATTCTTCCGAACCTTGCTCGAACAGATGCCAGACAATATCGGAACTACGTCGAACGGCTCTAGGTCCAAAAAAGTATATGAGCGTATGTCTGACGAAAACGGGGATAGTAACAAGATACCTAGCGGTCTTGATGAAACTGACAGCCGTCTATATTTTGAAAGAAATTACGGTCGCAATACCGTACGTTCCGCACACCTGCTTTCAGTACGCGAGGCAGCCCCTTTCCTCGGTATCAGTACAGCCACTGTGATGAACCGCATACATGACGGCACGATAAAGCACATCGTATTGCCGCGCCGCGTTGGTTCCCGCGTAGTGTACCGTATATCAGCGACCGAAATGATGAAGCAACTAGACGGTAGACCTATTTCCCGGGAGAACATGCTACAGATGTTAGCGGAACGTTAGAGTTAAGAAGAAAGCAGGGGTGATTTTTAGTACGAAGTCCGGCCGGCTGCCCGAAGACCACTGATATTGCCGCCAGCACCGCTTAAGCTTATACTGTTAGGTGTAAGAGTAGACAAAAATGCGCCTGAAACGGAAACTCAACGCAATCCTGCTGGCCACCATCCTGGTGCTGTCGGCTTTGCCCGGCCAGGCGTGGGCCGGAACCGGTGCCATTTATATTACGCCGGCCTCGAGCGGCTTGGCGGCGGGCGCTTCCGAAACACTTTCGCTGCGGATAACACCCGGCACGAAAGTTGACGGCGTCCAGGCGACAGTCAGTTATAACAGTGGCGCCCTGCAGCTGAACAGCGTGGACACATCGGCGTCGCCATTTGATGTCCAATTGCAAAAGTCGGTCGGCGGCGGGGTGATTACGCTGGCACTCGGCAACCTTTCCGGTGGCGTCAGTAGCGATTCACTGATAGCGAACATGAACTTCACGGCTTTGGCGGCCAGCGGGAGCGCGTCGTTGGTGCTCAGCAATGCCAACGCCACCAGCGGCGGTTCGTACACGAACCCGTCCTCGTCGGGCGCGACAATCACTTTAGGGGCTGGAGCCGGCGGATTCGGCGGTGGCTCAGGCTCATCGGGCAGTTCGCGGGTTGCCGCCGGCGGTGTGGCCAGGGCGAATCCACTGGACAGCACTACTCAGACCAGTGGAGCACCCGTCGTTTCGGTGACGGCTCCGACAGCTATCGCGGCAGCCTCGAACTTAAAGGCCGACTTGGTCGACAAGGGGATGCATTCGGCGACATTGAGCGTTTCCAGCTTGCAGTCTATGTCTTTATACGTCGTGTACGGGACTGCCCCGGGTAAGCTGACGTCTAAAACTTCGGTCGAAAGCGGCAAGACGGCCAGCTTCACGCTGAGCCATCTCACTCCCGGAACCGACTATTACTATCAAGTCGTCGGGCAGGATGCCGCGGGCAGCCAGGCCAAATTGTCGGTCGGGCACTTCCAGACGGCCGGTTTTATGGTGCATGTGACAGTTCTTGACAGCCGCAGCCAGCCGGTTGTAAACACGCAGGTCAGCCTGCATTCGACCTTGCAGACGGCGAAGACCGACGGTCACGGCGTGGCAACCTTCATACAGGTGTCGCCTGGCTTACACCATATTGAATATACGGCTGATGGCCATACATACAGCGCGCCAGTTTACGTCCAGGACCAGAACAATACTGAGCAGGCTACTGCGGCCCTGTTGCCGGTAGAAATACCAGTCCCGAACGGTGCGGCAGCTGCGCTGGGCGTGTTTGTCGCGCTGATTATCTTCTATATCGCTGTCGAAATGATTCGCCACAGGGGTGGATTAAGGCGGTTCTCACGCAAATTGCGCGCCGCCAAACACGCCTTCAAGCTCTAGCTATTCGCTGCCGTAGCGGCTGGCCAGCAAGCTGAAGTCGAGCAGGTTGACCGTGCCATCCTGGTTGGCATCGACCCGCCCGAGCGAATCGCCGGACTGGCCGTACTTGCTGGCCAGCATGCTGAAATCTAAAAGATTGATGTGGCCATCCTGGTTGAAATCTTCAGGCAGATGCGACTGGAATAGAGTCAAGCCTCTTGGCGCGCCAAGGCCGGTCGGTGTATCAAAACCGCTGCCAGCCGTGCAGTGCTGCTGCCCGGCGCCCAAGCAATCGTTGCCCGATATGGTGTCGTGCAAGGCTGAGGAATGGGCATTTTGGTAAAGGACACTGCTGGCGGTAGTGCCCGCCGCCAGGTCATTGCCGAGTGCGAACATGCCAGCTATCAGGGGTGAAGACAGCGACGTGCCGCCGACCAGGAACCACGATGAGCCGATTACGATAGCGGCGCCGGTGCTGGGGTCGGCATCGGCCGACAGGTCGCCGAAAGCCCGGTTACCGCCGCAACCGCCGCTGGCCCAGTTGCTAAGCGAACTCTGCCAAGCCGACGCCGAGTAAGTCGTGCTACAGCCACCTCCCGAATTTGCCCAGACGGTCTCATTGGCCCAGGTATTGTCGTTGTTGATTTGCAGGGAAGTGCCCGAAGCTGCCACGACCTCGGGAATGTCGGCCGGCCAGCTCTGCCCGCCCACCCCGGAAGTGCCGCTGTCGCCGGTACCGGCCACGACAGCCATGCC
>DATIHM010000086.1:0-7836 GCA_035480695.1 Candidatus Saccharimonadia bacterium
GGCCAGCTCGCGGCAGATGGCCTGCCAGGTGGCCTGGTCGTTAATGTCATGGGCTTCCCCGTACTTTTCGGCTATAGCGCGGCCGCCGGCGAAATCCTCCCATGGCATCAACTTGTCTTTATATTCGAGCAGAATCGTGCGGCCACCACCGTCGCCGACGCCGGTGTTGATGACGCAATTTTCAATCAGGGCGAAGCCGATGCCGGTGCTGACTGTCACGTAGGCGACCCGCGAAAACTTGTCTTTGAGCATCATGGCTTCGGACAGGCCTGCCATTTTGGCGTCGTTTTCAACGACTGCGGGGCACTCGGCGACACGCTCGACATCTGCCTGGACGGGCGCGTTTTTCCAGGGCAGGTTGCCGAAGGCCCGGGCGATGCCGTTCCGCCTATCGAGGCTGCTGGCAGCCACGCCGACTCCCGCAGCCAGGAAGTCGCCATTTTTGAACCCTTTCAACGTTTTTTCGAGGTCAGCCAACCATTCGCCGTACTTTTTCGGGGTAGGGAATTTTTCCTTTTCCAAGATGACGCCCTCGTCGCTCAGAACAGCCACGAGCGTCTTAGTGCCGCCCACATCAACCCCCAGATACATGCTTTGAGTTTAGCACGAATCGTATAGCCCTGAAGGGCGAAATGCTTGTCAGCTTTCATGGCCGCCACCGTTGCGCATAAGTGTTGTATAAGATATAATAGAAGGTAATCTTGTAGGCTGAGAGGCCGACTGGAAATACTTACGAAAGGGGCATGTTACACATGTCAAAATCATTAACTATGGATGAGCTGCTCGAGAGCAGCGACATCAAGGGTTTGGTGGCCGGTGATACCTTAGAGGGAACCGTTCTGGCCGTCAAAAAGAACGAGGTTTGGGTGGATTTGGGCGCCCAGGGCGTCGGCGTGGTTATGCGCCGCGAAATCGGCCATGGCCAACAGCTCGAAGAAGAGCAGAAAGTGACCGTCAGCGTCATCGATCCTGAGATGGACGAGGGGCATGCTTTACTCAGCATGAAGCGCGCCGTCAAAGACCGCGGCTGGGACGAGCTGCAGCGCGTGCACGAGGCCAATGAAATCATAGAGGTCATCCCGTACGATGCTAACAGGGGTGGTTTGCTGGTCGAGCTCGAAGGAATCCGCGGCTTTTTGCCAGTCAGCCAGCTGGCGGCCGGGCACTATCCGCGCGTTTCGGGCGCCGACAAAGACGAGATCCTGCAAAAGCTGCACGCCCTGACCAACAAGCCGTTGCGCGCGCGGGTGCTGGACGTTTCCCGCAAAGACAACAAGCTGATTTTCAGCGAGAAAGAGGCCGTCAAAGACGACATGGCCGCCCGCTTCAGCGAGCTTAAGGTCGGCGATGTCGTCGAAGGTATCGTCACCGGCGTGATTGACTTCGGCGCGTTCGTTAACGTCGAGGGCATCGAAGGCCTGGTGCACATTTCCGAAATCTCTTGGGAGCGAGTCGACAACCCACGCAATTACGTCAAGGTCAACGACAAGGTCAAAGCCAAGATTATCGGTATCGACAAGGATCGCCTGAGCCTGAGCCTCAAACAGATGAGCGAAGACCCATGGCTGGAACAGGTCAAAGCCTTCAAGAAAGGCGACCTGGTCGAAGGCAAGGTTACGCGCATCACGCCGTTCGGCGCCTTCGTGCAACTGAGCCCGAGCGTCGAAGCACTGGTCCACGTTTCAGAGATGAGCGACGACGAAGCGGTCGACCCCGAGCAGTTGTTCCAGCTGAACGAGAAGAAGCAGTTCAAGGTGCTCGACATCGACACCGAGAACCGCAAAATCGCTCTGAGTCTCAAAGAAGCTAAGGCCAAAGCGAAGGCCAAGCCTTCCAAAGCTAAAGAAGACAAGAAATAATATGAAAGTTTAAGGCAATCGGCCCGCGGGCCAGAAAGGAGTCGACGGATATGGCAGAAGACACCAAGACCACCATCGAAATCGAAGATCTGATTACCGTCGGCACCTTGGCCGAGCGGTTGTCGATACCTGTTTCGCGCCTGATAGCCGAGCTCATGAAGAACGGCGTGATGGCGACCGTGAACGAGCGTATCGACTTCGATACTGCGCAGATAATCGTCGAGGAGTTGGGTCTCGGCCTGGAGGTCGCACGCCGCAAGACTGTCGAAGAGGTGGTGCCAGTCCGGCCCAAGAAGACTGTCAGCGACAAAGCCGAGGCCCGGCCGCCGGTCGTGGCAGTGATGGGCCACGTCGACCACGGCAAAACCAGCCTGCTGGATGCCATCCGGGAAGCCAACGTCGTAAAGGGTGAAGCCGGCGGCATCACCCAGCATATTTCGGCCTATCAGGTGAAGCACAACGACCGCGTGATTACTTTTTTGGATACGCCTGGCCACGAGGCGTTCGCGGCTATCCGCGAGCACGGCGCCATGCTTACCGACATAGTGATTATCGTGGTGGCGGCCGATGACGGCGTCAAGCCGCAGACGGTTGAAGCCATTCGATTTGCCCGCAAAGCCGGCGTCAAAATCATCGTGGCCATCAACAAGATTGATAAAGAAGGCGCCGACCTGAACCGCGTCAAACAGCAGCTTTCCGAGAACGACCTGATGGTCGAGGAGTGGGGCGGTGACACGGTCGTGGTGCCGGTTTCAGCCAAGACCAAAGAGGGAATACCGCAATTATTGGACATGATTCTGCTGGTGACCGATGTTGAAGAGCTGAAGGCCGACACAGCTGTGCCAGGCCGCGGTCTGGTTATAGAAGCACATGTCGAGCAGGGTCGCGGGCCGGTCGCTCAGGCGTTGGTCGAGGCCGGCACGCTAAAGCCTGGCCAGTTCGTGGTAGCTGGCGGCACTTATGCGAAGATACGCAATCTGGAATCAACCGATGGCAAGCCGCTCAAGCAGGCGACGCCGTCGACGCCTGTTGCGATTACCGGTTTTAAGACGCTGCCCGAATTCGGCGACGAATTTACTGTGGTCGATAACGAAAAAACCGCTCGCCAACAGGCGTCGACGGCCGCCACTGAACGTCACGCCGGCGCTGCCCGCATGGATATCGGCAGCAACGAGCTGATTCGGCTCATCAACCGCGACCGCCAACTCCAGGAACTTAACCTCATCATCAAAGCCGACGTCCAGGGTTCTTTGACCTCTGTAATCGACAGCCTTAAAGCGATGGATACCGACGAAGTTTCCGTACGCATCGTCGGTTCCGGCATCGGGCCGGTCGGCGAAAACGACCTGCACCTGGCCCACACCAGCGGTGCCATAATCTACGGCTTCAATGTCGACTTGCCGACCAGCAGCCGCCAGCAAGCCTCGCGCGACAAAGTCAGCGTCCGCCTGTATAAAGTCATTTACGAACTCATAGATGACGTTAAAAACGAGCTTTCCCAGCTACTTAGTCCCGAAATCGTTGAGAACGAACTCGGCCGGCTGATAGTTAAGGGCATTTTCAAAACGACCCGCAGTGAAGTCATCTGCGGAGGCGAAGTCACTAAGGGTAAGTTGACGGCTCCAGCCCTGGCGCGGGTCAGCCGCGAAGGTGAGCAACTGGCCGAAGTCGAACTGACCGGCTTGAAGCGTGGCCCTTCCGACACCAAAGAAGTTTTCGAAGGCGAAATGTGTGGCATGAGCCTCAAGACTGAAAAACGTCTCGAACTGCAAGAAGGTGACCGCATCGACGTCTTCACCCGCGAGGCCGTAACGCGAACTTTGTAATTAAGAAATGGCGAGGTAAAATTAGCGTATGCTCAAAATCGATAACAGTTTGCTCGAAGAAGTAGGCTTGGGCGCTTTGCCCGATACTGAGAAGAACGGCTTCTTGAAGCACATCTACGAAACGCTTGAGATGCGTGTCGGTATCCGTTTGGCCGACCAGATGAGTAATGAACAGCTCGACGAATTTGAGCGTTACTTTGAGGCAAAGGACGACGCCGGCGCCTTCAAGTGGCTCGAAACCAACTTCCCGAATTATAAAGATATCGTCCAAGAGGAATTTGACAAACTGAAGGCGGAAGTCGCCCAGACGGCGCCGGCAATCTTGGCCGCGTCGCAGGCCCAGGCGGCTGCAGCGCCAGCCTCAGCGGCAGTGCCACCGGTTCCTACGCCGAACCCAGGCCAACCGGCTGTTCAGCCCCTTGCTGACCCACAATCCGCTCCGCCCCAACCTTATTCACCACCGCCAGCCGCGCCGACACCAGCACCAGCACTAGCACCCGACCCTCAGCCGTATCAGCCGGCGCCACCGCCAGCCGCGCCGACTCCTCCGCCACCAAGCCCATCCCCGCAGCCTGTTAGTCAGTCTCCGCCACCAGCCGAACCACCTCTGCCATATGTGCCACCGACACCACCTGCACCGGCTCCTCCGACCCCGGATTCAAATCCGCCCGAGCCGACCCCTCCGCCTACTAACCCAACACCGCCATTTCCAGATCAGCAACCACCGGCAGGGCCAGCCCAGTAGCAGTGAATGCAACCGAGCCCGCAGTAGACTATGAGCAGCTACAAAAACTGCTGGCGACTGCTAAGAATGACAAAGAGCTTTTCCAGCGAATCGTCGATACGCCCTTCGAACAGAGGTTGCAAACGGCCTTTATGTTCCTCGGTATCATTGTTTTGCTACTGGTTAACAAGAAAAGCGGCACGATTGACCGAATCGCACTTTCTAACACCGACTTTGCGAAAAATACGACTCTCGTATCGGTAGTGCCTTTCGAAAAAATCAAGATCCCGGTCGAAACCCGCGGCAATATCATAGCACTGGCCATTAAAAGTGGTGAGCAGCAAGATACGACAGATTGGCGGTTCCTGTTCAACCCGGTCTTGACGGCGCAACAGGCGCGTATCAACCAGGCCAGCGCCGGTATTGCTTACAGCGCGGTTTATCCTCTAAAAGCCCGCGATGGCGGCGCAATGATTTTCAGCTACTACCAGTATGAGCAGGGCATCGGCCGAGACCAGATGCAATTCATGAACAGGTATTCGAAGATGGTTGAGCGCCACTTAAAAGGTTAGGCGGCTGAAGGAATCAGCCCGAATTCGCTGGCACGGGTAAGCTTGGCCATGGTCGGTTCGAAAATCCACTGCTTGGCCCGGCCGCTATCGAGAGTCAGGTACTTTTGGAAGCCAGCCTCGGCGTCGAGCATCCGCTGCATCCAGACGCCATAGGTCCACTTACTCCACTTAGGTGCGAATGTCATTTCCCCTCTTCCGTCGATCTGTTCGATGAAGTCCTGGACTACTATCAAACCGTCTGGCTTGACATAGTGGCGGGCGTTTTCGAGCATCTGCTGTATTTGTTGGGAACCTAATTGATAAAGTATAGTCGAGAAAAGCACCATGTCATATTCGCGGTCTTCAGGGTTCGGGAACTTTTTTTCAAAGGCGTCATGTTGAAAATAAGCGAAATCATCGCAATGGAAACGCAGATTGATTGGCCAATGCTTCTCCAGGTAATCAAATTCCTGTACTCTCCCCATGTCGCCCAAGAGCTCGCTGGGGTAAAATGAGCAGCTCTTAGCCCAAGTTTTCATTGTTGATTCAAGCAGCTCCCAGCGGTCAATACCCATAGCCAGCTTTAGTGGCAAATGCCCCATGCGACGAACCTGGTTTAGCCTGATCGTCTTATCTAAGTCGCGCATTGGTTCAGCAGCATCATGCTCTGGCCTACGCATTACATCGACATAGTCGTAACTGAAGTCCGGATTACTCTCGACCAGGGCCCATTTCCCCATGACTCTGTGCCGGCTGCAGCCGACATCCAGGATTCTTATAGGACTGTCGTAACCATCTGCCAGTGCGATTATCCTGGGCGGCAAGCCGCGGCCAGAGATGTTACTCTGGACGTTGAAAGTCATCCGCAGTTCATATGCCCACCGCGCATTTCCATCACTCTCTATCGCGTCAAAAAAATCATCCCAAGCTTCGGCAGTGTCATGATTTTTAGGATAGGCAGGGCACTGGTTGCGCAGTTTAAAGTCCTGACCGACACGCATGCTTGCGTTGGCGAAATTAACGGAGGACATATCGGGCTGCCTGTCCAATACTTGGCGGGCCAAAGCCCGGGTGTTTGGCCTCTCATCTTCAAACAGCACGCCATAAAAGCGCCCGTAAAAGGCCTGCATATACCTGTCGGGGGCGTTCGGGTGCCCGTCTTCGCTGTCTCCTGACAGGAAAAGCAGCTGGTCACGTATGTCATCTAGCCGCTGTTCAGTTGAAGGCGGCCCTTCGGCATGTGGAGTGAAACCTTCAGTCACCGCCCACCTCATTCAGCTGGTAGCCGGCTAAGAAGGCTTCGGCCGACATTTCTTTCTTGCCAGCCGGAATCAATCTATCTATAACTATGATGCCATCTGATGTGTAAATGCCGAACTCTTTGCCTTGCCGCCATAGTTTGCTGGGCTCGCCCTGGCCATCTATTACGTGCGACGCAGTTATAACGATATCCGTGCCGGCGATTTTGGAACGGCTACGTGGCCAGCCGGCGTAGGCTCGGACTTCGCGCTCCAAGCTTGTGGCTGGCTTGTTCCAGTCTATCTCGCCATTGGCTTTTTCAATCTGTTGGCAGAAGCTTGGCTGGCCGCTTTGCGGCTGCGGTTCAAGCGCGCCATCCAAGATGGCCGATAGGTTTGACCTGACCATTTCGGCGCCGATTCCCGATAACTTGTCGGCCAATTCCTGCTTGGTCTCGCTGCCTGACAGCGCGACCTTTTGCTGGGCAAAAACAGGGCCGGCGTCCATTTCGGCCGCCAAAGCCATCAGCGAAACACCGGTTTCGTTGGCGCCGTCCAAAATGACGCTTTCCAGCGGGGTCGAGCCGCGGTACTTCGGCAAAAGGGAAGGGTGGACGTTGATGATTCCGTGCGGAAAAGCCTCGATTAACTCTGGTGGTACTAATTTGCCGTACGCTACCAAAACGGCTGCTTCGGCGCCGAGCCCGCTAAGCTGGCCGACGGATTCCGCCAGGTTTTCGAGCGCCAAAACCGGAATATCGTGTTGCCCGGCGAGCTTGGCTACCTCCAGCTGGCGCGGCTGGCGCGAGGCGCCGGCTTCGACCTGGGCGACCACCACGGCAGCCACTTCGTAACCGTCTTCAATCAAGCCGCGCAGCACCAGCGCACCGGTCGTTACGCCTGTCGCCAGGCGCTCATTACCAAAGAACAGGATCTTTTTCGACATCTTTCTTATAGTCCAATGGTTGCAGTTTGCCGTCGGCATCGAGCCTGAAAAAGGCATCCTGCTTATCTTTGATATGATCGATGAAAACGATTCCGTTACAGTGGTCGATTTCGTGTTGGAAAATCCGCGCCAAAAAGCCCTCGGCTGTCACGCGGAACGACCGGCCGTTCATATCAAGCGCTTTGACCCGCACTTTGGAATGCCGCGACACCTTACCGTATATGTTCGGCACGCTCAGGCAACCCTCGTAGTCCTCAACGATTTCGCCTTCGGCCTTGGCGATTTCCGGGTTGATGAACACCGTGAAATCGTGGTTGGACTTGTCGTTGTAATCGTTGCGCACTACCACGATTTTGTACGGTCGGTCAATCTGCACGGCGGCCAGCGCCACGCCGACCTCGTGGTCGCGGCTCTGGTCCCAGTCGATGGTGGCGGCCTTCATGTCGTCGACGACCTGACGGATTTCGTCGGTCACGATTCCAACCCGCTTCGACTTTTGCCGAAGGTGCGGGTTGGGCAGGGCAATGATTTGTTCCTTCGTCATTGTGCCAAAGTATACCTTATGAAAGCCACTGAGTTAAGGGATATATTGATATTTCAACCTAAATATGGTATTATAATGTTATGACTGGGAATGTCTATCCTGAGAGGTTATCTGAATTTGACTACACCGTAGAAGAAACGCCTTACTA
>DATIHM010000087.1:0-9201 GCA_035480695.1 Candidatus Saccharimonadia bacterium
GCGAAGACGGTGAGCCTCTAAGGCAAATCTTCGACAATTCCGTGGCAGAAGCCCGCTTGATGGCGGAACGCAATCCAAGCCTTCTCTTCGAACTGAGGCGCCGACTGATTGAGCGCGGCGAACTCGACGACATGGAAGCCATGGCGCGCGGCGAACTGCTGACCGACGAAGGTGAAACGGCTAACACCATCGTCGTGGTGTCGGATTTCCCGCCCGAACTGATGGGTACAAGCGATGATGTTGGTGGCTACAACGCTTCCCGAAAACAGACTATGCTGCGCATCGTCACGCATGAGCCTGACGGCAAAGTCAGCATTACCACCCAAAGCCTTGACCGGTCTGACCGGCAGGCGCTCGAGGGCATTTACACTAGTTTGGGCAAACAGGTAGAGCCAGGCGAGTTGCTCGGCCAGCGCATCAACCTCTCATTGAGCACCAAACAGCAACGCAAACTGGCCGACAACCTGACCAGGGTATATGACAACGGGTTAGCGTATCACCTCGGCGGCAAATGGCACGCCGGCATCCTTAAAAACAAACAACACAAAGACGTCGATGCCTACGAGTTCGCCGCTAAGCAGAACGACCTGGTCGATTACTTCACGCAATGCAAGCTGGCCGATTCCCGAGCCACTGAAAAGATGCGCTACAAAATGGCAGCCACCGCCAATGCCCGTTACGAAAGAAAAGTCGGCAGGTTAAAAGAGGAACCGGCTTTCACCCCGGGTAAGCTTACAGCCCGCTCGGTCGTTTCGCAGCGTTCCGTAGTAGCCGGCCAGGGCTTGCTGCGCGAAATGGACAGGGAAGGCGGCCGCGCCGCCAAACGTGGCCAGGGCTTCAGCGGCTGCGGTGTGACGGCCGAAGCTGACGAAGATAATCCACTGTCTACGAAAAACCAGCTTGAAACCTCCGGCTACGGCAACAAATCGGGCTCGTCTAAGTCGGACAAAGAGACAATGAACTGCGTGAATTGCCCGAAGTGCCGAACGTATCATGAGACGCTGAAAGCCGAACGAGGCGTTTTCCGCTGCAAAAACAAACAGTGCGGTTATACGGCTAAAGCGGGCTAACAGGTATAATTTATTTATGAGAGATACAAGACTTAAACGACAGGCGGCCGAAATCCTTTTGAGGGCCGCAGATTATATCCGTCGCTATGGCTGGCAAGAGGAGGGCATGGGTAAGCCCGGTGCGCCACGCTGTTCGATGGGCGCGCTCGATTCAGCCTGCCCGCGCGGCGAGTGGGACCCGGCCGTGGCCGAACTCTTATATGAAACGCTCAACGGCCAGCTCGGCGGCCTGTCGCTGACCCAGTACAACCACAAGTTCCTCCAAAGCGGCGAAAACGTTGCCCGGCTCTATGAAAGGACAGCGAAAGCTCTGGCCAATGGCTAGGATTGGGATTTACGCGGGCACGTTCGACCCGGTGCACAGCGGGCACATGGCGTTCGCACTGCAATCTTTGAAGGCGGCCAACCTCGACCGCATCTGTTTTTTGCCAGAGCGCCGTCCGCGCCAAAAGCACCAGGTCGAGCATTTCGGCCACCGCGTCGCCATGCTCAACCGTGCCGCTAAGCCGTATCCCGAATTCACGGTGCTCGAGCTGGTCGATGTCAGCTTCAACGTCGACCGCACACTGCCCTTTTTACAGCGGATGTTCCCGGGCGATGAGCTGGTATTCCTGTTCGGTTCCGACATAGTGCCAGGTTTGGCGCAGTGGCCGCACGTTGAAAAACTGCTCCAAGCCAGTGAGTTGGTCATCGGCCTGCGCTTCAAAGACGACCGGGCAAAAATCCACGAAATCGTCGAAAGCTGGCAAACCCAGCCCAAGGCAGTGACGATTTTCGAAAGCTTCGCGCCGGAAGTTTCCTCGGGCAAAGTCCGTCAGGCGCTGCGCGAACGCCAATACGCCAAAGGCGTGCTCAAGAGCGTCGAACGCTACAGTGACCACAACTGGCTTTATGTCTCGCTGGCAAATTGACATAAGCGGGAAGGGTTGCTAGAATAGTCGTATCAACCAAGGCCGCGGCCTGGGAGAGACAAAAAACCAAACAAAAAGTGCCGGATGTGCGGGAAAATCCCGGTGCTTTTAGGAGTGAAGGTGTCCGTCAAAATAAAAGTCGTGGAAACACCTGTTTTACGGGTGAGGGTTCATGTAGAAAAGCCTGAGTGGCGTAAATTTCTGTATTACTAGTAGGGGCTGGCGGTGCCGGGCGACGAGCTCGAAGTGCTGGTGTTGTTCGTGGTGGTGCTGGTGTTCGAAGTCGAACTGGTGGATGTGTTGGTCGAGCTGCTCGAAGCCGGCTGCTTCTTGGCGATTTCGGCGTTGATGACCTGCTCAACAGCGGGGGCGCCACTCTGGTAAGGCAGGGTGACCTGCTTGCCGTCGAGGTAGAAGGTCGGCGTGCCGGTAATGCCGAGCTTGTTGCCTTCGGCCATGTCGGCGTTGATGAGGTCATTCACCTTGCTCGAGGCGTAATCCGTCTTGAACTGCGTCACGTTCAGGCCGAGCTGCTGTGCCAACTGGTTGAAGTAAGTCGTTGGGTCGCTGGCACTGGTCCAGCTGCTCTGGCTCTCGTAAAGCGCGTCGTGCATCTGCCAGAACTTGTTCTGAAGCGCGGCGGCTTCGGCAGCGCGGGCGCCGGCGAAAGCGTTCTGGTGGATGCTGACCAGCGGGAAGTTGCGGAACTGGAAGGTGATCTGCTCGTTCAGGTCAGACACGACCTGCTTGATGACCGGGTAAGCCTGGCCACAGAACGGGCACTCGTAGTCGCCGTATTCCACCAGAGCGACGCCGCTTTTGCCTTGGCCAGTGACGTGCTGCGTCAATGTGCTGGAACCACCCTTTGAGCCGCCGCTGCCATTGGACTTGTTACCTGTCAGGGCGAAAATCCCCACGAAAACGATAATGATGGCTGCGATGACTGCTAAGAATTGCTTGGACATGAAATCTCCTTTAAGTCATTTAATTATACAATGCCTTCGTGCTATAAATGGAACTATGGGTGGAGAATTAGAATCTGCACAGCCGCCGCATCTAGAGATTGAGCGTGGCCGACTTGATCAGGAACTCGAGCCGGTTCAGGATACATGGACGTTTAAAACTGATTGGTATGTGGTCATGGGGCACCTACGGGAAGCACAGATTACCGTACACAGGTTTTTCGAACGGGTCTTTTCAGGAGAAAAGGGCTTCGGTAACAAGACAGCTGACCTTAATAGGGAAAATGCCCGGAGGTCGGTCCTGAACACAGCTTACCGAACAGTTGCACAGGATAGAGACATGAACGTTGGTGAAGTTCGGAAGAGGCTACGCGGGCCGAGCTAGCAGCATTTCCAAAAAGCTGTTTTGAGTATAAGCTAAAGTGGCATGAATAACTTCGTCTTGGCTGTCATTTTCCTGGTGCTGGCTCTTGGCGGCGTCGTGGTGCGCAAGACTTACAATTACCTGCCGGCTCGTGAACTCAAACGGCGGGCGGAACGGCATGACCCGCTGGCTTCGCAACTCTACCGCGCGGTGGCTTACGGCAACAGCCTGCGGACGCTGCTCTGGCTTTACATCGGCCTGACCACCGCTGTCGGCCTGGTGCTGATGGCCAAAGCTTTGAACTTGTGGGTCAGCCTGCTGGTCGTCGGCCCGATCTTATGGATTGTCTTTTCATTGGTTCCGGCCACCCGCCTGACCAAAGTCGGCGCGCAGCTCACCAAGCTGGTGACGCCGTTCATCGCCTGGCTGCTGAACTACTTGCACCGGCCGCTGAGCCGCAGCGCCGAAGTGGTGGAGCACCGTTACGTCGCCGGCAACCACACGCGAATCTTCGAGCGGGATGACCTGGTCGACCTGATCGAGCGCCAGCAGTACCAGGATGACAACCGCCTGACCGAAGAAGAACTGGAAATCGCTCGCCGCGCCCTGACCTTCAACGACTACCGCGTGGCCGACGTATTGACGCCGCGCAAAAAGGTCAAAACCATCGTCGCCACCGACACGGTCGGGCCAATCCTCATCGATGAACTGCACAAGAGCGGCCAATCCTACATCCTCGTCAAAGACAAAAAGGGCGGAATGGTCGTAGGCACGCTGGCGTTCGCCGAGCTCGGCATCGACAGCAAAGGCCGCGTCGGCGACCATATGGACGACACCGTCTACTACTTACACGAAAACGACAGCTTAAGCGAAGCGCTGCACGCCTTTTTCGTGACCAACCACCCGATGTTCATCGTAGTGAACAGTTTTGAGGAATTCGTCGGCATCGTGACGGTCGAGAACATAATCAAGCAGCTGCTAGGCCACGTGCCTGGCGACGACTTCGACCAGTACCGCGACCCGTCAGCCGTAGCCGCTCGCCATCCTAAAAAACCAGCTGAGCCGGAACCTGAAGCCGAAAAATCTGAGGAGCCAGAGCCAAAAGAAGGGCCAGAAAAGTCCGGCAAAGAATCCGAAAAATCCTAAGGCTGGAAACCGAGGATGGCGTTTTCAATAACCTGTTTGTGTTGCGCCCAGGTTGAAGTCAGCGCCGTTCCGCGCACTATGTAGCCCTGAGTCCCCTTTATGATGATGAGCTCATCGGACGTCAGGGGAACCGTCAAGCCCTTGGCCCCGGCAGAGCTGGCGTCGAAGTTGTACGAATAAGTCAGCATGGTGGCCGGCAATCCGGCAACGGTTTCCTGCACGGAGCCCAGATTCTTATAGCCCGGAGTCTGCTTGGCAAGAGCGGTATTGATACCGGTAACGACTTGGGTCAGACTGGCACCGCCCGACGAAGCAGTTGAGACAGTGACAATCGGGTGGTAAGCGAAGTTAGAGCCGACCGGGTCGGCTGTGGCGTCACGGAATTCGACCGAGTCGCTCGAACCAGCAGCTGGCGTTACGGTATCCCATCCAATCGGCCGCGTTACCTTAAAGCCGGTCTTGGCGTCGGTGTAGACCACGGGCGCCGGCGGCACTTGCGAAGCGGGAGCGGGTTTCGGCTTGTTGCGGCCGTGGGCCAAAACTGTAACGGTTCCAATCAGGGCGGCGAAAACGACCAGTGCGATGACGGCCGTCATCATTCCCCTGGCTTTGCCTGGGTGCGGATGGGCTAGCGCTGCATCTGGCTGGATCGCCGGCGTTTCCGGCTCAGGTAGCGGAATCGTTCCCGGTGGCGGAACCAATGCTCCTTCTGGCGCTGGCGGAACAGGCTCCGGTTCAGGCACTGTCGGCTGCTCAATCGGGGCGGGCGGATTTGATTCCGGCTCGGCAGGTTCGGGTTCTGTTGGCACTGGCGGTTCTGACAGCTGAACAGGTGGCTCTGGCTCGGGCGCAGGTTGCTCGGCCGGTGTTGGAGCAGGGGTTGCGGGTGTTTCCGGAACTGGTGCTGCGGGCTCTGCCGGGGCCGGCGTTTCCGGCTCGGGCGACGAATCAAACTGCACCGGAATCGACGTTCCCTCTGGCTTCGGTTGCTCGTCTGGATTCATAAAAACCAAGCCCTCCCTATTGCAACCATACTACCAAGATAGAAACGTAAGCACAATCTCGGATAATTCCTCTGTTAAAACAGGGAAGGAAGTGCTAGAATGATTCCCTGATGCGAGTTTTGAGTTCACAAGTCAAAGACCATGTCGGCCAGTCGGTGCACATCGAAGGCTGGCTGCACAAGAAGCGGCTGCTCGGCGGCCTGACTTTTATTAACGTGCGTGACCGACAAGGTTTAGTGCAGGTCGTCATTCAGGATAAGGATGAAGTTGAAAAGCTGCGCGGCCTGCAAATCGGCACCGTACTGGCGGTTGACGGCACCGTCAAAGAGGAGCCGCGCGCGCCTGGTGGCGCCGAGCTGCACGACGCCAAGCTCGAAGTGCTGGTGCCGGTCGAGGCCGAGCCGCCAATTGAAATCGACAAGCCGCTCAGCCACAAGCCCGACAACCTGGACACACTGTTCGACCACCGCGTGCTCGGCCTGCGCAACCTGCAAGAGCAGAAAGTTTTCAAAATCCGCGCTGGCCTTTTGCGGTTCCTGCGCGATTTCCTGACAGACCACGAGTTCGTCGAAATCAACACGCCCAAAATCCTGGCCGGAGCCACCGAGGGCGGCGCCGAAGTCTTCAAGGTCGACTACTTCGGCCGCGAAGCCGTGCTGGCCCAGAGCCCACAGTTCTACAAACAGATCATGGTTGGCGCTTACGAGCGCGTCTTCGAAATCGCGCCGGCTTACCGCGCCGAACTCAGCGCCACCAGCCGCCACGTGTCTGAAGTCTACATGCTCGACCTCGAGATGGGCTTTATAGAAGGCCACGAAGATGTGCTCGACATGGTGCAGGACATGACATACTTCGCGCTCACCAACATCTACAAAGAATTCGCCGACGAGCTGAAGAGCCTTAACGCACCCGAGCTCGTCCTCAAAGAGAAATTCCCGCGCTACACCGTCGCCGAGGTGCACGAAATGTACACCAAGGCCACGGGCACCGACACCACCAAAGAGAAAGACCTGATTCCCGATGAAGAGCGCTGGATTTGCGACCACGCCAAAAAGAACGAGGGCAGCGACGCCGTCTTCGTCACGCATTTCCCAGTCGAAGCCATGAAGTTCTACCACATGGTCAACCCCGATGACCCGACCACCGTCATGTGGGGCGACCTGCTGTTCCGCGGCCTGGAAATCGCCACCTGCCCGCAGCGCGAGCACCACTACGACAAGCTCGTCGAACAGATGAAAAAGGCCGGTATAGACCCGGAACACCCCGGCTTCAAGTACTACCTGCAAGCGTTCAAGCACGGCCTGCCGGCGCACGGCGGCTGCGGCTTCGGCGTCGACCGCCTGGTCGAAAAGACCGTCGGCCTGAGCAACGTCAAAGAAGCGATTTTATTCCCGCGCGACATTAACCGCCTCACCCCCTAAGAATAAGAAAATGAAGAAGATAGATCGGCTGGAACTTGGGATTGAAGATATTATTTGCTCTGCCGAATTCGAGAGTCTTCTAGATAGCCTCACTAATAGTAATGACCCTTTTTCGATACTGAGGAAGGTAAGACTAGGAAGAGATGACCCGCCGGTTTTTCTTTATCAAGAGAGTCGTGGCAAGGGCAACTTTGTCAGCTGCTATACATTCTATGGCGGCAAGGGTGACAGAGCCCAGGCAGGTATTGGATCTAGGAAAGAACTTAACTTAGGGCAACGGTTTTCAGATAGTGACCGTGGTACTGTCCTAGCGTTTTTTAGTCAAATTGAGTTCTGTCTCGAAGTTTTGGTATGCATAACCCAAGGAGTCTTTGACGGCAAAGTTAGCTATAAGCGAATCAGAAACCAATTTGATGATGAAAATGGATCTTTTTCTACGACGCAACGGAAAATTAATTACCTGAAAGACTTCCGGGTTATTACGCCGCACACTGCTGACTTATTAAAGAAGTCTAGGCATGTTAGGAATGTACTTGGACATCAGTACATGCCTGATAACGATGTGGGTTTAAAAGCAGAGGAGATTGCCTTATATGAATCTACAGGTGAGGCTGTGTCAAATATATATAACGCAGCCTGGCTAAACTTGATTAGTGATTATGTAAAACAACAGGATCAAGTCGCAAAGTGGCTAGTAGGTAGATTAGAGGGCGGGGGTGTTGGCGAGCGAGCGCCAGACGTACCAGCTGGCGACTGATTCGTACGGGTGCCAGTGGTTTTTCCTGACCAGCCGCTGGATTTGCTCAGGCGTGGGCACGTCTTTGAAGCCGTAGAGCTGGCGGATGCCGTTGCGGATGCCGAGGTCGCCGGTCGGCAGCACGTCCAGCCGGCCCACGCTGAAAATCAGGAACATGTGCGCTGTCCATTCGCCGATGCCTTTGATGTCGATTAGCTCAGACATGATTTCGTCGTTGGTCTGTTGGTCGAGCTTGTCAAACTTTAGTTTGCCCTCGAGAATGTGCAGAGCCAGATCCTGGATGTATCTGGCTTTCGGGCGACTGAGACCGACTCCACGCAAATCTTCAATTGACGCTTCCAAAATTGTTTGAGGCTCCGGGATTTCGCCGAACTTTTCCTGGAAACGCTTTTCGATGCTGGCCGCCGCCTTGACGCTGAGCTGCTGGCTGATGATGCTGTCAATCAGCTCCCAATAGTAATTCTTGTGCGGCCGCCAGGTCGGCGTGTCAAACTGGACAACAAGAGGCGCCAACACCGGATCATTTTGGGTCAAGTGTTTCGCCGCGTGTTTCAGTTCATCCTCAAAGCCCATACTTAAATTATACTTTGCAACTCACGCCGACGGCGTACAATGAAAACAAAGGGGGTGTTATGGCGAAGAACGGTAAGAACATGAAGCCGAACAGCGCGAGCGGACCGGTATATGGACTGGGTTTAATCGGTGCGTTAGTGTACTACATACACACTGCTTCCAGCTTTGGCGCAGGGTTGCTGGGAGTTTTGAAGGCGTTACTATGGCCGGCGTTCCTGGTTTACCACGTACTCGGCCTTCATTGAAATAAAAATAGCGCGGCCACGTGAACCGCGCTATTTTGCCGGCGGGATTACTTCCAACCGAATGTTTGGCCGAGCAGCCAGATGCAGAAACAGATTGATATGAAAAACAATCCGAGTCCGACCGGCGAGCCCCAACTGAACCACGAGCCCCACGAGCGCCAATGTTTCATGTGGTCCTCGTAGTACTTGAGTTCTTCTTGGCTTACTTGTTTAGCCATTTGGATCTCCTTTATGTTAATGAAGACCCGCTTGTGGCTGTTGTGTCACGTCCATGTCGTTCGCCTAAGCGGTCGGCGCATGGCCTCTGATGATGTGACAGCCACTTCGATTTTATATAAACATATCGCCCTATTTTTTGCTAGACTGTTCTAGAAGGATAAGCATTATGGCCGACAAGAAGGCTCCTGAATCAGCTGAAGAAGAACAGGCAATCAAGAAAATCGATGCCATGATGTCGATGAATGAGAAGGACGGCACGCCAGCCGTTTCCACCAGCATCGACACCGATAAATTCAAGAAGGCCAAGACGGCGCCGAAGCTGCCGGAAGTGTATAAGCCTAAGGAAACGGCAAAGCCGCCGATAGTTATCAAACTGGCCGACGACAAGAAACCCGACCCGGCAGTGACGGCGCCGGCAGAGCCCGCACCTCCCAAACCGGACCAGCCGGAGCAGGTAGATGCGCCGGCCCCCGGCGTGTCCATCACTCCCGATGAGCCGGCCGGCAGCGCCGACATCGAAGACAGCGAG
>DATIHM010000088.1:0-1688 GCA_035480695.1 Candidatus Saccharimonadia bacterium
GAACTGGGAAATAAAGATCATGGCGGCAGCCTCTCTCGACATCATCACGTGGACCCCTCAGACGGGCGAAGCTATGCTGTCTCATCCCGGCATCCTGGTTAACCCAGATATAGTTGAGGGTGAATCAAGTGCTCACGCGGGTCGGTTCGCCACTCACCTACATGGCTTTAAAGACAAGCTCGTAGATGTGCGCGAGGCTATCGGAGACGACGTCGAGAGCAGCGAACGGCCGCACCGGACCATTTGGGTTGGCCGGGCAGTAGTAGCTAACCAGATATTCGGTATGACTAAACTTCCTTCGGCCGTTATTACCCCCATGATAACGATGCAGGTATTAGCCAGTAGCGGCAGCCCCGAACTGACTGGCTTGAGTGGTGCCGCGGTCAGCGGGGCCCTTACGTATATTGGTGCTCGGACGCTCGCCAGCGGCGTTGACCACTACCCACAGGCGATGTCAGCTGTTGCTAGCAACTTTCCCGTTATCCAGACGGAGATTACTAAAATGCTACCCGGCTTAGAAGCGCCCCAGCCAACAGAGCAAACTCGTGGCCAACTGTTTGAACGATTCAAAAAAGTGATGCGGTTCATGGGCCGTAACCTGTGTCGAGGTGTCACAGGCTACAACGTCGGTACCAGCCCCTACATTTTGGCCTCCGCCGCCATGGGTAAACCGCCTGAAGACCAACGTCGCCTAAGCGGCGTGTTGGGTTGGAATAACGCGGCTGTTATCGGGCTTGCTTCCTCCGGTGTGGCTGAACTCGTTACTTTAATCGGTCAAAACGAGCCGACCGCGCAGTTTATTCAGCGCGGTGCCGGCAATCCACTCACTTGGTACGCCATGGCCATACTTGCCGTTGGCGGTAAACGTATGCAAAGTTGGCGCCAAGAGCGAAAACAGGCTCAGCAGGCAGAGGGTGCCGCCGAGATATCGCTGGTTGACTAGCAAAATCCCCAATAATATTCGCTGTGCAAAAAAGTAGAAATTACAATTTCCATAAGCACAAGCGTGGCGTATGATTGTAGTAGCAAACGGGAGGGTGTGAAGACAACGTATGTATGCGCCGGCGGACAACATGGCGAACTTCACGGGTGTGCTTGTCAGAAGGCAGTATAAACCCGGACAAAAGTATATTCAGCTGGTCTTTGAAACAGCTGGAGGCTTGCAGCTTTCCCTGAGTCGCAACCTCAAGTTGGTGCGCTCGCTGAGCGTCGGTAACACCTATCGGATTGAGGGGCCAGAGTATGCGCTGGGCGACAAAACGTATGTGCACGAACCTACAGCCCTGCCCGTTAATGTCACCCCCAAGTCGGCGCGCCGCCTCAACCCGCTGCTGGTGGTGCTGATGGCTTTGGTGGCCGTCGGGCTGGCTGGTGCGTTCTTCTTTATGACAAACAATACCGGAGCGCATAAATCAATTGCTGAAAAATCCGGCGCTAGCAAACAGCCAGAGATTAAGTCCGTAACTGCCACCAAGCAGACACCGGCTGCCGCGACAACCACCCCGACCACAACACAGCCAACCGTGCAAACCGCGGTGGCCTACAAAAAGACAACGCCCAAATCATCCACCACATCGACCAGCACAACCTCAACCACCTCGACTCCTCCGGCGACCGACACGTCAGGCACTCAGGATCAGAGCCCGCCGCCGGCTCAGGCGACTGATCCGAACCCACCGACAACGCCA
>DATIHM010000089.1:0-31024 GCA_035480695.1 Candidatus Saccharimonadia bacterium
GACACGACGCCCCCTCCTGACCAATTTCATCAGCGACTTCAACACTTTGTAGACGGCCTTGGCAATCAGAAGGTAAATGCCCTTGACGATAACATACAGCACCGGTTGGCGCTGGCGCACGCCGTAATAGGCTTGCAGGTCGTAAGCGTGCAGGGCGGCCTCGCGCTGCTCGGCTTCCAGGTTGGCTGCCAGCTGCAGCGGCGGCAACTTGCGCTGCTTTACCTTGTTCAGCTTCTCGATGTTCAGCATGATGATGTTGTTGATGGCAAAGGCTAACTGTTTGACCAGCGAACGAAGCCGTTTCTGGCTGGCGATGTGGTTGTTCAGACGGTCGATTTCCTGGTGGAGTTTGTCGGCCACCAGATCGGCGCGGATGAGTTTGTTCTCGAGCTGGCTGATCTGCACCTGCTGGAGCTTCAGCCACTCGTCAGCCGGCGCCGGCAGCACCGGCTTGCGGATGAGCACGGCCTCAGCATATGAGAATTCGTCGGCCAGCCCGCGATGCTCGTCGGCCACATAGTAGTTGTTCAGGCCGTCGTTGAAAACCAGCTCGTACTTGGCCTCTTTGAGCAGCGGCCGCCAGTCCTTGTTGATGTGGTTGGCCTCGATGCAAATGACCTGCGGCCGATATTTCTTCCAGTCGTTTCCCTTCAGCACTTCGTATTCGAAGCCTTCGACATCGACATTCATGAAGTTGATTTCCTCGACGCCGTTCTCTTCGAAAACCTGGCTCAGCGGCTTGACCGGCACTTTGCGGTCGACGTATTTGCCGGTGTATTTCTTGTAAGTGCTCGACTCGCGATATTGCTTCTGGGTTTCGGTCGAGAAGGTCGACAGGCCGTCGCCTTCGGGGTATTCGCGCAGCGTGAGTTCGCCCGGTTTGTCGGCCGCGCCGATGTTCAGGTTGGTGTCGCGGTGGCGCTGGGCCGCCAGCTCGCGGAACAGCTCCGGGTTCGGCTCGATGTTGATGCCGCTCCAGCCACGGTCGTAAAAAAACTTGGTGATGGAAAGCGTGTCGGGGTGGTTGGCGCCGACATCGACGTAAAAACCTTTCTTCACGCCTTTGAAAAATCCGCTGAGGATGATGTCTTCCCGGTTCTGGGCGTTGGAAACGTCGTAATCGAACATCCTACTTACCGATTTCGAGCGTTACTTTAGGCGAGACCAAGTACGGCGTGTGGGTTTTCCTGGCAACCGTAAAAGTGGCTGCGCCTTCCCACCAATCGGCTGTTTGGCCGTCATAAAGGACAATGGCCGGATCAAGCTTGTACGAGCCGTCGCTGAAAATGTTCGGCACCTTCCACTTAAACGTCAAGGTCTGACCAGCCTTTAAGTCGGTGACTCGCTGGCCTTCAATCTGGCTATTCGTGCCGGTTATGTTCTGGCCGGCCGCATTCCGGATGACGAAACCGAACAGCGCCTCCGGGCAATCTTGGCTGACCTTGGCCTTGGCCTCAAACTCCAGAAAGTCCTGGCCGATCAGCACGTCGTCCACGATTTTTACACGGCTATAGCTGATGGCGCCAGTGCCCCAGCGCTTGCCAGCCTTGCCTTTGGGGTTGTTGGCTGCCTCTTCGAGGAACATTTTTGAATACTCGTTTGAGACGTCGTTGGCCGAGCCGCTTTTTATGAGCTTGCTGGATTCGATGAGTACGGCGCGGTCGCAGTACTCGCGCACGGCGTTCATGTCGTGGCTGACAAACACGACTGTTTTCTTCTGGGCTTTGAGCTCGTGGAAATAGTCGAAACATTTGCTTTGGAAGTCGGCGTCACCCACGGCCAGCACCTCGTCAATCAGGAGGATGTCGGCGTCGGCCCGCGTCGCCATCGAAAAGGCCAGGCGCACCTGCATGCCCGACGAGTAGTTCTTGAGCTTCTGGTCCATGAAGCGCCCCAGCTCGGCGAAGGCGACGATGTCGTCGTACATGGCTTCGACCTCTTTTTCGGAAAAGCCCAGCATGGCGCCGTTCAGATAAACGTTTTCGCGCCCGGTCAGCTCGGGGTTGAAGCCGACGCCGAGCTCGATGAAGGGCACCAGTTTGCCGCGCTTGTGGGTCTGGCCTTCGGTCGGTTGGTAAATGCCGGCCAGTATCTTGAGCAGTGTGCTCTTGCCGCTGCCATTGCGGCCGACGATGCCGAAGAATTCGCCCTCTTTGATTTCGAAGGAAATGTCGCGCAGGGCGTGCTGCGTCTCTTTGGTACGGTTCCGGCCTTTGAACATGCTGGTGAACAAGCCCTTGACCGAGCCGACCTTTTCGTGCGGCAGCAAGAAGTCTTTGGAAACGCTTTCGACCCGGATGGCGATTTCGTCTGCCATGCTAAACCTCCTCCGCGAAATACTTAGACCGGCTGCGGAAGTAAGCGCCGCCCAAAACCACTGACGCCAAGCTGATACCGATCGGGATGGCCCAAATCCACTTATCGCCGCCCCAGAACGTCGAAATTATGGGCGAAGCCGGCGTGACCAGCACGTGGCGCGAATCCTGGATAATCTGCGCCATCGGGTTGAGCAGCATGTATTTGGCGACACGTGTCGGCACGAAGTTCGTCGTCAGCGGGTAGAGGATCGGCGTGGCGTAAAAGCCGGCTTGCATTATGACTTCCCAGATGTACTGTACGTCGCGGAACTTCACGAACAGGGCGCTCAAAAAGAAAGCCAGTCCGATGGCTAGCAAATACAATTCCAGGATGAGCGGCAGGGTTATGACGGCCTGCCCGGTCAGGCTGACGTGCGTAATGAACATCACGAAAGAGAAGACGACGAAAGTCAAAAGAAGGTTTATGAAGGCCGAGAACGAGACGGCCAGGATGATGACATATTTGGGGAAGTTGATCTTGCGCAGCAGGTCGCCCTTGCCTACTATGGCGCCGACGCTGCCGGTGGTAATCTCGCCGAAGAAATTCCAAAGCAGGATGCCGAGAAGCAAGTAAGCCGGATAGTGCGGAATGTTCGCCTTGGCCTTCAGAAAAACGCCGAAAATGACGTACAAAATGGCGAACATGAACAGCGGCCGCAGCAGCGACCAGACATATCCCAAAAACGAGCCCTGGTAGCGCAGCTTGAAGTCGGTCTTCACCAACTGCTTGAGCAGGATTATCGAGTAACGATAGCGTTGCTTTAGCTTTTGCACTTCCCTACATTCTATCTGTAATCCACCCCTGAAGCAACGGCTGTGCCATAATTAAGCTATGCCGAAACGAAGGATCCTGTTCGAGGCCGGGCCGATGCTCGACAACCAAAAGACCGGCGTCGGTTATTACGTGGCGCGCTTGACGGAAAGCCTGCAGGCGGCTCATGCGGACGAGCTGGAATTGACGGGCTACTATTTCAATTTTTTGAACCGCCGCGGCGATAAGGTGCCGGCCGGCAGCCGCCTTAAGTTCCATAAGATATGGCTGGTGCCGGGCAAGCTGCTGGCGGTTTGCCGGCGGCTGGGCTTCCAGCCGTGGCTGGAGCTGTTTGTGCGGCCGCGGGCCGATGTGGTGTTTTTCACGAATTACGTTTCGTTGCCGCAGCTGCGCCGGCGCAAAACCGCGCTGGCCATTTACGACCTCAGTTTTCTGGATGCGCCCGAGTTCGCCCAGGAGCGCAACCTGAAATACCTCAAGCGGTTTTGCCCGCCGTCAATCCGGAGCGCCGATGTCATCATCACCATTTCGGAGTTTACACGCAGTCGGCTGGAATACCATTTCCCTGACCTGAAAGCTGACATCGTGGTGACGCTGATTCCGCCCGCTGAGGAAGCCATTCCCAAAACCGAGCTTAGCCAGACTTTGTTGGATAAAGGTGTCAAGGATGGCAGCTACCTTCTCTATGTTGGAACGATTGAGCCGCGCAAGAACCTCGAAAAGCTGGTCGAAGCTTACGGCCTGCTAGACCAAAGCTTGCGCGACAAGTTCGCGCTGGTGCTGGCCGGCGGCAAGGGCTGGAAAGACGAGGGCATCCTGACGGCCGTGGCCAAAGGGCAAGCAAAAGGCCAAAAAATAATTTTGACAGGCTACGTCAGCGACGCAGAAAAGGATGCGCTCTACCAGCACGCCGCCTGCTTCGTGCTGCCGTCGCACTACGAAGGTTTCGGCATGCCGGTGCTCGAGGCCATGCGCCAGGGCGCGCCGACCGCGCTGAGCGATATTCCGGTTTTCCACGAGGTGGCCGGCACGGCGTCGGTCTATTTCGACAAAGACGACGCGGCCGATATGGCCCAAAAGCTGGCGTCAGTATTGGAAGACGAGTCCCTCCGCAAGAGCCTGTCCGAAAAAGGCGAGGCCCGCCTCAAGGTTTTCAGCTGGCAGGAAAACGCTGCCAAGGTATATCAAGCTCTCGAATAAAACTGTACAATTGTCGCATGTCTAAAGTGATTGTCACCGGAGCCAACGGGTTCGTCGGCCAGCATCTGTTGAAGGAACTGCTGGGCAACGGCTACGAGGTCGTGGCCGTCGGCGGCTCGCAGGGAGCACCGCTAGGCGGCCAGGCCGGCGTGCAGGCGATGACGCTCGACCTGACCAAGCCCGACGAGGCCGCACAAATCGATTTCAGCGGCGCCAGCGGCGTCGTTCACCTGGCCGGCCTGGCCGCCGTCGGCCCGTCGTTCGATGACCCGAAACTTTATATGAACGTCAATGTCGGCCTGGAAATCAACCTGTTCGAGGCCGCGCTCAAGCAGAATGCCAAGCCTCGCTTTTTGGTCATCAGCAGCGGCACGCTGTACGACCCGAAAGCTCAGCAGCCATTGACCGAGGAATCGCCCGTCCTGCCGAACTCCCCTTATGCCGTCAGCAAGCTCGGCCAGGAGCAGATGGCGCTATATTACGAAACACGCAGCTTCGACGCCATCATCGCCCGGCCGTTCAACCACATCGGCCCCGGCCAGGGCCCCGGTTTCATCGTGCCCGATTTCGCCCAGCAGCTGGTCGCTATCGAAAAGGGCGGGCAGCAGGAACTGTCGGTCGGCAACCTCGACGCCAAGCGCGACTACACCGACGTGCGCGACATCGTGCGAGCTTATAGGCTGTTATTGGAAAAGGGCCGTTCCGGCGAAGTCTATAACATCTGCTCGGGACGGTCGCTGAACGGGCACGAAATCCTCGACGGCCTTTGCCAGGCCGCCGGCCTTAAGCCCGAAATCAAGCAGGACCCGTCCAAGATGCGCCCGTCCGACACGCCGCTCGTCAGCGCCAGCTACGACAAGCTCGCGCATGACACAGGCTGGCAGCCCGAAATCGCGCTCGAAACCACCTTCGCCGACGTCATCGCCGACTGGCGCAATCGATAACTCTAGTTCGTCTTGAGGTTTTTCAAGTAGGCTGCGGTGTCTTTCGAGTAGCCGCCACCGGTAATGACTGTTTCATATCCCTCATCTTGATTCGCTTCCAGCGCTTCGGGATTGCCCACGAAAACGAATGTCGTTTTATGGCCGTGATTGCTGAAAGCTTCGGCAATCTTCCTGTCGCTGTCGCTGTCGCCGAAGACAACGAAAGATTGCGGGCTAACGCCTCGCTCGGCCAGCCAGCCTAAGACGGCTTTGCCGCCTGAATACTTGGTAGCGTTGACATGCTCAACATCTGTTGCGATTGTGGTGTCATCTGTGTGGAATTCTTTGAGAAGACCTTCGGCTTTCAGCAGGTTATTGAGCTCTTGCTTAAGGATTTGTTGGGGAGTTTTAAACTCTTCTAGAGTAACTGATGGCTTCTTTTCGATGCTGACCATAGTCTGCTTGCCTGCGTCCCAGAACATGGTGTCGCCCAGTGTCCAGCCACCCCTGTCGACAGTAAGCAAGCCTTGAGCCTTATCCTTGAATTCGTGCGGCGGAATTAGCCTGTCGTCAATCGTTACTCGCCATTGACCATCTTGTGTTTCAGCTGTCACGCCACTTTTCTCAGCCACTATGTATAAGTTGGCCATTTCAGCCGGCAGGACAAGCTTGCCTAAAGTAGGCAAGAATTTTTCGCCTACCCACTCAAAATTTCGCCCGGTAATCACTGCTTCTGGCCGGTTTTGTAGGAGTTCGTCGGCCATTGACCGGACTACATCTTGGTCGGCCTTGGCGCTCAACGGATCTACTACGACTCCGTCCAGGTCAAAAATCAACATTACGTCCGGTTGCTTGTTGCTTGTCATAAGTGGTGATTATTATATCAAGGAGTTAGGACTATTGCTAATGCTAAGTTTTTATGGTATTATTTAGAAATGTCAGGAGAGCATTACGGTCCGGAGCAGATGCCAGACACAGCTCGCTTCTTGACCGACGAAGAGTACCGTGCGGTGCAGAACAATGTAGTTATTGCTTGCACCGATGTAATTTTATATGACCGCGAGGCCGGTGAAGTGTTATCGGGCTTCCGTCAGCAGAAGCCTCAAGAGGGCTACTGGTTCTCTTGCGGCGGGCGTATGGCACGGGGCGATAGCCCAGTGCAGACTGCGGCTAAGAAACTCAAACAAGAGTTGGGTATAGAAGTTGGTCAAACATCTTTGGAATTCTTGACCGCCAAATCGACGGCCTTTGACGAGCGCGCTCAGGAACCCCAAGAAGAGGGCGTCCACACTTTTAACGGTGTCGTGTTGGCCACCATTAACCCTGTGCAGCGGCGTCAACTGGAACTGACTTTTAATAAAGAACACGGCCACGCCAAGTGGTTCCCTCTCGAAGACATCGTTGAGGGCAACTTCCCGGCAGCTTTGCGCTCAGCCATTTCTGAGCTTGAAGAGCGCGAGGCGATTTTGGAACACCCGGCCATGATTGACGATGCTGACATTGAGCCTGTCGACCAGTCCATACCTGAGCAGTTCCTCGACCCGACAGAGTTCCCTGAAAATGGTTTCGTAATCCCTAAAGATCATGTTTACTTCCATCTCTGGACTTACCGAGGGCCAGACCGTCCGGAGTTACCCTACAAGACCAATATTTACGCTCACAAGGCCGGCGAAACCGTTAGACGCCAAGACAAGGGCCAGGACAGGCAGTGCCTTAAGAACGGCGGCCTGTTGCTGGCGTCGAAAGAGGCCGCAAAGTATCCACCTGAAGCGCTTTTTACACTGCCTCGGCCTTTCGACCAAGACATTGGAATACTCGTAGCAAACGGTGATTCGGTTGAAACCACTACTCATATTCTTGGTAAGCCCATAATTACCAAGTTCAGCGCTAAGGATGGCGAGGGCCTAATAGAGGAAGGGGTCGGCTTGCGAGCCGGGTTAGTTGAGAAGGCTAAGCAGCTTCAGCGCGCAGAAAACGGCGATCCTCGATATGGTCCATTCGAAGGGCCAAGACATTATATTGAACGCTTGCGTGTCGTAAAAGAGCTAGGTCGCGGAACGACCGCTGCTGCTTCTAGGTTGTAATCTGGCCGGCTGATTCGAGGCCGATGTCGTATTCGACCATCATCTTGACCAGTCCGGGGAAGTCGACCTTACGCTTCCAGCCGAGCACGTTCTCGGCCTTGGCCGGGTTGCCAAGCAAAATGTCCACCTCGGCCGGCCGCATGAAGGCCGGGTTCTGCTTGACGTAAGGTTTCCAGTCGCTGATACCGATTTCTTTGAAGGCCAGGTCGAGGTACTCGCCGATGGTGTGCGTTTCGCCGGTGGCCAGCACGTAATCGTCGGGCTGATCCTGTTGTAGCATCCGCCACATGCCCTCGACGTAATCGCCGGCGTAGCCCCAGTCACGCTTAGGCTCGAGGTTGCCAAGCTCTATGTGGTCTTGCTTGCCCACGCTGATGCGCGCCACGGCGTTGCTGATTTTGCGGGTCACGAACTCGACGCCACGGCGCGGCCCCTCGTGGTTGAACAGGATGCCGCAGCTGGCGTGGATACCGTAGCTCTCGCGATAATTCTTGGTAATCCAGTGGCCGTAAAGCTTGGCGACGCCGTAGGGGCTGCGCGGGTGGAAAAGCGAATCCTCGTCGTAGCCCTGGCCCGGCCGGTTGTAATCGAGTCCGCCGAACATTTCGGAAGTGCTTGCCTGGTAGAAGCGGATGGTTTTGGTGCCACCGGTGACGCGGATGGCCTCCAGCATGTTGAGCACGCCTTTGGCAGTGACGTCGGCCGTCAGTTGCGGCGCCTTGAAGGAATAGCCGACATGGCTGATGGCGGCGAGGTTGTAGACTTCGTCCGGTTTGGCAACTTCGATGGCTTTGACGAGCGACGTCGGGTCGACCAGGTCGCCCTCGATGAGCTTGACGTAAGGCTGCTCCTGCTCGACGCGCTGCTTCTTCGGGTTCTGCTGGCCGCGGATCAGCCCGTAAACCGTGTAGCCCTTGTCGTGTAGAAGTTCTGACAAGTGGTAGCCGTCCTGCCCGGTAATGCCCGTAATCAAAGCCACTTTCGCCATGCTCGCCCTCCGTCTAGATTTTGTGTGCTAAAGCCTAGTATATAGCTTCACGCCATGAAAATCTTATTTAAAAAAGGAATGATTTTCTTGGGTTCGGCATATAATATCGCTAATCGCTCGATTATAACATCTTGTATTATTAGTGGATGAGCCGGATTGCGATTGATGCCCGCGAGCTGCGCACCAGCAGCGGCCGCTATGTCGAGCGCCTGCTGCATTATCTGCAGGAGGTCGACAGCGCTAACGAATATGTCGTGCTGCTCAAGCCCGGCGACATGGATTGGGCGACGTCGGCTGCGAACTTCCAAAAGGTGGAGTGCCCATATAAGGAGTTCACATTCGGGGAGCAGCTCGGCTTCGCGCGACAACTAAGAGGTTTAAAGGCAGATTTGGTGCATTTCCCGATGGTGCAGCAGCCGGTGCGCTACCGTGGCCGCACCGTCACGACCATGAATGACCTGACCACGGCGCGTTTCAAGAATCCTGCCAAGAACCGGCTGGTTTTCGCGTTCAAACAGCGTGTCTACCGCTGGCTGAACCGCCGTGTGGCCCGCCGGACGGAAGCCATCCTGACCTATTCGCAATATGTGAAAGACGATGTGGTCGATTTCACCGGTGTCAGCCCCGACAAGGTTACCGTCACTTACCTGGCCGCCGACAAGATTACGGCCGCGGCCGAACCGGTGGCCGAGCTGAACGGCAAGCAGTTCCTGCTGTACGTCGGCCGGCCGATGGCGCACAAGAACCTGGAACGGCTGGTGGAAGCTTTCGACAACCTCAAGGGCCAGCACCCTGGCCTGCGGCTGGCTTTGGCGGGTAAGGAGGATGACAACTACCGGCAACTCGCGGCGCTGGTGCAGAAGCGAGGCGTCAAAGACGTACTTTTCACCGGTTTCGTCAGCGAAGGGCAGCTGCGCTGGCTGTATGAGAACTGCGCAGCCTATGTTTTCCCTTCTTTGAGTGAAGGCTTCGGCCTGCCCGGCCTGGAGGCCATGGCGCACGGCGCGCCGGTGGTCTCGAGCAACGCCACTTGCCTGCCGGAAGTCTACGGCGATGCGGCACACTACTTCGACCCGCTCGACACCGGCGCCATGGCCGACGCCATCAACGAAGTCCTGACCGACAAGTCCTTACGCCAGGAGCTCATCCGCAAAGGGGCCGGGCAGGCCGGCAAATACTCCTGGCAGCGTACCGCTGAGCAAACCCTGGCCGTCTACCGAAAAGTTCTGGCGGCATAAGCGTTCCTTAAGATTCGGAAATCATAATGCTTGCGGCAAGGTTTATAATAGTAGCTGTAAGTTCTTATGGTTGGATTGCAAACAAAAATTCTGAACGTTTTGCGGTCGCCGCAATTTTTCGCGGCCGTCCTGCTGCTTTTCTTCATCGAATCGGCCTGGATCGCCTTTTCGGCCGCCTACCCGATGGTCTTCGACGAGAACACGCACTTCACCATTATCCAGCTTTATTCGCACCAGTTAGGGCCGTTCTTCCCGGCGCACTCGACCTATCTTGACGCGACCGGCGCCGTGGTACGCGACCCGTCCTTCTTGTATCACTGGCTGATGAGCTTCCCGTACCGCCTGATCGCGCACGTCACGGGCAACCAGATGGTGCAGGTAATCGACCTGCGCTTCATCAACATCTTCATGTTCGGGGCCGCTTTGGTGCTTTTCCGCCGCCTGCTGTTCAAAACGAAGATTTCGCCGGCCATCATACATGCCACGCTGCTGTTTTTCGTGCTGACCCCTGTCGTGCCGCTGTTGGCCGGCCAGATTAATTACGACAACCTGCTGATGCTGGTCACGGCGGCGGCGCTGCTGATGGCTGTTAATATCGGCGGAATCATGTCCGAGACAGGCCGGTTGCCGGCGGCGCGCACCCTATCGCTGCTGGCGCTCTGCTTATCCGGTAGCGTTGTCCAGATGGAGTTCCTGCCGCTTTTCGTGGCGATTTTCGCCTGGCTTGGCTGGCGGTTTTTCAAAGTGTCGCGCAGCGGCGAATTCAAATTATCGCAACTGGCTGAGGATTGGCGCAATTCCAGCAGGATAAGGAAGCTGGCTGTCGCGTTGCCGCTGGTTGTCGCGACCTGGTTCTGCCTGCAGATGTACGGCGTCAACCTGGTGCGCTACCATACCTTGCAGCCGGCTTGCACGCAAGTACTCACCGCCCAGCAGTGCGCCGGCGACAGCAACTGGGTGCGCGAGCAGCAGGCCCTGGCCACCAACACACACCCGACCAAAAACCCCGTAATTTACGGTGTCAGCTGGACTTACCGCATGTTCATCGCGCTCTTTTTCACCAGCAGCGGTGGCGCTAGCCCGGCGGCCAACTACCTGTCGGTCAACCCGTTCCCGTTGATTTTCGCGGCGGCGCTCGGCGTATTCAGCCTCGGCGTGCTGCTGTTTGTGCGGTACCGGCGTTCCATTTTTGAGGGATACGATTACCTGGGCTTTTTGCTGTTCGCGTCGCTGTTTTACGCCGGCGTACTTTGGCTGCACAACTACGGCGACTACGTGCATTACGGCCAGAAGTTCGCCATCCAGGGCCGCTACATCTTCCCTATCGCTCTGCCGCTGATGATAATCATCGCCCTGGCATTCAGGCGCTTGCTTGGAAGCCGGCTTCATCTCAAAGCTGCACTGTTCTCAGCCTTGTTCATACTCTTTTTGCAGGGCGGTGGCGCGCTGACTTACATCACCGACAGCAACCAGAATTGGTACTGGCAGAACCGCGCCGTGGTGCGCGCCAACCAGATGGCACAGCAGGTCGTGAAACCCTTTATCGTTATCAGGTCACCGCTGGGCAACTTCAGCCGTATCGTCGGCGACTAGGCTTCTTCGCTGCGCTTGAGCACGATGTGGCGGTCGCGGCCTTCGCCTTCGGAGTCGCTGGTCAGGCCGTATTCGGCAGCCAGTTGGTGCACGACGCGCCGGTCGGCGGCGTTCATCGGTTCGAGGTCCATCGGTTCGCCGCTGCCCTGCACCTGCTTGACCCAGGTTTCGGCCTTGTCGCGCAAGCGGTCGGCCCGTTGGCGTTTGTAATCGGCGATGTCGACGTTGACGCGCGTGTTGACGTAGTTGTTGTTCTTCAGCGCCGTGCTACATAGGTATTGCAGCGAGCGCATGTTCTCGCCGCGCTGGCCGATCAAAAAGCCGTTCATGTGCGTGCTGGGCACGTTCAGCTGGATGACCTCGTCGTCGCTGGTGGCGTAAACGTCGGTGTTCAGCCCGAAGAAAGACAGCAGGTCTTCCAGGTACTTTTTGGCGAAAAGGATAGCCTCTTCCATCGAATCGTTCATCGTTTCCTCCTCTTAGCTTTTTTGCTTTTTGAGGAGGTTTTTTTGGATGGCTTTTCAACGATTTCGGCTTCGGGGATCGCTTTTACGTTCTTCGATGGCTTGTCGGCGATGGCTTCCATCTCTTCTTCATCTTCGCGCAGCGCGATTGACTGCTGGATGTAGGCCACGACGCCACCGACCAGCCAGTACAGGCTAAGCGCCGAAGGGATGTTGACGGTAAAGAGGAAAATCATTACCGGCAGGAAGTAGCGCGTGCTGCGGCCGACGGCAGCGTTGACCTCGGACTGGTCGGCCTGCTTGCCGCTGCTGGCTTCGCGCAGGATCTGGCGCAGGGAACGCTGGTCTTTGCTGTCTGGCAGCAGCTGCTTGCTCTGGTAGTACTGGGCGATAGCGCTGCCAAGGACGATAAGCATGGCCGGCCAGTAGATGCCGCTCTTGCCGAGCGCCGCGCGGCTCAGGTCGACCACGCCGAACAGCGTGTTGTCGAACTGGTGGATATTTTTCGCCAGCTCTTTCATCCACGGCAGGTGCTGCAGCGGCGGATAGGCGAAGGTGATGATCTGGTGTGGGTCGTCAATCACCCGGCGCAAGCCGCTGTAAAGGCCGATCAAAATCAACAGCTGGACGATAAGGATAGGGAACGTGGCGAACGGGTTGATGCCCTTCTCTTTGTAGAGCTCCATCAGCATCAGCTGCTCTTGCTGCTTGTTGCCCTTCGAAGCCTGCTTGACGCGTTTGATCTCGGGCTGCAGTTCGCGCATCGCCTTCGCCTGGTGCAGCTGCTTCTTGACCAGCGGCCACATCAACAGGCGGATGATGATGGTGAAAATTATCAGCGCCAGGCCGAAGTTGTGCCCCGGCAGGATGGCGTAAATCAACACCAGCAGGTTGAAAATCGGCTTGACGATTAGCGTCGTGAACATACTTAGCCTCTACTATACCATGCTGACCGGTGTTGCCGCCTATTGGCCGCCGGTTTTTTGGAGAAGGTCGGCCACCAGGGCGTCAAGCTTGGCGGCGTCGATGGCGGCCAACTGCTCGCCGAATGCGGTGAAGACCAGGTCGGTACCGCCGGGGATAGAACCGCTTTGGCGCCGGATTGATTCAAAGACGCGTCGGCGGATGCGATTACGCACCACGGCCGACTTGCTGACCTTGCGACTGACAACCACTGCCACGCGATACGCTTTGCTCGGATCCCGCCGGGCATACATCAAATTGAGCAAGCCGCCGCGGGCAGTCTGCCCGCGGCTGTAAACCGATTTGAGGCTGCCATAGCCGTGAAAGCGGTGGCGCCTGGTTATCATAATCTAAGCAGATAGTTTGGCGCGGCCCCTGTTGCGGCGGCGCTTAAGTACCGAGCGGCCGGCACGGTTGGCCATGCGCTTCATGAAGCCGTGTTCGCGTGCGCGGGAGCGCTTTTTCGGTTGGTGGGTTCGTTTAGGCATTCAATGATTGTACCTTAAGCACCCCTGTTTGTAAATTTTCTGCGGCCGGCCGCTTGTTTTTGTGGTTTTGACAATGTTTACCCGCCTTTCAGGCTGGCTTATCCACTAAAATGCAAGTCGTTTCCACAGATTGCCAGATAGGGCGCTTCCTTGTGGATAATACTACCTCCGTTCTGGTAGCCGCTCGGCCGGCGGCCAAAATCGTGAAATTTACTGTGGAAAACTTTCGGGCTGTCCGCTATACTCAATCCCTACGAAGAGGAGGAGTTCAGGTGCAAAAGGACGCTATTTGGCAAGCGGTCTTGGGTGAGTTAGAGGTGAGCCTATCGCATGGCAATTTCGTAACCTGGTTCAAGAACACCCAGCTGCTGAAAGAAGATGACGGCCATGTCGTTATCGGTGTCAACAATCCCTTTGTGCGCCAAACCCTCGAAAAGAAATACGCCGGCCTGATTGCCGAAACCTTGGCCAAACAAGGGGTTGAGGTCAAAGACATCACCTACAAGATGTTGCCGGCCAGCGCCGCGAACAAGCAGCCATCCGGCGAGGAACCGCAGGTCGCTTCGACCAGGCCTTCCGGACAGCAACCTTCAATGGACCGTCCCGCCAGCTCCGGCCGGCGCAACACACGGCAGGCCCTGAACGAGCGCTACACGCTCGACAGCTTCGTGGTCGGCGACGGCAACGAGCTGGCCTTCGCCGCCTGCCAGGCCATCGTGCAGCAGCCCGGCACCCGCTACAACCCGTTCTACGTCTATGGTGGCGTCGGCATCGGCAAGACACACCTTATCCAGGCGGTCGGCAACACCTTACACGCCAAGAACCCCAATGCCAACATCTTATACATAGCCACCGAGCAGTTCGTGCAGGAGTTCGTGTCGGCACTGCGCAACCGCACGGCGCCGGATTTCGCCCACTACTACCGCTCGGCGGATGTACTCATCGTAGACGATGTGCAATTCCTGGCCGGTAAAGACAAAATCCAGGAGGAATTCTTTCACACCTTCAATACCCTGCACCAAGCCAACAAACAGATTATCCTGAGCTCTGACCAGCCGCCCAGCAGCATCGTAGGGCTTGAAGACCGACTTAAGTCGCGCTTCGGTGGCGGCATGGCTATCGATATGCAGATTCCAGATTTTGAAACGCGCTGCGCCATCGTGCAGACCAAGGCCGGCAACCACGGCAGCGAGCTCGACAACGACGTGGTGGAGTACCTGGCCACCAACATCCAGACCAACATCCGCGAGCTCGAGGGCGCCCTGAACCAGCTGCTGGCCTTCTGCGAGATGCGCGGCCTGGAACCGTCGCTGGCAATCGCCACCAGCCTGCTCAACGTCTCCAAGACGCGGCCGAAACACCTGAGCGCCAAGCAGATAATCGAACGTACGGCGCGGCATTTCCAGATTCCGGTCGAAGATATCGTCGGCCCGAAGCGCGACAAAGACATCGTAGTGCCGCGCCAGGTCGCCATGTATATGCTGCGCAACGAGCTCAAGCTCAGCTTCCCTAAGATCGCGCGTGAGCTGGGCCGCAAAGACCACACCACAGCCATCCACTCGGTCGACAAAATCGACAAAGAGTCCCGTACCGACGCCAACCTGCGCATGGCAATCAGCGAAATCCGGGAGCATTTATATGCGTAAAAGCTGGGGAATTGCCGGGGTTAAGTTGTTGGCACTTATTGGTAAAAACCGCCGTTACTCCACAAGCCAGGTTCGCCACATTAACGGCCTTGTTGAAAAACCGCAGGGTTTTACCCGGCTGTTCCCCGACTTTTTGCCAGTTGTTTTACACACCGAAATAGCTGTTCCATCATCTGTTGTGGTGGCTTTTTTACCCACATTCCACAAGACCTATAACAAACCACTACTAAGTTTATTTAGTTATTAATAGAAATGGGTATTTTATGAAACTCCAAGTCACACGCGAAAACCTGAACCGGGCCCTTAACTCGGTCGCTCGCGTCGCCAATAGCCGAGGCACCTTGCCGATATTGGCCAACGTACTGATCCGCACAAGCAGCAACCGCCTAAGTTTGTCGGCGACCAACCTGGATATCGCCATCACGCACTTTATCGGCGCCAAGGTTTCGACCGAAGGCTCCATAACGGTTCCGGCCCGTTTAATGCAGGACTTCGTGAGCAGCCTGCCCGACGGCGTAATCAACCTTGAGCTCAAGGAAACCAAACTCCACGTAACCACCGACCAGTACCGATCTGTCGTGAACGGCATCATGGCCGACGACTTCCCTTCGATGCCCTCGATCAGCGACGGTAAAAAGTGGAATATCGACGGCGTGGCTCTCAAAAAAGCCCTCCAGCAAGTGGTTTTTGCTGCCAGCAACGACGAAACCCGTCCGGTCTTGACCGGCGTGCTGCTGCAAGCGGTCGACGGCAAGCTGCAAATGGCTTCGACCGACAGCTACCGTTTGGCAGAAAAACAGCTCGGCGCCAACAAACAGGATATCCAGATGCTTGTGCCCGGCTCGGCCATGCACGACCTACTCAGGATTTTAGGCGACGAAGAGACCGACGTCAGTATTACCCACGACGATCAGCAGGCGCTTTTCAAAGTCGGCGACATCGAGCTGGTGACCCGGCTGATCGAGGGGAAATATCCGGACTACCACAAGCTTATACCTGAGAACTTCGCCTCAAAGGCGACGCTCCAGAAGGCCGACCTGGTCAATGTGACGAAGGTTTCCAGCCTGTTTGCCCGCGAAAGCGCCGGCAGTGTGACAATCGAACTCGACGAAAAAAAGAAGCAGCTGGCTATCCATTCAGTCGCTTCGCAGCTTGGCGAAAACAATGCCACCGCGCCGGCCGATATTTCCGGCAGCGGGAGCATAACCCTGAACTCGCGCTACCTGCTTGAGGCCCTGGCGGTCATGGTTGGCGACGAAGTTACCTTCGGCTTCAACGGCAAGCTGGAGCCGACCATGCTGCAAAGCCCGTCCATGCCAGACTACAAACACATCATCATGCCGCTGAAAAGCTAAAATAGATGCATGATAACCGACCTTAGGCTGCAGGACTTCCGCTCGTATAAGGATGATTCCTTCGAGTTGAGCCCCGGCGTCAATATAGTTGTCGGCCCGAACGCCAGCGGTAAGACCAACCTGTTGGAAGCGGTACTGGTGTTGGCGCGCGGCTCTTCTTATCGAGCTACCGACGCGGAGCTGGTAAAGTTCGGTCGGCCGTGGGCGCGGCTCGATGGCCACAACGAAAAAAACGAGACGCGGACAGTCAAACTGGTCATTGAGGAAGGGCAAAAACCAGCCAAAACCTATGAGCTGCAAGGGAAAACCTACCGGCGGATGGGGCTGGCGCAAAGCCTGCCGGTCGTGTTATTCGAGCCGAACCACCTGCAACTGTTCGTCGGCGGGCCGGAAAGGCGCCGCGATTACCTCGACGATTTATTGGAACAGACTACGCCTGGCTTCAGCACTCTGCGCCGACAATACCGCCGGGCGCTGGCGCAGCGCAACAGCCTGCTCAAACAGCCGGACAAACTATCCGAAACCCAGGTTTTCCCCTGGAACATAAGGCTCAGCCAGTTGGCTGGGCAGCTGGTGCGGGCGCGCAGCCAGCTCGTTGAAGACATCAATAAAAATCTAGGCAAGCTATATAAGAAGCTGGCCGGTTCGCGCGACAATGTGACAGCTATTTACGAGAGCCGTTGGATACCCGAGCATTACGAAAGCCACTTCCTGAAAAAACTGGAGACGAGCCTTGAGGACGACCGGCTGCGCGGATTCACCAGCAGCGGGCCGCACCGGGAAGACCTGGCCGTGATGTTCGGCGGCCATCCGGCACAGTCGTCGGCTTCGCGCGGTGAGGTCCGCACAGTCGTGCTGGCGCTAAAAATCCTGGAACTGAAGCTGCTTGAAAACGCCCGCGACGCGACCCCACTCCTTCTGCTCGACGATGTTTTCAGCGAGCTCGACGGCAAGCGCCGCCATGCCCTGACGGACTACCTGGCGCCCTACCAGACCTTCATTACGACCACCGACGCTGATCTCGTCACCAAACATTTCACAGACAAAACCAGTATCATCACCGTCACTAAGTATCGTTAGTAGGTGCGATGTTGGCGGTTCCGGAGTCGAAAATCAGGTTGCCTGAGCTGTCGTACAAATACAGCCGGGCGGCACTGGCGTCGGGCGAAGAGATTCTGGCAGTGAGCGTCGTCTTTTTATTCAGGGTTACCTGGAATTGCCAGGCCTCGCTGCCGTCCGGCGTCATGCTGGGCGCCTGGTGCTGTATGTCGGACGTCTCAACCACGTCGAAGTTCCTGATTTGCTGGTTGCTAGACGTGGCGTACTGGAAGATATCCTGCTTAAGACTATTGATTATGTCGGTTGTCACACCGACGTTGAGCAGCCTCTCCTCGCCACCTATGGTTATACTGTCCAGCGTGTAAGGTGCCGGCTTGGTCTTGCCTGCGCCGCCCTGGTTGCTGACAACCTGCTGCGTCGACAAGTCCTTCGGCACGAAAGCCAAGGAGCGGTTGGTCATGGTTTCACCTTTTGTATCACTGACCTTGTTGAAGATTATCGTGTAGGTCTGGCCGATAGTCATGGGCGAATTAAGATAGATGATAAGGCTCTTGCCGCTGGCCTTGTATGAGTCTATAACCGCGGGGCTGGAAGACAATGACAGCCCGTTGCTCGACAGCTCCCGATTGAAGTTTATCTGCAAGAAACTCGAAGACGTGCCGATACCGTTTAAGCCTGGAACCGTACTTACTACACGGAAACGGTTATGCGATATGACTACCATCACCAGCCAGGCGATGACCACTATTGCTGCTATGGTGATGGTTTTGCGGTTGATGAAGCGCATGATCCCCCTAATCGCTGTTATTATCCGGTATATAAAGCAAGCCCTGGTCGCTTAGGTATTGCACGACATCGTCTGGCACGCCCTGGAGCTGGTCGGTGCCGAAAAGGGTGCCCGGGCCGACTTTTATATGATAGCCGTCACTTTGTTTTTGGGCCACGATAGTTGACGCGTCGGTGACACCTTCTTTCGGTACTAGATTGGCGACCACCCACTGCTTGTTGTCGAAATAGGTGACGTCTTCGACGTTGACGCCGCCGTTGGGCAGGATGATGCCGTAAGACGTATCGACACTCTGTGTGGCCTGGTCGTTAAGGCTGGATTGCTGTCGGGAAGCCTTCTTGTGGGAGAAACCAATGAAAAGTACGAATATGCCGCCGATAAGAACAAGGGCCAAGAAGCCGAAAAACAAAAGCCTTTGTCGAGGGTTAACGTCTTCCATTTTAACCGTGCCCCTTGCCTATGTAGCGGTATGCGCCGGTCCAGTTTGAAAGGGGCGAGGAGATGGCGCCGGTCTTGGTACCGGTCGAGTGGGAGCCGAAGGTGTGCATTTGTCCTGTCTTGGGGTCGTAATGGTCAACGATTTCAACATGGTCAGCCCCTATTACGACCACGTCACCGGCCTGAGCGCTCTTGATGGGAATCTGCTGCCAGTTGGCGCTGTCGCCTTCGAGCGATGCGACCGTCCAGCCGGCCGTCACGCCGAACGCCAGGTCGACGGATATGCTGACCAAGCCGCTACAGTCGGTGGCGCAGGGGCTTGGGTTTCCGCTCAAGCCCCCAGGATCCCCGTTGACGGGGCCTCCGTGGGGCTGGTTATTGGGCGGATTTGCCGGGTTCGGACAGCCATGCTTGAAGGCGGCTATGCCTTGGTGCCCTCCACTCCACTCGTAATAGATACCGTTGAACTGTTCGGCCTCGCACAGGATTTTGGCGTTGCCGGTGGCTTGCGTGCCAACGCAGCTGGCACCACCAGAACCACAGCTTGAGCTACCGCTCGCGCCGCCGCTTGCCGAATTACTGCCATGCGCGAAGCGCTGGAACATCTGCTGGCCGACACTGGCCCTGTCGGCACAGCTGGAAACGCCGGTGTTGCAGCGCTCGAAGTTATCGCGGAAGTAGATGGCCGCCTGGCCCGGGTCAGTTATTTTCTCGAGCCCGGGCACCATGTTATTCGGCCAGGTCGAACTTTTGCCATTCATCTCGGCCCACAGCACCTGAAGCTGGGTCAATAGGTCGCCATCCGGGCCGGTTATATGGTTGCGCGTCTTATCCGGTATGTAGCCGCCCGACAACGACGACCCCGTCCATTGGGCAACCCCCCAGACGCTCACCGCGCTGGGGTTCGGCCCGGCGATCAACGGGTCCCAGCCGGATTCGTTGTACAGGTTGGCGACGACACCGGCCGATTGGGCTGGCGACAGGCCGAGCTGCAAGAAGAAGTTGTAGATTTTTTCGCCGTTGTCGGCGCCGGTCAGGCTGGTCGGCACATTGCCGCCGCCTGCGCCGTTGCCTCCCTGAGGGCAACAGGCTGAGGCGGTCGTGTCGGTGCCGTTGGGCGTACTCGGGGCAGCGACGGTCGAGCCTGAGGGAGGAATGGCTTTTTCGATACCTTTGGTGATGCCCTCGGAGTACGTCTTTTCATTGAAGCCGTCGGCGCCGACTTCGTTGTAAACCCACGGGGCATTGCTAAGCAACTGGACCATCGAGATATCGCCGAACGCCTTGATGTCCGGGCGATTAGCCGGGAAGCTTTGGTCGAGCGGCACGACGTTGGCGTGGTCGCCGACGCTGGCACGACCGGACGCGATATCCTGGGCGTACTGCTGGCTCTGGCGGGCCAGCGCAGCGTCGGTGAAGGTCTTACGCTTGCCGTTGTCTTTGTTCTGCCGGAACCGGCCGACCTGCTGTGGAGTGACTCCGAAGTGGCCATTAGGCGTGCCGAAATGCACGCCGGGGGTGTAGTGCATGCTGACGACCAGGCTAGGGTTAGCCGCGTCAGCGCGCGCTACTTTGGTCACGAAACCGGCCGTGTCGGCCTCGCTGTTCTTAGTAAGCACCACGTTATAACCGTCCTGCAGCAGGGTTTTCTTTATGTCCTGGGCAGTGTTCCACATGGCCTGCATTTCGCCCGGCGCACCACCGCTCTCAATGGTTTCCAGTCCCGATTTCGGATCAATCTGCTCGGTGTTGGCGCCGGCATGGCCGGGGTCGAGCACGATGGTCGGCTTTTGAGAGCTATTGCCGGTGTTGTCGGTGCTGGCAGTATTCGGGCAGCAGTTGGCGCCGTTGGAGCTGGTGCCAGCGCCCGACGAGCCGCTTACGATGCCTCCCGGGTCTATCTGTGACCCAATCTGGTCTATCAGGCTCTGGTCGACGGAGTTGTGCAACAGCTGGTGCGTGTTAGGGAATACGACAGTATGTACACCGGTCAGGTTTTGTTCCGAGCCGCTCAACGCGATGGCGGCATGGACTGATATTTCGGCATGGACGGTGTTGCCTACGTGGTTGTCGCCGTACACGGCGTAAATCGTCCTGCCATGCCAAGTAAGGGCGGCAATGTCGCCAAGAACCAGTCCGTGTGACTGGGCCCAACCCGGGTTAAGCGCTATATAGCTGGTGTGCAGCGCGCCCAGCCGTCCCGAAGCGTACGATGTGCCTGATTGGTGGAACTGGCTGCCGGTCGGGCTGGGGTCGACGCCGTCGTCGTCGATGGTCGTTTGGTTGCCGGTATCGCCGCTTTGGTTGTCGTCGAACGCCACGCCGGTCCTGGGGGTTCCGGAAATAGTTTTGCTTCCGCCGGAACCGCCGGTCTTCAGCTGGTCGGTTATGACCGTCGACAAAGTTTTGTAGCCGGCCGTATCGGGGTGGATGTGGTCGGGGCTCAACGATATGTGAGCCTGTGTCGTGTCGATAACGCCGATGCCCTCACTGGAGGCCACCTGGTCGATAACGTTATTGTAATCGGTTTTATACGCGACATCCGAGAACAGGTTCACCCAGAAAATCCCGGCCTGCGGGTCAAGCTTTTTGGCCGTGTTTATTGCCTGGGTCATCTGGCTGCGGAAGTCGCCGGCGGAATTGCTGGCGTTGGTACCCAGCTCAATCACTATGGTATTCGGCAGGTTGCTGCTGTTAACTCCGAGAGCCTGTTGCGAGGAAGACGGGCCGAAAGCATTGAGGTCAGTGCTGAGGGCATTGAGGCCGCCCTGGTTGCGGCCTGGCAGGCTGCCCTGGGGAGCGGTCCCCGGATAGATCATGCCGCGGCCACCGGAAGCATCGGCCTGGGGCTGTAAACCTGCCGAGTTCAAATCACTCTTGAGGTATTGCGGGGCATTAAAATAGGCGCCTTCCAAAATGGAGTCGCCAAGCAGGTAGACCGGAGCCCTCGCCGCCTGGCCGGTCGGCAAAGAGTTCGTGTTCTGGCCGGTGTCGCTGCACTGCACCCATTGGGAATAATCCTGCAGGGCCTTGATTTCGCTGTCGGGCAACGAAGCGGCGTAGGCCGTGGCGGCGGCGTAGCCGACGTACATCAGGGCGCCACCGAAGTAAGCGAGCTTGGCGATTTTGCAGCGGAAGGCTTTCATACTCATCACGGGCACCCCGCTTGGCCAGTTTGGGCCGGCGCCGCGACATGGAGCGTCTGCTCGGCCCATTTTGCGAATGCCAATACTGTAGCCCGGGCACTTGCCGAATGACACTGGCCATAAACGTAAGTATTCGTGGGAGTGCCGACGCCGCTTGGGTCTTGGGCAGGACCCCATTCAATATTGCCAGGTATCCCCGCCTGGGCGCCGGTGGTGAAGGCGTCGGCTATGGGCTGGCCGGCTTGGACAGTCACGCCCGCATGAATCCCTGCCGCTGGTTTGACGCCTTCGGCAAAATAAAGAGTTGCGCTCGGCAGGCCAGGTATCTTTTGGCTGGCCTTGAGTTCGATATAACCGCCCCAGTTTGAGAACGAGGTGGCGGCATAGGTGATGGTGCCCGAGAACGGCGCTACGATCTGGCCGGTGAACGTGCCGTCGTAACCCATATCCAACCGGCCTGGCTGCCATGACTTAGGGAACGGGTTGGTGAACCCTCCGGCAATGCTGGATGGGGAGCTCGACAGGCCGTTTGAGCCGTTGATGTCGGCCTGGTCGTCCTGCGTCAACAGGCTGGAATCGGTCGTAGCGCCGACACTGCCAACCGTGGCCTTGATGAGGATGCACGGATCCGTCGTGGTGTTCATCGGCATGCCGGTGTCTGGGTCGGTAGTCTGCGAGGCCTGGGTGTTATAGCTGTTATCGTTCTGGTAGCCCTGGTCGGCCTCGTCGGAGCAGTGCGCGTCCCAATAAGCTTCCGGGTCGCCGATAGCCTCCAGGTCTTGCGTGGTGTAGCCATACTGCGGCACCTGGAACGGGTCAGGCGAGAAGGGGTCAAGCACGGCCGACGGCGCGGCGCTGGCTTTGGAGAAGATGGCGCCGAAGCTGTGCGTCAGCGCACCGAACGGATTGCTGGTGAAGCTGGCGAAGGAGCTCTCGGCCGAGCCCTGCCAGTCGAATGGCGTAGCCACGGCCATCTTGGAAACCAGCGAGTAAGGGCTGTTGGTGTCGAACATGCGGGCGAAGAACGATTCATGCGAGAACTGTTCCTGCGCCTCTTGCTGCTGCTGGTTGACGATGGCGTTGGCCTGGGTGGAGGTCAGGCGCTTGCCGCCGATGACGTTGTGGGCCGTGGCGCTGCCGGCCGCGTCGGCGCCGGCGGCAATCAGGCTGAAGGTACGGCCGCCGCTGGAGTTGGCGCTGAACGGGTCGGGGATAAGCCATTTGGTAACGCCTTCGATAACGGCTGACGAAGCGCTCTGCGCCAGGTTCTTGGCTTGGCAGTAACCGACGGGCAAGGCGCCGCCTGAGATGCTGCATAAATGGTCGAACCCGCTTTCGAGCGCGCCAAACGGCCCACTGATAAGATCGCCCAAAAAGTGGAAAAGCGCCCCAACCGTTCCATGCCAAGCGGCGGCCAAGGCGGTTATTGCGCTTACAAAGGGCGTGTTGCTAAGGAAGTCGTGGATGGTGTTGGCGATACTGTTGCCGCCACCGAGCGATTCTTCTGGACAGATTTCCTGCCCGGCCGGTATGTTGTTGCCGTTGTTGCACTTGTACGTAGCGGCCGCCCCGCCCGTAGTTGAAATGGCACCAGTTTTACCGCCAATGATCCGCGACCAGATGGGGGTGTTCTCGGCACTGGCTGTGCCGCCCAATTCCGTTTTGCCAACTCCGGTTGACGTGCCCGTGCCCAGCGCCTTGACGAGCGAGCCTACTTCCGTGGCGGAGTCCTTGCCCCTGTGTATCTCATCGGCTTGCGTTCTGAAGAGCGTGAATAACTGTATGTCCGACGTGCCGTTGAGTATGTAGCGCAGGCTTTTCAGCTTCGTACTGGCGTTGTTGGCGGCGGTGATAATGTTAGCCGACATGTTTATCCAGCCGGCTACAGGTACGGAGTTGGAGGCGATGTCTTGGGCGGCCTGGCTGGCACCGAACTTGGCCAGGCCTTCACTGATCAGCCATTTCTGGTAGCCCTGATCGACCATTTTGTTATATGAGTCCTGCAGCGATTTTATGGCCGCTTCGTCGAGGCCATAGCTTTGCCCCAGCTTGCGCATACCATCGCTGACTTGTGTTTCCGTCGCACTGGTAGCTTCGCCATTGGAAGCCGCCGCGTTGGAATCGCCGTTCGGCGTCGTACTAGGGCTACAGTCGGTCAGCAAGCACTCCAGCACGATGCCCAGGCTCTGGGTGTGCGGAACCAGTACCCGCTGCGTGACCAGGAGCTGGAAGGCTATCTTCTGGTCGTTAAGCTTTCCGTATAGAGGGTCGGAGAGGCCGCAATCAATGTTGCAACGCCGGATGCCGTACTTCTCTTCGATAAAGCGGCCATATTTATAGCGCAGGAACACCTGCCACCCCCTGGTTTGGCTGTTAAAGGCATCACGGATTTCCCCGGGGTTGGCCTTCTGGAAAGCGCTGTCGATTTTCTCGCCATGCTGGCCGATGTTCTGGCCAGTGCTGTCGCCCGGTGTTTTGAGGTACCAACCACTCGGCTTTTTCTGCAACTCGATACCGTAGTTGGTCGCCAGCTTGTTCTCGAAATGGTTTTGCGCCCAGGCGTTGTAAAGCTTTACCACCGGATTGCCGCCGCCTGTCGTGACGCTTATCGCAGAACAGTGCTTGTCGATTGTCGTACCACATCTCGAGTAGCCAGGTAAAACACGCTTCACGACGTACCTTTTAAACAGCTTATCGTTTTCGTTCTCAAGGGCGGCCTTCGAAGTGGCCATGAAGTGGTTCTGCAAATCCTGCACGATGGTTTCGATTTTCAGCGGAGCCAACACCAGAAAGAGCACGATGGCCGAACCGCCGGCACCGGTGACAATACCAACGCCCAAGACAGCCTTGTTCTGGTTCTTGCGCAGGCTGAAGCGCCCGCGTACTTTGTGCTTATCGTCGAAGCTTTTGGCCCAGCCAGGGTTTTCCTCTTGGTCTTTCAGGCCGCTACCGGAACCGTCGCCAGTCGAAGATTTGGTCGATTCGCCACCTTTGCCAGCGCTGTTCTTGCGGTCGGGTGAATTGCTGTCGGAACCGCCGGCACTGTCGCTGCCACCACCCTCGGAGCTGCCGGTCGGGCTGTTGGCGCCGAATTCGCGCTTGCCAGCCTCCATTTTGCGGACGGGGTCAAGCTCGTCGGGCCGGGAAAACGAAAAGCCGCGGCCACCGGTGCCGCTGGAGCTACCGCCGCTACTGCCCCCCGAAGTTGAGTTCGGGCCGGTCGTCCCGTCAGTTTCAGGATCGTAAGCCATTTTGGTTTTGCCTAAGTCTCTTAAGTCCTTATGTTTATATTATACAAGACCACCCCGAGAAAACATACTTTATCTAGTCTGAAAATCAGCTGGGGATTACTTGGTCGTGCCGGAGCTGCCTGGCGCCAGGCGGTTGCCCAAATCTATGGTGCCGGCCTGTTGGTTGATTTCGCCGGCTTGCTCGGCCTGCTGTATCTGTTTGACCTGCTGCGGATTGGTCGTGATGAGGCCGGTTTCGGTCGGGCTGGCCACGATTTGGATGTGCACGTGGTTCTGGCCGGCGAAGAACAGCCCCTAGCCGACCGGGAACTGGCTGAGACGCTTGCGCTCCTCGGCGGTGAGCTTGAAAACGTCGGTCAGCACGTCGACCGCGCTCGGCGACTGCTTCAGCAGGAATTGCATAGAGGCGTTGGCCACGATGGCTCGGCCCATCCGCGAGCCCATGAAGTCCTCGACATCTTGCGTGACGGTCGAGATACCCAGGTTGTACTTGCGGGCGCGCTTGGCGAGACTGAACAGGAAGTTGGCCGAATCCTCGTATTTCATGAGCTGCCAGGCCTCGTCGACGACCAGGATGCGCCGCTTCTGGTCGGTCTTGGTCTTGTTCCAGATGAAGTTCAGCACGATGTACATGGCGACAGGCCTTAGCTCATCCTCAAGATCGCGCAGGTTGAAAACCACCAACGGATTGTTGATGTCGATGTTGCTCTGCTGGCTGAAAATGCCGGCGAAAGTGCCGCTGGTGTATTTGCGCAGGCGCTGGGCCAGCTGCGGGCCGGTTCCGCCCATGTGCAGCAACGTGTCGTAGAGGTCGGCGATGGTCGGCGGCTGGGAGGTGTGCGTCAGCGGGTCGTTGGTGATGCCGGCCTTGGCGTAAGTTTCGATAAGCGCCGCGTCGAGGTCGGCCTCCTCGCTCGGCGCCAGCGCCGGCATGGTGCCGCCGCCTTGCATCTGGATCTGGGCGCCGCCCATCATCAGGCGCAGCAGGCCGTGCAGCGTAATCAGGTTGGAGCGCAAGGCGTTGTCGGCCTCTTCGGCGTCGACGACTTTCGGCAGGTCGAACGGGTTGATGCGCGTCGCGGAATTCAAGCTGAGGCGCACGTAGGCGCCACCGACGGCGTCGGCCATGCGCTGGTACTCGTTCTCGGGGTCGATGATGAAAATCTCGGTGCCGAACATCATGCTGCGCAGCGCTTCGAGCTTCACCAGGAAGGATTTACCGGCACCCGATTTGGCGAAGACCACCGAGTTGCCGTTTTCCAGAGTGAACCGGTCGAAAATGACCAGCCCGGAGTTGTGCATGTTGATTCCGTACAGGATGCCGGTGTCCTGGCTTAGGTCGGCGCTGGTGAACGGGAAGCTGGTGCTGAGCGCGCCGGTGCTCATGTTGCGGCGAATCTGCAGCTGGTCGACCATCTGCGGCACGGTGCTGTTGAGGCCTTGCTCCTGCTGCGAAGTGGCTGGCTTGCTGTAAACCAGCTGCTGGCCGAGCATCGATTCGACCTTGTGCGAGACGAATTCCAGCTCTTCCATGCTGCCGCAATAGAGCGTGAAGTACAGGCCGAAGCGGAAGAAACGCTCTTCACCGACCTGCAGCTTGTCTCGCATCTCTTCGGCGTCGAGGATGGCGGCCTGCTTCTGCGGGTCGCGCACGCGGCCTTTCTCGGCGTCGATCTGGATGCCGGCCTCGAGCTGCGTCACCTTCTTGCGCAGGTTCTCGAGCACCACCTGGCTTTCGACCGGGTAAACGTACATGCTGATGTCGAGCACTTCGTCGATGTTGACAAGGCCGCTCAGCCAGCCGGTGTAGACCTGGCGTGGATAGCCGAAAACGTAAAAAGTGCGCGCAAAACGCGTGCCCAGCTGGAAGAACGAACTCCTAAGCTCAAGCGAACTCGGCGCGATGAAGTCGCGTAGCGCCGTAATACCCTTTTGGAAGGCGGCGTGGACTTCCTGCTCTTCGCGGGCGCGCTGCGCCTGGGCGATGGCGACCGGGTCGGTGACTTGCTTCTTCTTGCCGAACATCACTGGAGCTCCCGTTTAAGGTGGGCCTGAGGCGCCTGGCCCTGGCCTTTGATGACCACGTCGGCCGTCAGGTTTCCGAAATCTTTCAGCTGCTGCCGGGTGGCCGTGTCGGGGTTATAGGTGTCGTAATACAGCTCAATCAGTTCCTGCGTGTCGAGCGGCAGGCCCTGCACGCCGCAAGGCTGCAAACCGGCCAGCACCGCTTGCACGCGGTTGCGCAGCTCGGTTTTGGCGTTTTCGAGGTCGGGCTCGTTGATGACGACGTGCTGTTCCTGCTTGTTGAACATGCCGCCGACGCCGCTCAAGAAGTTCTTGCTCTGCGTAATCGCTTGCTGCGGGTTGACCACCGGGAAAAACGGGATGACGATGTAGAATTTCTTGTCCATGATGTTGGTCTGCTGGCTCAGGGCGTCGATATAGCCGATGTAATCTTCCATCATCAGCGCCAGCAGCATGTTGTCGTGCTCGGTGCGTATCTTGTCCAATTTCTCGATGTAAGGCTGGAGATCGACTTTTTGCGAGCGGAGGAAAATCTGGATCGGGAAGTACAGCGAGTTCAAAAAGCCCTGGTAGGAGTACTCGACGGCCTCTTGCTCCTGCTGGCTCATCAGGTCGAAGTTGATGCTTTTCACCATCAAAACGGCGCGGAAGGAACCGTCGTTCATTATCACGATGCCGTCGCGGATTTCGGCGATCTGCAACGAGTTCTGGGTGCTGTGCGAGTTCGAAGACTTCTGGCCGGGCGGGGCTTTGACGCCTGGGCCGGGCTTGTCGCCGTTCTTGTTGTGGCGCAACGAGTGGTGCGCGTCCGGCCGCTCGGGCATAGTGCCGCCTATAGGAACCGGCGGTGCCTGAGGCCGCTCAGTTGGTGCGGCGACTGGAGCGGGTATCGGTGTTGGCAGTACCCCCGGCTGTTCATGGCCGGCGGCCATCGGCTGGCCTAGGTCCGCAGGCGGCCCGAAAGCGGCCGGTTGGCCGGGTTCGACAATCGGCGGCACGAAACGCTGGTCTTCGGCGCGCGGCAGCCCAGTCGGCTGGATATCAGCCAAAGTCGGCGGCTGCCCCTGCGGGAAGGGGCCTGGTTGGTTTGGTGCCGGAGCGGACGGATCCATTATTTTCCCACCATCTATGTTTTAGTGTAACGAAATCACGACTTCGTCGGGATGCTGCTTATCTTCGTCTTCTTCTCTGGCCTTTTGGGCCTGCCGGGCGAGCGTATCCACGTTGAGGTCGTTATTACTTGCCAAGGCCAGTATAGCAGGGTCACTAGGGGTTGTCACCGCTGGGCTGTCTGTTGGAAATGCCGGTGGCGGCACGAAGGGCTGGTCGCCGGCTGGGACAAGGGTGTGCATGTTGCCGTAGGCCAGGCCTTGTGAATCGGCGTGCTCCTTGAGCTCTTTGGCCAGCTCGGCCTCGTCGCCCGAAGGCGGGACCGGCGTTGACAGGAAATCGTTGGCCAACGGAGTTAGGTCAGGTGGCGGCGGTGGCGTCGGTGTCGGATCCGGAGCCGGTGGCGGCACGAAGGCGGACGGCTGGTATGGCGGGTCAGGCGCCGGAGTCTGGGCTACCGGCGCTGGGTTCGTGAACCAGTTCTGGGCCGGTGGTTCCGGCATCGGCGTGGCCGGTGCGCTGAGCTGCTGCACCAGCTTGTCGCGGTGGTCTTGGGCGGAGCGGCTGACCAGGTCGTCCACTTGCTGGGCAACCGGGCTGGAGCTGTCCAAGATATCGCTGGAGGCCGGCTCTTCATAACTCGGCACATCCTGCGGAATGCTGCTCAGATCAATCAGCCGGTCGGAATCGCTGCCGACCAAGACAGCCGGCGTGTAGGCGCTGACGTTCTTGACGGCCCAGCCGCGGCTGTCGATGGTGTTGGCCAGCGCGTTCAGTCGGCTTTTCACCTCTGTTTGGCTGAGCCCATCAGTCAGAATCCGCTCGACCTTCTTAGGTACCGTAATCGTGACCAGTTCCTTCATGCCGCTTTGGTCCCAGACGCGGTTGCGCGGCAGAAACCAGAAACGCAGCTTTGCCAGGAACCAGATTTCGGTCGGCTGGTCCTTGCCGAACGGAAAGGCGAAAAAGGCGAAGAACAACGATGGCGGCAAGAACAGCGCCAGCAAGAAAGGCACTTTCTTGGTGACCGCAATGAAGCACAAGTAGCCGAAGAACACCGCGATGAGTGCGAAGATGAACTGCCGCAGCGACAGCGGGCCCAGGATGTGGTCCTCAGCCTCAATGTCTTGTATCAGTTTGTATGTTGCCACGACCCCCTAATTATAGCAAAAAGGTGTTGGCGTGTATTGTATTATGCTCCGTATAGAAGCCTAAGGTTGTGGCCGAGGTCTTCAACATCTCTGGCCGGTATCGGTAATCCGTTACCCAGCCTCATCAGAATAACTTTAGCCGTGTTGCGCACAGGCTGTCTGAAAGCTTCTTTTTTTCTCCAGGCCTTTTCCTGGACTTTAGAGATTATCGGGTCATCTCCACGCGAGAAGAAACGCTCATTCAGCTCGAGCTTCTCTATGATTTCGTTTGCCGGCAAGTCAAGGGCGTTAAGTTTTCCCGTCGGAACGACTTCTTTACGAAGCTGTATTAGGAACTCGTCCGCGTTCCGTCCATGCTTTTCTCTATCGCCAATCTGCAAGGCTGCGTGCCCTACCAGCCTGTCGACCAAGGCCATATGTGCTCTTGATTCCGTTGTGCCGCTGCCTAATAGCTCTGACACAGTATTAATATCATCCGCCAGAGCCTCGAAAATACGACTTATACTCTGCGCATCCTCCCCTAAAGGCAGGCCGATTCTTTTAACGGCCGCCAAGTACTCTTCCCTAAGCCCAATAGACTTATCGTACAAGGGGGCGATCTCACCTTGCTCTACAAGTTTACGCAAGACCATGATACGTCGTTTGCTTTCTTCTGATTCGTATAATTTTGACAGGCGTTGGGCTCTCCCTTCGTCGGTGAGCAGACCAGGATAGTTAAGGAGCCAGACGGCAATCTGCTCATTTCGGTTTCTCACCTTCTTTTCAGGTCCGTTGCCTGCACGGTATCTTAGATAGTCCTCGACTTGATGCTGTCGCTGGTTTGGAGCCGCCTTCTGTTCTGCGCGTCCGCCGAATCTTGATAACGCCAGTTTCGCGAGACCGCGCAGCCTTGCTTCCTGTCTGCCAGTGGTTGCCTCTGGTTGCGGGTGTTTTGGCCTGCTAAGGCGCAGGTTTGTAATTGGCAGCCCATGGCTTGGATTCCCTGGGTTCAGGGCCTCGAGGTAGCCAGGGAAGCCATAAAGCTTTATAGGCTGCTCAGGGATGACCTCACCTGAGGAATTGGTTGTCCTAATGACAAAGGTTCGCTCCCACTCGTAACCGACTCCATTTTCTGCCCTTTTCTTAACTGCGGCATCCCAGATTACTTCTTGACTAATGCTGCCTCGTTGCCAGCTGACGCCTTGCCAAGAAGTCGAACCAGTTACGGCAAGCTGGCGGTTGATTTCATCGAAGACGCCAATCCGGTTACCGGCGCTATCCCTGCCGGTTAGCTGGAGGGGCGTTGTCGACGCTTCCGCTTCTTTTTCGACCCAGCTTCCCTTAACACGACTTACGTCGATATCATTAATCAGGCCTTCGAACTCATTTCTGGGAATGTCTCTGACAGAAACAACATCATTGGCGTTATCATATTCCGCTATCGTGACGTTAGGAATCTGGGTCGTTATCATCGGCAAGGGTTCCCCATCTCTCTCAAAACTCTGTAATTGGCCGCGCTTAACGTAGCGAGGCCGACCGACCTTCTGCACGCTCGTTTGAATCGTAGGCCGCCTGAACACCAGTTTGCCATCCTCAGATTCGGGTCGCATGAGTCGAGGCAATCCTACCTTCTTGGCAACCACTTGCCGCTCAGAATGGCTTATCGTGCCGGCGTTAAGAATCTCGAAGCGCTTATTGCCATCGCCAATGGAGAGTCCGATTAGGTCCGCGCGGTCTGCGCCGGCTGACTCAATAACGTTTTGGAGAACGGATTTATGGAGATCGAAGTCAATATTTGCAGGCGCCGCCTGTTGGGGAGGCAGTTCGTGTGGCGATGGAGGCACAGGTGTTCTACGCATTTGCTATATCTGTTAGTAACAATCTGTATTATACAGTAAAATGTGTAAAATTGCAACCCCTAGTGAGACGTAGTTTTTACTGCTGCTCAGGAGGCTGTTCGGGCTCAGGACCAGGTGCTCCAGTAGGGTTGCTTGGATCCATAGGTGT
>DATIHM010000090.1:0-1579 GCA_035480695.1 Candidatus Saccharimonadia bacterium
GGTTGAGCTTAATCATATACATGCTGCCAACGGTAGTGCGCTCGCTGAACGCCTCACCGCTGCGACCGTCGAAGAGCTGCTGCTTGCCGTCTTCTGGCAGGCCAGCCTCTTTGAGCAGTTCGTGAATCTTGTCAACCGGCACGCCGTTAAATGACGGGCTGGCGACTTTCATGCCAAGTGCTCGCGCGGCCATACCGAGGTGCGTTTCGAATAGCTGACCGACGTTCATGCGGCTCGGCACGCCGAGCGGGTTGAGCACAATGTCAACGGGTGTTCCGTCGGCCATAAAGGGCATGTCTTCGACTGGCAAAATGCGGGCAATAACACCCTTGTTGCCGTGGCGGCCACCGAGCTTATCGCCCACGGCGATCTTGCGCATCTGGGCCACGAAGACCTGGATTTGCATGATGACGCCGGCTTTGAGTTCGTGACCGGTTTCGCGGGAGAAAATCTTCACGCCGACAACCTTGCCGTGCTTGCCATTGGACATGCGCTGTGAGGTGTCACGAACTTCCTTGGCCTTTTCGCCAAAAATAGCGCGGAGCAAGCGCTCTTCGGAGCTCAGTTCCTGCTCACCCTTCGGGGTAATCTTGCCGACCAGGATGTCGCCGGGGTGAACCTCAGCGCCAATGCGGACGATGCCGTCCTCGTCGAGGTGACGCAGCGACTCTTCGGAAACATTCGGGATGTCGGCGGTGACGACTTCTGGGCCCAGCTTGGTCTCGCGGACTTCGACCATGAAGTCAACAATGTGCACGCTGGTTAGCGTGTCGTCTTCCACCAGCTTGCGGCTGATGATGATGGCGTCCTCGAAGTTGTAGCCGGCCCACGGCATAAAGGCGGTGATCAGATCTTTGCCAAGTGCCAGTTCGCCATCGGCGATAGACATGCCGGAAACCAGCACGTCGCCGGCTTTCACTTTGTCGCCGGTGTTAACACAGACTTTCTGATTGATAGAAGTGCCTTCGTTGCTGCGGATGAAGCGCTGCGGCTCGTAGGTGACGCTGCCTTCTTTGTATTTCACTACCACAGCTTGAGCGGTGGCTTTGGTAACTTCGCCAGTGCCTTCAGCCAGGATCACCTGGCCAGTATTGCGGGCGGCCTCGAGCTCGAGGCCAGTACCAACAATTGGACTGGAGGGCTGAATCAGCGGCACAGCCTGGCGTTGCTGGTTACTACCCATGAGCGAACGGTACACGTAGTTCTTCTCAATGAAAGGAATGAGGCCGGCGCTCGAACCAATAATCTGGTTGCGGGCGGCGTCCATATGCGTCACGTCGTCGGCATCCACCTCGCCGGACTGCAGCCGGGAGCGGGCGCTGACGCGTTCACTCTTAAAGTAACCGTTGTCGTCGACCTCGGTACCGCCACCAGCGATCACCGCGGCGCCTTCTTCGTAGGCATCCAGATAGACGATCTCTTCGGTCAGCTTGGCTTTAACGGGCCAGGTGACCTTGCTGGTAATTTTAGCCAGCTTGGCGGCGTCAGCGGCGCTGATCTTGGCGCCGGACTTTACCAGGACTTTGCCCTTGTCATCGGTCAGATCCTCGCGGGCAATGTGGCCGACCGCGTCCTTGGC
>DATIHM010000091.1:0-2117 GCA_035480695.1 Candidatus Saccharimonadia bacterium
GACATCTTCAAACTTGCGGCCATCAGGACGGATACCGTCTTCAACGATTCCTTTTCTAACATCTTTGTGGATGGCCAGCGTGAAGGCGTCGTCGTAATCCTGCCAGGTGTGGCCAGTGTAATCATCTTCGCCGACTTTCTGTTTGAAATTGGCGTGCATTTCCTCGCGCAGGGTCTGGACCAGCACATTACGCTCTGGGTACGGCTTGCGCAGGTCTTCGCCCAGCTTACCCAAAACCCACTTGTCGACCTCCTGCTGGATAGACTCTTCGGGCAAATCGAGCTCGAACTCCTGCTTCTTAACGCCTACCTTGCTGATGAGTTGCTCTTGAAGGGCGATGGCTGGCTGCATAGCCGCTTGGGCGAATTCCAAAGCTTCGGCGACCTGGTCTTCGGTGACTTCGCTGGCACCGGCCTCAACCATCATGATGCCATCTTTAGTTCCGGCCACCACCAGGTCAAGCCCACCCTTTTCTAACTGCTCAGCCGACAAGAAGGCAGATAACTTCCCGGATTCGTCATAACCGATTCTAAGGCCGGCGACCGGGCCGTCAAACGGCGCACCCGTCAGGCTGAAAGCGGCGCTCTTGGCAATCATGGCAATCATGTCGGGTCGGAAAGCCGGGTCCATGCTCAGAACGGTAGCCACGCCCTGGACTTCGTGCCGGTAACCTTTCGGCCACAAAGGCCTGATCGGTCGGTCGATAATACGGCCGATAAGAATGGCCTCGTCGGATGGGCGGCCTTCTCTTTTAATGAAACGCGAACCGCTGATTTTGCCGGCGGCGTAGAAGCGCTCTTCGTAATCGATGCTCAGCGGGAAATAGTCGAACCCTTCCAGCCGTTTGTCGCTGACCATGGCCGTGCCGAGCACCACCGTGTCGCCGTAGCGCGCCACGACGCTGGCCGAGGTCCGGAAACCTACCCGGTTCACCTCCAGCGAAAGCTTCCGCCCGCAGAAGTCAGTCTCTACTTTGATAATGTCTTTACCGTTCGGGTTGATTGTCTGTCCCATATTTCCTCTTCTTGGATTCCTCTGCAGAGTTCAAATATATGGCGCTCCCCTTGTGCTGACACGGGTGCTATATATCTGCGGCTCTGAAGAGAAAACTCCTATCTATTAATGTGCACAAGCTTTTAGTCTCGAAAAATCGAGACACTGAGTCTGGGCACTAGCGGCGGATGCCGAGTTTCTTGATGAGTTCCAGATAAGTCTGGCTGTCGCGCTTGGCGATGTAGCGCAGCAGGCGGCGGCGTTTGCCGACCATCTGCAGCAGGCCGCGGCGCGCCATGTAGTCGTGCTTATTAGTCTTTAGATGCTCCGTTAACTCTTTGATACGTTCGGTGAGGACGGCCACCTGGGCACTAGCTCCACCGGTGTCGTCCTTGTGGACCTGCGCGCTCTTAATGGCGGCGGCCTTCTTCTCAGTTGTTATCATGTACAATCATTTTAACAGATGGGCGCCGTTACCGCAACCCCTTAGTATCCATAATTTATTCACGCCGAATCCACAGTTATAAAAAATCCTGCTTGCGTTTACGGAATTTTCACGTAATATTAAATTCCCGACTATATAAGTGAGGAAACGATTATGGGCGCATTTTCAGCAGAAACCGCAGCTCAAACCGAAACCCCCGAAACAAAAATGAGACTTCCCATATTAAGGCTTATTCACACGTCGAAAGAACGCGAATTCCCGTTAGTCGACATTGATACCAGTTCGATCGGTATGAATGCTCTTCGGGACTGGCTTATATCTGGTAAAGGCCGGGAGCTGGATGAAATCGCTCAAAGGGAGCCATCTCCCCAGGAACGTTACGCTCGTAAGCTTGCTGAAATATTCAGTCCCTTCAGGGAAGAAGCCTCTGTCACTGAATAGTCTTTAATTCGGGTGCGGCGGAGGGCGCTGGTGTAGGCACCGGTTCCGAGCGCTTGGCCGATATCTTCGACCAGGCTGCGGATGTAGGTGCCAGAGGAGACGTCGGCCAGCAGTTTGACCTCTGGATAGGTGTATTCCAGAACTTCTAATCTGTTAATTGTGACTTGGCGGGGCTCCAGCTCGACGGTTTTGCCGGCCCGGGCCAGTTTGTAAGCGCGCTGCCCGCCGACTTTGATGG
>DATIHM010000092.1:0-2119 GCA_035480695.1 Candidatus Saccharimonadia bacterium
CACCGTGGCCGACGTTGACCGTCTGCCCGAGCACGAGCTGGCTAAGGCTATCCCTTACCAGGCCGACACGTTGATTCCGACACCTTTGGCTGAATCGAAAATCGACTGGGTGCTACTCGGCGATTCACCGGCCAACAAGACGAAACAGGAAGTCTTACTGACCAGTGTCACCAACAAATATGTCGAAGACCGCTTGGACATGCTGGAATCGCTTGGCTTGAACGTCATCGCTTTTGAGCCCGACAACTTAGCCTTGGCGCGCGCGCTGGCCGCGACCGACCCGGGCCCCCAGCTGATCATGGACGTCGGCGACAAAGCCACCGACCTGGTCATTCTTATGAACGGCGTGCCTCACCTGACACGCAACATCCCAACCGGCGTCGAGGCCATCGTGCGCGCCGCCACCCAGAACCTGAACATCGACCAGAAGCAGGCCGAGCAGTTCGTTTCGAAGTTCGGGCTCAGCAAAGACAAGCTAGAAGGGCAGGTCTTTGAAGCCGTCAGCGGCACCGTGGACCTATTGACCACAGAAATCGAGAAATCCGTCAAGTTCTTCCAGACGCGCTACACCGGCTCGAAAATAGACAAGTTCATCGTGACCGGCGGTGCGGCCATCATTCCGGAATTCCCGCTGTATATCGCCAACAAGTTCAACCTCAACGTCGAAATCGGCAACGCCTGGCAGAATGTGACCTACAGCCGCGACCGGCAGAACGAGTTAGCGGCGATTTCTAACCAGTTCGGCGTCGCCGTCGGGCTAGCGGAGCGCGAAGGATGATACAGCTCAACCTCCTACCAGATGTAAAGATGCAGTACATTAAGGCGCAGCGCCAGCGCCGGCTGTTCCTGACCGTGTCGGTGCTGGTATCGGCTGCAGCCATAGCCATACTGGTATTGATGTTGCTAGTCGACGTGGCGCAGAAAAAACACCTCAGTGACCTCACGAAAGACATCAAGAGCGAAAGCAGCAAACTCGAAAACGAGCCGCAGATAAGCAAGATACTGACGGTGCAAAACCAATTGTCCAGCCTGACTGATATGCACGCTACGAAACCAGCCGCCTCAAATCTGTTCGATTACCTGAATCAGGTAACGCCGGCCAGTGTATCCATAAGCAGTTTCAACATCGACTTCACCCAGAGTACGGTTACCATAACCGGCACATCCGACGCCCTATCCAGCGTGAATACATACGTAGACACGCTCAAGTTCACGACCTACACGACAGATGCCTCAAGCACGCCTAGTAAGGCCTTCAGCAATATCGTACTCTCCAGCTTCGGCTTGAACGCCCAGAATGGCGGCGCCCAAAGCCCACAGGCTGCCAGCTACACTATCAACCTGTCTTACGACGACCCGATTTTTGACATCACTAAGAACGTCAAGCTGTCCGTACCTAGTGAAACGACGACACGCTCAGCGCTAGCCCAGCCGACTGACTTGTTCCAAAGTGCGCCAAGCAGTAGCGGAGGAGGCCAATAATGGCGAAAAAAGCCTTGAGTTCAATCGCGGCCCAGGCCCAGATCCCGACCAAGCGGTTGGCAATCGACAAAGCCCAGGCCCAGATGGTAGGGGTCGTCGCGGCTGCCGCATTCATTACGATTTTCTGCCTGGTCGCAGCCAGAGCCGTCTTCGGCCAGAACCAGTACCAGGCACGCGTGACCTCTAAAAAGGAAGCCGCCCACAAGCAGTTGGTCGAGAACATCCAGGCGTTTGACAACCTGGTACAGCATTACCAGGATTTCGACTCGGAGCCCAACAATGTAATCGGTGGCAGCGCCAGCGGCACGGGCGACAATGATGGCAAGAATTCCAAGATAATCCTGGATGCCTTGCCGGCAACATATGACTTTCCAGCCCTGACATCTTCAGTTGAAAAGATATTAAGCGACCGCGGGCTCAAAGTTACCAGCATAACCGGCACGGATGATCAGCTGAACCAGCAGAATAACCAATCGAGCCCGAGCCCTCAGCCGGTAACAATACCCTTCACATTCACGGTCACCGACGCCAACTACGGCTCCATCCAGCAGTTGGTACAGGCCTTGCAGCACTCAATCAGGCCTATAGCTATCGATACGCTGACACTAAGCGGCGGAGCAAGCAACATGACTGTCGT
>DATIHM010000093.1:0-23935 GCA_035480695.1 Candidatus Saccharimonadia bacterium
GATATTCAACAGCGAGCTGGCCTGGTAAGCCAGGACCTCGCGCAAGTGCTCGGGGTCGCCGTCGCTGGCGATGGCCCAAGGTTTTTCCTCGTCGATGTACTGGTTGAGGCCGCGGACCTGTTCCCAAACGTCGTCAAGAGCGCGGTCGAAGCGGCAGGCCTTAATGGCCTCTTCGTACTGCTCGATGTCGTGCTCGGCCGGCGGCGTCACGCCGACCAGGCCGTTCTGGTACTTCTGCACCATGGCAACCGTGCGCTGCACGGCATTGCCCAGCTCGTTGGCCAGCTCGTTGTTATAAGCCGCTTCGAGCCGCGCCCAGCTGAAGTCGCCATCCTCGTAAGATGGAATGTGCCGCAAGAAGAAGTAGCGGAAAGCATCGACGCCGTATTTTTCAACGATGTCGGCCGGCGCCACGACGTTGCCCAGCGACTTGCTCATCTTTTTGCCTTCCACCGTGATGAAGCCGTGCACGTACAGCTGTTTGGGCAGCGCTACGCCCAGGCTCATCAACATGGCCGGCCAGATGGCAGCGTGGAAGCGGATAATGTCCTTGCCGATAATCTGCGCGTCGGCCGGCCAGAACTTCTTGAAATCCTCGTGTTCGGGGTAGCCGAGCACGGTGATGTAGTTCATCAGCGCCTCGAACCAGACATAAATCACCTGCTCTTTATCACCGGGCACCGGGATGCCCCAGCCGATTTTGTCTTTCGGCCGCGAGATGCTGATATCTTCCAGGCCGCCTTTTATGACCGACAAAATCTCGTTGCGCCGCGTCTCCGGCACGATTTTGAAGTGGCCTTTCTCAATTTGTTCGGCGATCGCCTCGCCATACGCGCTCAGCTTGAAGAAGTAATTCTCCTCCTCGACTTTCTCGTACGGCCGGTTGTGCTGCGGACACACGCCGTGGTTTGCCTTGACTTCGGTTTCGGTGAAGAAAGCCTCGTCGCCGGTGCAATACCAGCCGGTATACTTGCCTTTGTAGATGTCTTTTTCAAGCTTTTTCCAGATGAGCTGGGCGCGCTCTTCGTGGCCGCGGTCGGTCGTGCGGATGAAGCGGTTATTGCTGACATCCAGCAATTCCCCAAGCTTCTGGAAATTCTTGCTGATTTTATCGGTGTAGGCTTTCGGCTTCAGCCCGACCTCTTCGGCCTTTTCGGCCACCTTGCCGCCGTGCTCGTCGGTGCCGGTGCTGAAGACGACATCGTCGCCTTTCTGAGTAGCATGACGCGCCAGCACGTCGCCGTAAAGCAACTCCATAGCGAACCCGATGTGCGGGTCGGCATTAACATAGGGAATAGAGGTCGTGACGTAAAATTTACCCATATCTTAAAGTCTACCTCCTCGCCAACGCATTTGGAAACCGGCCCTTGGCTACAGCCTGGCTGATGTTGCGTACGTCGTCCGTTGTAACCCCGCAACACCCGCCAATGGCCTGCGCACCTAGTTCCAACCAATAATTGACTGAATCAATATATTCGGTTTCATAGTCGACATCTCCATTATGGTGAGGGCTCTTATGGTCATCACCCTGCGCGTAAACTGCCAGGGGAATTTCGTTGCGACCCAAGCTCAGGCTACCCAAACGGACCAGTGCCTTGCCAGCCGCCTTCATGCTGACACAGTTTATGCCTACAAAAACCGGGTCAAAATCCTTGGCTAGCTTGTAGGCATCTTCAAGTGACTCACCACTTAAAAGGTTTTTGCCCCATTCATCGCAGCAGAAGCTGATGGCGACCGGTAAACCCGTTTCCCGGGCGGCACTTAACGCTACCTCTGTTTCGGCCAGTGTAATCATGGTTTCGGCCAAGATTAAATCAACACCGCCTTCGGCTAGATTACGGGCATGCTCGTCATGCTCGGGCAATAGCTCATGGAGCGGTGGCGTTTTCTCTGGGCTATAGCAGTCTTCGAGCGGAGCCGACGAACCGGCAATTACGACGTCCCTCTGGCCGCTGTCTTCTCGAGCCTCCCGAGCTAGTTTGCAGGCCTCTATGGTAATTTCGGCCGCGCAATCGCCATATCCTGCCCTGTTAAGAGTGCGCCACTGGGTGCGGAAATTATCTGTAATGATGATTCCAGCCCCGGCCATAATGGAATCAAAGTGGACGTCCCGCACCACCTGCCGGCCTTCTTCTGTAAATAACGGTGTAGCCGACCAAAGCCCATCTTCAAGCTGAATGCCGCGTCGCTCAACTTCGGTACCGACGCCGCCATCCATTACTACGACGTCGCCGGTCGCCAACCTGGCCTGTAATTTTTCCACCGGACTAGCTTCAAATGTCATCAAATCCCTTCTTTCTGGGGATTATGCACGAAAAAACCGGCCCTAGGCCGGTCATTGTGCTTGGTTTCGAGTATCTAAAAATCCGGCCTAGGGCTTGGCATGCACATAGGCATCATCATTCGGAAGGAACTCAACCTCTTAATCATGCTGTAATTATAACTCTCACCGACGGGTTTTTCAATGAATGGTGGGTAATGAGGGACTCGAACCCCCGGCCTCGTGAATGTGAATCACGCGCTCTAGCCAGCTGAGCTAATTACCCTAATTTAACAGAGGTAATTATACACTATTCCGGACGAACGTTGTAATGCCGACGTAACATTTATCGCATTTTAATGGTAAGAACTATCACAGCTGTCGGCATCTTTATCTGCCAGACTTAAGGCACTAAGTAATGTGGGGGTAACTATATGCTAGGACCGATAGATTATGTGGCGATAAACTTCGTGGGGAACAAATTCGAGGGGAACATCTTGGCTGAACTGACCAAGGCCGTCGACGATGGCATCATCCGCGTGGTAGACATGATTTTCGTCATCAAAGACGAAGACGGCACGATTGACGCAGCCGAAATCGAAGACCAGTCGGAAGAACTCAGGGAAGTGTTCAAGTCCGTCGGCTTCAAGGGCAACCAGCCCTTGCTGACCGAGGATGACGTCGAAAAAATAGGCGCCATGATGGACAACAACACGGCTACCGGAGTTCTGGTCATTGAGCAGCTCTGGGCCAAGGGGCTGAAGAAAGCACTACTGGACGCCAACGGCACCCTGTTGGTTGAAGGCCGGATCCACACCGACACGGTCTCAGCCGCCGAACGCGAGCTCGAACAAATTAAAGCTTAGGGGGAATCACAATGATAGGAAGACCATTAACACCAGTTTCAGTAATGGGCGTAAGACGACGGCAGCGCCGCCGCGGCCTTCTATAAGGAGTAAATATGCACATAGCAGCAGCATTTTATTGGGTAATCGTCGGCTTGATCTGGATAGCGATCGCCTTCTGGCCAGCCAGGGTTGCCGGGCGGAAGGGCCACAGTTTCATAGGTTATTTCATATTGAGTCTGTTCTTTTTCCCACTGGCGCTCATTCTGGCGTACGTTGTCCACGACAATAGCGGCATGAACTACGTAGCGCCGAGCGGCACGACCTAGCTATTCCGGGCGGTCGACGTAGTCTTGGCAGAAGCGCTCGAACACGGCGTTCGTCCAGCCGAAGCCGGTCTGCGATGGATAAAGGCCTTTGAGCGGCGGCTTTTCGGGCGAGACCACGTTGTACTTTTCCAGAAAGAGGTGCTCGGTGTTGAACCATTGCAGATTGGTTTTGAGCCATTTCATGGCGATGCGGCGGGCGTCGGCATGGTAGCCGTAGCGCTCAAGCGCTTTGACGACCACGAAGTGCAGCGGCGCCCAGCCGTTCGGATAGGCCCACTGTGTCGGTAGGCTGCCGAGCACGAACTGGCCGAGCGGCAGCGCGTCGGTGGTGCTGAGCCCGCCTTTGTGCTCGAAGCGCCGTAGCGCCTTGACCAGCGCGGCAGCCTGCTTCTCGTCGACCATACCGGCCCACATCGGGAAGTAAGCCGCCAGGCTGCTGACATTGCCGCGTTTCTCCTTCACGAAGTTATAATCGTAATACAGGCCGCGGATTTTATCCCACATCAGCTCGTTCATGGTCTGTTTGCGCAGCTCCGCCTGGTCGTCCCACTTGGCGGCCTCACGCATGTTGCCCTTCAGCTTGGCAACGCGCGCGAAATCGGTCTCATATTTGTAAAGCAACGCGTTCAGGTCGACCGGTAGATAGTTCAGCGCCCGGCGGTCGAAGCGCGGCGTCATATCCCAGCCGCTTTCGGCCTCGGCCAGGTCGTGCAGGTAGTTGATGTCGTAATAACGGCTCAGGCCGCGGTAAACCTGGCGCTCATTCGGCTTCTTCACGCCCGTCCAAACCGTCTCGTACTCTTTCTGGGCAACCGAGATATTCTCTTTCAGCCAGGATTCGTCGAGCTTGTAGGTCTGATAGATATCAAAAACTAAGCTGGTTAAGAACGGCGGCTGCGAGCGGCCTGTCAGATAGGTACGCGAAGCATTAGGGATAACCTTGTAGCGTTTGAACAATGACTCCAGGTTTTCGAGGATGCCCGTGACCAGCTCCTGGTGCTTGTCATCGAGCAGGCCCTGCACCATGAAGTAGCTATCCCAGTAATAAAGCTCGTTATAGTCGAAGCCGGTTTTAGCCCGGTATGATGGGACCAGGTACGGCTTAGGCAGGCCGAGCAAGGACTCGTCATCTTTGGGGTGGAAGCGCTCCACCTTTGGCCAATACGCCGCGACATACTCGCGCGCAGCCTTGACATCTTCTGGTGTTAGCTCCTTGTCCGGCCGGAATGACGGCAGCTGCGGCAGAGGCGGCAGCGCCTTTTTCATGATTTTCTTAGCTTTGTCCAGTTTCGCCATACCAACTAGCCTAACAAACTTAACCTTTTAAAGCATAACAAAAGCCCCCGAAACATTACCGTATTCCGGTGGCGCACGAGTAGGTTTACGAGTGCGCCGATGTTTGAGGGGGCTTTTTATGCGCTAATAGCGGTCGCCGCTGAAAGACGGGCGAGGACGTTCCTCGCGCGGGCGGGCTTCGTTGACCACAATTGGGCGGCCATCGAGTTCCTTGCCATTCAGCTGGTCGACGGCGGCCTTAGCTTCCTCATCGCTGGACATTTCTACGAAACCGAAACCTTTGCTGCGGCCTGATTCGCGATCCATGATCACGCTAGCCGAAACAACGGTGCCGACACCTGAAAAAAAATCTTTCAGGCTGTCATCGTTCGTAGCCCAAGCGAGGGAACCGACAAATAGTCTGGTTGCCATCTACTCTCCATAAACGTCTGAGGTAACCTGGAAACCAGTTAGCTGCGCCTCTAACACGTACTTGATTATTAATAACACTATTTAGCAGCTTTTCTAGCCCCGGTAGTGTAGCAGAGGCCGCCGGCTTGCACAAGAGTAATTTCTACAGCTATCCTTCGGTGACGATTTCGTAGAGCTCGGCCGCGCCGCCTTCATACAACGGTGCGCTGCGCGAAAGCTCGACTGCTTCCGCCTTATCTTGGGCCTCAATCACCCAATAACTTGTCACCGATTTACCGTGCAGGGGCTTGGTTGCATCGAGCGTGACCTTCAAGCCGTCATTGGTGGGATTGCCACCTTCCAGCAATACGTTGCTGATTTCGCGCCCGGCGCGGTTCAACTCCGACAACCGTTCCATTTTACGCAATTTATCCTTTGGCATTTTTTGACCATGAAACAAAAGCAGATACTGAGCCATGCCAGTCCCTCCTGGATTAAATTAATTCGAATAGAGATGAGGTGTTGCAATATCCATTATAGGTGAAATAGCATAGGGGTCTGTAATAAATTCGGTAGGCGGCATTTACTCGGCAACAGGCTGGTCGTGGCTGGTGCGCAAAGGTGTTTCGCGCAAGAAGAGCGCCACCACGAAGGCCAGCAAAGCGAGCGGAATAGTCAGCAGGAACAGGTCATGGAAGGAATGCACGAATGACTGCGAAACGGCCTGGTTGACGCCCGGTGGCAAGTTCTGGAAGTTGCCACCCTGCTGGATGCTGTTGACGTTCACCTTGCCTGCCACGTCGGCCGGCAGGCTCAATTTCAAATAGTGGCTGAGGCGGTTGATGAGGATAGATCCGAAAATGGCACCGCCGAACGCCGAGCCGAGGCTCCTGAAGAAGGTAGCGCTGGACGTCGCCGTGCCCATGTGGTGCCGCTCAACCGAGTTCTGGATAGCCAACGTCATAATCTGCATGAAGGTACCCAGGCCAATGCCTATGACTGCCATCCACAGTGATAATTTCCAGATTGGTGTAGTCAGGCCAACGTGGCTGTAAAGCCACAGGCCGAAGGCCATCACTAGCGTGCCGACAATCGGGAAGATGCGGTATTTGCCCAGTTTGCTGGTCAGCCGGCCGGAGTTGATTCCAGCCACTAGAAGTCCTGCCACCAGCGGCAAAAGCATCAGGCCGGATTGGGTCGGCGAGTAGCCGCGCACCGTCTGTTGGTAAACTGGAATGTACAGCAGCGCGGCGAACATCGTCATCCCCGATAAGAACGACAAGATAACCGATACGGTGAAAATATCGTTCTTGAACAGATGCAGCGGCAGGATGGGCTCTTTGGCCTTGAGCTCGCGCAGCACGAACAGCGTGCCCAGAATAACCCCGCCGACCAGCAGGCCGATGATCTGGTTCGAAGCCCAGGCATAAGTCGTGCCTCCCCAAACCGTGGCCAACAGCAAGCAGACCGCGCTGGCTGACAGCAGGCCGGCGCCCAGGTAATCGATGTCGTGGTTCTGTTTATGAATCGGCAAATGCAGCCTTGTTGACACGGCGAACAGCGCTGCGATGCCAATAGGTATGTTCACGAAGAACACCCAACGCCACGACAGCGAATCCGTCAAAAAGCCGCCGAGCAGCGGCCCGATTACGCTCGAAACAGCGAACACCGACATGAAATACCCCATATAACGGCCTCGCTGTCGTGGCGGGATGATGTCACCGACGATTGCCAGCACCAAGCTCATCAGGCCGCCGGCGCCGATGCCTTGCAGGCCGCGGGCCAATACGAGCTGGTCCATATTTTGTGCAATGCCACAGAGCACCGAGCCGACCAGGAAAATCACGATGGCCGTCATGAAAATCTTCTTGCGGCCCAGCTGGTCGCTGATTTTACCATAAATCGGCGTCGTGATGGCGCTCGTCAAAAGATATGCCGTGGCCACCCAGGAAATCTTGTTCAAGCCGTGCAGGTCCTGCGCGATAAGTGGCAGGGCAGTCGACACAATCGTCTGGTCGAGCGCGGCCAGCAGCATCACCAGCATTAGCGCTGTGATAACGACCATTATTTCACTGTGTGTGTAGGTTTTTTTATTCTCCATTCAACGCTGCGCTCATATCCTTTATCATGGCTTCGACCTCTTCGGCTTTGAGGATTACCAGAGCCGGCTTGTCGGGGCTTTTCATAATCACCACCTTGGTGCCTGGCTTGAGGTCCAGGCTGGCACGGGCTTCAGCTGGAATCACCAGTTGGCCTTTGTCGTTCAGGGTCGCCGTACCCAATATTTTTGCGAAATGTGATGCCATACTAAATTTAAGGGTAGATTTATTACTTTTCCTACTTTTAGTATAACAGTCTGCTATTAGACTTGCAATAGCTGGACTTCGAAAACAAGCACCGAGTTGGGCGGAATGCCCGTAGTACCTTGCGAACCGTATCCTACGGCTGGAGGGATAATAATCAGTCTAGTGCCGCCGACTTTCATGCCGGCAACCCCTTCTTCCATGCCTGGGATTACCTGCTGCGCCCCCGTCTTGAACACGAGCGGTTGGATTTTCCCGCTGCTGTCGGTGTGCGACTGGTCAAAAAGGGTACCGTTAGTCAGCCAGCCTTTGTAGGCGATGGCGACCTGTTGGCTGGCGCCGACAGCGGCGCCGTTCCCGACCTGGATGTCTCCGAAAAGCGCACTGGTGCCAGTGGCGTATTTGTCGTATTGCGCAAAGGTGGAAGGGTCGACCGTGCTGCTCGAACCTGACGAGCCGGAGCCGCCGTTCGTAGTAGCCGTTCCCTGGCTGCCGCTCTGGCTGGAGCCGCCCAGCTGGCCAAGATCGGTGGCTGTGCTTCCGCCCGAGGCAACCCCCAAACCACTGCCGGACTGGTTATCCTGCGCTTGGCTTTGCGCTTGCTGCTCGACATTTATCGAGCCCGCCCCATCGTTCAGTGCCACCACCTTATGCTTTTGCAGGAACCAGAAGCCGCCCCCACTCAAAAGCAAGACGACTAAAGCCACGCAACCGATTACCAGATATTTGTTTCTCACGACTGTCCAAATTATAGGATATTCCGACAAGCCTGTCACTCCCTTCTCGTGGCCGATTAAGGGCATATTGCAGTCTCAGCGGATCGCTTGCTCTCTGTTCAATGTCCAGCGGCCGGATTTGGCCATTCTCAACGCAAGAGTTTATCGCGTGCCGCAGGTAGCCTTTTGGGAAGCGCCTGTAAAAAGGTGTCAGCTCCCGCCCTGACAGCTGCTCCGCCACATGACGCATCCGCCAAAAGAATGTGCCATCTACATGTATGGTCTGCGCCTTTTCAACCAGCTCGCCAGCACTCACGATGTCAGAATCGTTTACACCAAGCTGCGCCTCTTTAATGCGCACCGCCTCCCTGACAGCAACTGAGGCCACTTCCCAGCTTTTCATCGATTCTCATTATAAACGAAACTAGTGCGTTTGTTGCGGAGGCGTAGCGTCCCCGCCTTCATTTTGCTTCTCTTGCTTGGCCAAAGCCGCCTTCTTTTTCAGCTTCGCGGTAGTTCCTAAATACATAAAGACTGCCAGCACAAAAGACCCGATTGATGCCAGCAGAAGCACAAAGCCTATGCCGCCATCAAGATAGCGACCAGCCCGTCGAGGCCGTGCGGCTGGTCTTCTGCTGCGTTAGGATGGGCATTTGCACTGGTCACATAGTGACTGGCATCCTGAAAAAACATAATCGCCCAGAAAAGTAATAGTACAGAGAATGGCACCAGGGCGATAGACACAATCCTCAGCACGGTTAGTGTTATCCAACCCTTATCAATTGGCTTTGCCATAACCTTTTTATAACATGCTTGTGGAAGCGCCAACAAAAAAGCACCAACTGCCGCTGATGCGTTTTTGGAGGAGCTGGCGGGTACTGCCCCCGCGTCCGCCGGTTTATCTTGGTTAGTCTTCTACAGGCTTAGTCCGCTTTAAAATCTTAGGCAACTAGCTAGGAAACGGACGAAAAACTAGTTGCAGCAGTCCTGGTCTTAGCGTGGTGCTCGGACAGTTCACCTCGAGCATCCAGAAAATATGAAACGCCCTTCAACTATCTGGCGTCGTATCAGGCATTGCTCTTAAGCTAGGCTAAGAGCTGGCGTTAGCTTAGGCTGAAACAGACTAGCTAACTTCTTCAATGGATTTGCATCTATTGAAATGTCTATACGCTGACAAGCGACCTGCTGATCTAACCGATAAAGTCCAACGTCAAGCTTAAAATTCAGCCCCGTGACCTGTTATTATACACTTTTCGGTCAAGAAATGCTAGCGCTTAGATGCCGAGTTGGTGGTCGCAGCTGCCGAGCTTGCCGGGTTTGCAGACGATGCGGTGAAGATGCTGCAGGCTGGTTATGAGCTGCTGGAGCTGGTCTTCACCCAAGCCGGCGAATTCCGGGCCGAAATTGCGGCGCAAGATGTTAGTGGCGGCTTCGGTGACTTGCATGCCGAGCGGCGACGGTGCCGTGATGTGCTTGCGGCGGTTGTTCGGGTCAGGGCGTGATTGCAGCAGGCCCTTCTTTTGTAGAAGCTTGATTTGGCGGCTGATGCTAGCCTCAGTTTGGCCGAGGGAATTGGCGATGGATTTCTGGCCGACGCGCGGGTTCCACTCGAGGACCATCAAAATGCGGTACTGGCTCAGACCGATACCCAGTTGTTCACGCAGCACTTGGTCGGACTGCTTGCCGGTGACAGCCGCGACGTGGTTCAACAAGTAACTCAAGCTATTGGTCGGTCCCATATCCCCAGTCTAATCCGAGCAATCTTAACACGTCAAGCATGTAGCGCAGAATACAACTGTCGCCATTCGTCGAGGCTTAGGGTTTGGGCACGGCGTTCGCAGTCGACGGATGCCCTGTCGCAGAGGGCGCGCGTTTCGTCCCGGCTAAAGCTCAGCCCGCCACTTAACGAGTTAAGAAGTGTTTTGCGGCGCTGGCTAAAGCCGGCTCTGGCCAGGCGAAAGAAATCCTTCGGGTCGACATCCGGAAATAGTGTTTGGTCTCGCCTTTCCATTTTCAGAATCTGTGAATCGACCTTCGGTTCCGGAGTAAACAGTTCGGCTGGCACGATTTGCCCGAGGCTGACTTCCCAATAAAACTGGGCTGTAACGCTCAGCAGCGACATGTCGCCCGGTTTAGCAGCGGCACGTTCGGCGACTTCCTTCTGGACCAACATCACAGCTTTAACTGGACGGTTCGGCACTTCGCTGATGGTTCTTATCAGGTTGCTCGTCAGGTAATATGGAATGTTGGCGACCAGTTTGTAATCGGCTGGTAAGGTGGAGAAGTCGAAGCTGAGGATATCTTGCGACATAATCTTTAAGTTATCGGCCGGCACGCACTTAGACAGTCCGGTAGCCAGGTCGCGGTCGAACTCCACGGCCACGACCTGCTTGGCATACTGTGTGAGCAGTTGCGTCAGCGAGCCTAGGCCCGGCCCGACTTCGAGCACTGTGTCCGCACCGTTGACGTCGCCAGCATCGCACATCGCCTGCAGGCTGGCCGGGTCGTCCAGCCAGTGTTGGCCGAGCGATTTTTTGGCGGCGGCGGAATCCTTCATACCTTATTGGCCCGGCGGGAAGGCCGAGATGCCTTCTTTGTAGTAGCAGCCAGGGTTCTGGCTGGCCAGGCCACCGCTGGAACGGTTGGTATTGGCAATGATAGCCTGGTCTTGAACAGAAGGCGGCGCATTGCTGGGCAGTCCGCTGTAACCCAGGCGCTGCCAGGTCCCTAGCGAGAATTGGTAAGCGCCGTAGTAGCCGTTACCGGTGTTATCGGCGTAGTTACCGCCCGATTCGCAAGACCTTAATTTGAGCAGCCAGGTGGAAAGGTTGCTGCTGGCCGGCACCGGCGCCGTGCCGCGGGCGATTATCGATGGCACCGGCGGCTGTAGCTGCACGGATTGTAGCTGCATCTTGACACCGGTCTTTTCATCGAGCTGGTAGGTGATGAGCAGGATGCCCGGCGCACCCTGCTGCCGTACGGCGCTGGTGCCGGCCGTCAGCGTCGGGTCATTGATAATCTGGACTGGCGCCGGAATCGGCTGCGTAGAAGTAGTGATGGTCGTGCCAGCGTGTAACACGAAAACCTGCATGTTGGGTGTAATCGGTGTGTTGACGCCCGGTTGCACCGTGTCGCCGTTCCGCAGCACGATGTTCTTTTCCTGCAACATCTGGCCGACGGTGTCAGAGTGCGTCCGCGTCACAATCGGCGTTCCATACAGGATAATGCTGATGGGTTGCGAGCGCTTTATGGAAACGGTCTCGCCAACCGCCTCCTGGCTGGTGAAATCAGCTGCCGGCGCAGTGGTCACCTGATCGGCCGGGAAAAGTTCAACGCCAGATTGGTTCACGATAGCGCGCGGCGTCTTGGCAGCACTGAAGGTGAAGGTATTGTGGCCGCCGTCCATAATCTCGACCGGTTTGGCCCGGTAAATGTTAATGCGGAACTTGTCCTGGTTGATGTGCGCCGCCAGGCTCGGCTCGACGACATCGCCCTGGTAAAGCCGGATGTGTAATTTGGCTATGAGGGTACCGACGGTCGGCTCGCGGCTCGGTACTACCTGCTGCGCGCCGTCATGCGACACAATAACAACGTAGGCGCTGGAGTGCGGCGTGCTATTCCTGTTCCAAATGAAAAGGCCGATTAGGCTGATGAAGAGCAGCACACCGATGGTGAAAACCGGGACTGCATAGGGGTGGCGGCTGGCTTTTTTGGCCCGCCGAATCCGCCGCGGCAAACGCACCCGCCGGAATCGCTCGAACCTAAGTTTCGCTCGCTGCAGTTTTCTGTGCATACCAGATGTCTAATTGTAACAAATACACCGGTGGGGCGTCAGCCTTAGAGTTTTTCCAGGGGTGCGAAGCTGATGTTGAGCTTGCGGGCACCTTTGCCCTTGAAGTAGATTACAGCCACATCGCCTTCTATCTCCATCACGGTTCCCTGTCCGAAAATCTGATGCCTGACTCCGTCTCCCTCATTCAGGTCGGGGACATACCTGGGCTCATCCGCAAGTTCCGGAGCTTTCCGCTCAGACATATTCGTCGCTGACACTCCTCGAATGCCTTCGCCGAAAAGTCCGGAACTTGTTTCGAGGCTAGAGGAGAGTTCGCCGTCAATCTCCGAAAGGAAGCGCGACGGCGGATTGTGCTGGACGCCTCCATACAACAGACGGCTGGATGCATAAGTCATGTAGAGCTCCTCTTTGGCGCGCGTCATGCCGACATAACAGAGGCGACGCTCTTCTTCCATCTCGGACTGGTCGTAGAGCGCACGCGAGTGCGGGAAGATGGACTCTTCCATGCCACTCATGAAAACGACTGGAAACTCCAGACCTTTGGCGGCATGCAGCGTCATGAGCGTGACAGCATCGCCGCTGAAGTCGGCACTGTCGAGGTCACTGACCAGCGCCACTTCCTCCAGGAATCCAGCCAGTCCGGCATCCTGGTATTCTTGCGCCACGCTCAGCAATTCTTTGACGTTCTCTTGGCGGGCCTCACCTTGTGGCGTGCCGTCATCAAGGAAATGCAGGTAATCGATGCGCCGGAGCAACGAATCTATCAAGCCGGCTACCGTCGCTGTTTCACTGGCGGTCCTTAACACGTCAAGAATGTCGGCCAATTCGCCCAACGACTTGCGGGCTTTAGGGGTCAGGTCGTCACATTTGGCAACTTCCAGCAAGGCCTCGCGTAGCGTCATACCGTTGTTTTCCTGCCAAGCAAAGAATTTTTGCAGGCTTGTCGAGCCGATCCCTCGTGTCGGCACGTTCACGGCACGCTCGAAGCTGACCCGGTCTTCAGACTGGAAAATCAGGCGCAAGTAAGCCATGATGTCTTTGATTTCTTTGCGGTCGTAGAAGCGGACGCCACCGACCACCCGGTATGGGATTCCGTAATGGACGAAAGCTTCTTCGATGGAACGGCTCTGGGCATTGGTGCGATAGAGCACGGCGTAATCGTGGTAGCGGCGACGGCCAGTGTCGAGGCCGTTCCTGACGCGCCTTATTATCGCTTCGCCTTCGGCGCGCTCGTTGCCAACCTGCACCATCTGCACCGGCAGGCCGTCACCGGCGTCGGTCCAGAGCCGCTTGTCGCTGCGCTGCGCATTCTTGCTGATAATCAAGTGCGCGGCATCCAAGATGTTCTTCGTGCTGCGGTAATTCTGCTCAAGTTTAATGATTGTGCTGTCCTTGAAATCTTTCTCAAAACGCAGGATGTTGCGGAAGTCGGCACCGCGCCAACTGTAAATACTCTGCCAATCATCGCCGACAACAGCGATGTTCTTCTGTTCGTTGGTTAGCAGATTAACCAACTTGTATTGGGCGGTGTTCGTATCTTGGTACTCGTCAATCATGACGTACTTGAATTGGCGGCGCCATTTGTCGCGCACTTCCGGATCTGCTTGGAGCATCTGCACGGTTTTGTTGATAAGATCGTCGAAATCCAGTGCCGACGCCTCCTTCAATGCCAGTTCGTACAAAGGATAAACTCTGGCGGCTGCCTGCTGGCTTGGGCTTTTGGCGATACTTGAGTATTCCTGCGCAGAAACCATGTCGTTTTTGGCACTGCTGATGAGACTGGCCATGGCACGCGGCGGAAACGTCTTTTCGTCAAGCATCAGCTGCTTGCTGACTTGCTTGACCGCTGCCAGCCGGTCGGTCTCATCGAAAATCACGAAGCTGTGCGGCACGCCGACGTGGTCACCATCCTGCCTAAGCAACCTGACACAAATGCCGTGGAAGGTGCCCATGAACGGCATGAAGCCGCGGTTGTCAGGGTTCTCGCCCAGCAAGCGGGCCACACGCTGGCGCATCTCTTTGGCGGCCTTGTTGGTGAACGTCACCGCCAGGATATTGAACGGCGTCGCCTTCTTGGTAGCGATCAGGTAGGCGATGCGGTGCGTCAGCGTCTTGGTCTTGCCCGAACCGGCTCCGGCCTGAATCAACAGCGGCCCTTCGGTAGTCTCAACTGCCCGCCGCTGCTCAGGGTTCAATCCCTCCAACAGTTCGTCTAACACCTTAACATTTTAGCAAAAGCTAGCTATATAAATCAGTTCTTGGTGGCCATTGTCGATAACAATATAGACCGGGCTGACTGGTAGCCGCTCGATTTCAGGAATTGCTGGGCCTCTTGCACCGAAGAGAAACCGTTCTGCGCCGGTGTGGTCTTGATGACCACTGCCTCAAAATCGAGCGGCTTGCCATCGGCATTCGTGAAGGTCTGGTCAATGCCCGACAGCGAGTCGCCGACTTTCACAATATTGGTATCACCAAGGGAGGAATTAACATTGATGTGGCCAGACGGATCCTGATAAACGACATCGCGCAAATAGACTGGCCCGTGAATCTGGTGCGACAATGTCTGGTAATGTACGTATTTCACTGTTAGCGCCCTCGGGTTACTCAGCGGCGGGGTCGGGATATTGCTGAAGCTCAGGGCGATGGCGCCGGCAGCTGTATCAGCACGGATATCGCCACTACTTTTAGGGTTGATTAACACATTGTCCAGTGTGGCGCTGCTACCAGCACTGGAAAATTGCCAGTTGCTTGGATAGCGGAAGGTAAGCTTAGAAGCCGACGCCTTGTAAACTTTATTAGTGACCACGGGTGCTGCAGGAGCGACCGCAGGCGTGGCGTTGTCGAATAAGTGCGTGTGTGGCAGGCTGCTACCAGAGGCCACAAGGCCGGCATCGAGGGCGATATCTGCCCAGGCCACAACCAGAAGTATACTCAGCACGATGCCGAGCAGCACGAAGCGGCGGCTTTTGCGCTTCTCCACCGCATTTACGGGCAGGTAATATTGCTTGGAATCGACCAGCTTCTGGATGGCTGTGTCGTGTTCGGCCTGCTTGGCGGCTTCAGCCTCATCGATGGCGGCAGCGTCTGGGTTGGTGGGTTCACTGGCCGACTCTTCGGTCTTATCGTCTTTTGCCGCTTCATCGGCCTTCGGCTCTGGAGCAGATGCAGCCGCCGGAGCGGGCGCTTCCTCTTTCGTTTCGGGTTCAGCCGGTTTAGCTTCGGCTGGTTTTGTAGCTTCAGCGGACGGCTTATCAGTTCCTAGTTTTAATTCGCTCTTGCCCGATAATTTGACCGGCACGATTTCGCCAGCGGATTCTTCCATATCACTGGCAGGCTCACTGCCCTCGACCACCATCGGGTCTTTCATAATCGGCCGGTTGGTAACGATTATCGGCTTTGACGATGGTTCCGCAGCTGTCCTGTCGGCTGGCGCCACGTCGTTGACCGGCTCGGACGGTTTTTTGGATTCAGCCATTTTTGGCTTCCTTGTGCCTCAGGGCGTTGGCCTTTTCGACGATGCCCGAAAACTTGGTGTAGTTCAGGCTGGCACTGCCTGGCAAGCAGCCATCGACGCCGTCAATCCCAAGATAACCGGTGGCTGTTTGGTCATCTACACTACCGCCGTAGATGACGCGCATGCCTTCGGACACGTCCGCCCCATAAAGTTCACTGACCTGGTAACGGATTTGGTCGACAACTTCTTTGATTTGGTCGGGCTTGGCCAATTCGCCGCCGAAGGTACTGATGGCCCAGACCGGCTCATAAGCGATGACGACTTTTTCGACGTCCTCGGCCGTCAGGTTTGACAACGCTGTCGTAACCTGGTCGTGGATAACGCGCTTGGTTTCGCCGGCGGCGCGTTCCTGTTTGGTTTCGCCGGCGCAGAGAATCGGGCTGATGCCGTTGCGGATGGCGGCCGATACCTTGTCGCGCACCGTTTCCAGGCTCTCACCGAAGTAAATCCGCCGCTCGGAGTGCCCAACGATGGCATACTGCACCATTTCGCGCAGCATAGTGAAGCTGACTTCGCCGGTGAAAGCACCCTCGTCTTTATAAAAAGCGTTCTGGGCGGCTAGTTTGAACTTGCGCTTGTCGATTTGCTGACTGATCGGCTGAAGGGTCAGCAGGCTGGGTGCCAGCACGACTTCGATTTCGCGGTAAACCGGAATCTTGTCGTTAAGGCGCTTGACCAGTAGGCTGGCCTCGTGGACATCCAGGTTCATCTTCCAATTTCCGACGATGAGGGTCTTCTTCATACCGCTTATGCCTTATTGTACCCTATTTCTTATCCAACAGCGCTTCGACGCCGGGCAGCTTATGGCCGGCCAGTACTTCGAGACTGGCTCCACCACCGGTTGAGACGTGGCCGAAAGCTTCGGTCAGGTTGCGGGATTGGACATAGCCGACGGTGTCACCGCCGCCGACCACGGTGAACGGCTTGTGGCCGAGTTCGCCGAGCAACGCCTCGACAACGGTCTGAGTGCCGTGGGCCGTCGGGCCGATTGGCCCCTGCAGGCCGGGCGTTTCAGTAATGCCCATCGTGCCGTTCCAGATGACCGTTTCGGCCAGCTGGATTGCGCCGGCAATCAGCGAAGCGCTGAACGGGCCGATATCGAGAATCTTCTCATGCTTGTGGACTTTGCTGGCGCTTTCCGGAACGCGCTTCGGGTAATGCTGGATGTCGGCCATGGTATGCGTGGTCAGCTCGACGATGCGGGTCGGCGCCGTCTTATCGATTTTTTCGGCCACCACTACATCGTGCGGAATCGAGAAAACGAAAGGCCGCCTCTGTGCCTCGGCTTCGGCGCGCTTCAAGATGTCTTTGGCGGTGTGTAGGTCTTCTTTGTCATAAAGGCTGTCGCCTACGTCGACACCGGTGGCCGCCAAAAAAGTGTTGGCCATAGCGCCGCCGACGGCGACCATATCAGCCAATTCGATGAAGCGGTTGAGCACATCGAGCTTGTCGGCGATTTTGGCGCCGCCGACGATGGCGACGACTGGTTTCTTCGGGCTCTCCATGACGCGCGTCAGCGTTTCCATTTCCCGCTCGAGTAGGAAGCCCGCCACGCTCGGCAGGTGGTTAGTTATCGCTACCACGCTGGCGTCTTTACGGTGGTCGACCGCGAACGCGTCGTTGACATAAACCTCAGCCAGACCGGCCAGCTGCCTGGCAAAAGCGTCGTCGTCGGTCTTCTCCTCGGCGTGGAAACGCAGGTTTTCCAGCATCAGGACTTGCCCGTTCTTCAATTCTGATGCCGCTTTGCTAACCTTATCGCCAACGCACTCGTCAACGAATTCGACCGGGCGGCCAATAAGCTTCGACAGTCTTTTGGCGACCGGCGCCATGCTGGCAGCCGGGTCAGGTTTGCCGTCGGGGCGACCAAGGTGCGAGGCGATAATCAATTTAGCGTCCTGCTCGAGCAGATAGTTGACCGTCGGCAACGACTGCTGGATGCGGTAATCGTCCATAATCTTGCCGTCTTCGACCGGCACATTGTAATCAGCCCGCAAGAAAACGGTCTTGCCCTTGAGGTCCACGTCTTTGACGGTCTGTTTAGTGAACATCTTCCACCCTTCTTTGGCTTCAGTATATAAAACTTATGCTTCTAAGGCTACTCAAGTACGCGGACTTTTATGGTGTCGGTGGTGCCGACGACGCCCGGGTGGCGGCCCGAAGCCGTGACGACGATGTCACCCTTGTGCAGCACCTTTTTCTGGCGCAGCCAATCGGTCAGCTTGGTGGCCGCCAGTGGATCGGCCGGCCGCACGTAGCTTTTGTTGCCATAAGTGATGGCCAGCTGCTGCGCGGTGCGGGCATTATCGGTGACGGCGATGAGCGGGATCCGTGAACGCAATGAGGCGATGTGCAGTGCCGTAGCACCGGATTTCGTTTCCACGATGATGGCCTTTGCCTCGACATTCTCGGCCAAGCTGAGCACGGCCCGGCTGATGGACGCCTGGCGGCTGTGGTCTTCGTTGCCGTTGAAGCTGACAGTCAGCGGCGAGTAGCTCTCGGTATAGGTGATGACGCGCTTCATCATCTTGGCGGCCTCGATAGGATATTTGCCACTGGCGGTCTCGTCGCTCAACATGACGCAGTCGGCCCCCACCAGCACCGCAGTAGCGATGTCTGACACTTCGGCGCGCGTCGGCTCCGGAATCTCACTCATGCTGGCCAGCATCTGGGTGGCCACGATGACCGGCCGGGCGTATTTCAGCCCTAGCCCGATAATCTGGCGCTGCACGATGGGCACGCTTTCGGGCTTGGTCTCGACGGCCAGGTCGCCGCGCGCAATCATGACAGCGTCGCTGGCCTTGACGATTTCTTCGATGTTCTCAACCGCCGCTTTGGTTTCAATTTTCGAAATCACCTTGGCCGGGCTGTTCATGCTGCGCAGCAATTTTTTCAAGCTCAAAATGTCGTCGGCCGTCTGTACGAAGCTTAGCGCCACATAATCGATGTCCTGCGCCGAGCCGAAAACCAAATCGGCCTTGTCTTTGGCGGTGATGATATCGCCGGCGAAGTCGGTGTCCGGCAGGTTGATGCCCTTCCTTTTTATGAGGATGCCGTCGTTCTCGGCCTGGGCATGCACCACGCCATCTCGCACACTGGTGATGACGAACTTGACGCGTCCATCGTAAATATACATGCGCTCGCCACGCTTGGCCTTTTTGGATAAATCATACTGGACAGGTATGTGTCCTTCAACCTGTTCTTCATCGTGCACAAAGGCGTATCCCTGCCCAGCCTGGACGTTGACGATGCCATCAAAGTCACCCAACCGGATTTTCGGCCCTTGCAAATCCTGGATTACCGCCACCGGTTTGCCAGCCGCATCGGCCGCCTTGCGCGCCCATCTGATGTGCCGGCCATGGCTTTCGTGCGTGCCATGGCTGAAATTCAGCCGCAGGCCGTTCGCACCGGCCTTGACCAGCTCCAAAACCACTTCATAACTATCGGTCGACGGCCCCAGGGTCGCAATCATTTTCGTCCGTTTGAAACTCGATAAAGGCACCTTGGGCGCCGAGTCGCTCTGTTTCATATGCCCACCGTTAACTGATTAAGCTAAGTATATAGCGACCGTTGGGAAATACCTAGTCTAGGCGATGGACCAGCCGCCAGCGGTATATCAGGCTGCCGGCTACGCTCGCCAGAACGAACAGCCCGACCGTGTCGCCCGGGCCAGTGTTGCCGAGCTGGGCGTTTCCAGAACCAGTCGGTTGGTTAGGTTTGCTCGAACTTGAAGAAGAGTTGCTCGGTTTGGTTGAAGCGCCGGGCATGGCCGGAGCCTTTCCTTCACTACCCTTTGGTTGCGACTGGCTGGTCGACGGTTTGCTGGCGGTCTGGCTCTTGTTGTCGTGATGCAAAGACGAGGCGATGGCGATTATAAGTCCGGCCACAATCACCCCGTAAATCAGGTATAAAAATGCCTTGGCGATTCCTGACATACCGTTACCTCCGCTTACTAGCTAAGACGATATACTGAATTAGGATTTTTGGCAAGCTAATTGCTCACAAGCGTTTTTGCTGTGCGGGATAATATTGCATGGTGAACCTAAGCACCTCGGCTTATAAAGAAACTATCAGAGCGATCCTTAGATGGAACCAGGTACTTAACCCTACATTTCAAAAGCACGCTGAATGTGCTGTCCGCAATACACAATTGCTAATATATGAAAAGTAGTTTACTGTAAGAATAAAGACTAACTTAATAAAATTACGAAAATGAAAAGCATAAAGAATCAACAGATAAAAGTTAACGTACCGACTGTCAGAATTATGCATAATCAACGACACATATCGGCAAAAGCATTGGTATGCTTTGTGGTCGGTTTTGGAATTATAGGGAGCGTCCTCTCGTGGCGCTCTTTTGCGGCAGTACCCGTGGTAGCCAGCCTAGAAGGTGAGCAGATGACGCCGGTTAGTGGAAGCACTGTTATAGCTGATGCGGCCGCTTCAGGTGGTAAGACAATGGAAATAACAAAGGATGCCACCGTATCTGCTGCCATAAATCTACCAAGTGCTGCCAATAGCGTAACGGTAACGGCGCGGGCAGACCAATGTAGTGGTTCACCTACGCTAGCAGTCGCTCTAGATGGTATTGCTGCAGAGGCCACGACAGCAGTTAGTTCTACGACATATTCTGCCTATTCGGCTACTAAAAGTTTTTCGAGCGGAATGCACACCCTAAGCATAACCGGCGCTAACTTGGGGCAGGTACAAAAAGGTAATTCTAAGCATGCCTGTGTCCGCAATCTGTATATAGACGTCACCACGTTCTATGGTATGGCACCACCGGTTCCCACTGTAACATTAACCGCTAACCCAGTTGCGGTAACTCCGGGCGGTGAGACCACCTTGAGCTGGAACGCTACGAACGCAACTAGTTGTAGTGCACCCTGGACCAATGCAACAGGTACAAGTGGCACCCAGATCATATCTCCCAGCGCGACGAGTACGTACATCATAACGTGTACGGGTTCGGGGGGCAGCGGCTCCAACTCAACCACGGTCACGGTGAATGCGACCAATGCAGTGGTAGTGCCGTCCACTATCGCAAGTGACTGTTCGGTAGACGTAACGTCCGCTCTACTCAGTTGGATCGGTACTGTACCCGATAATTCAACCTTAGCCTTCGGAAGTGGAAAGTGTTACCGAATTGAAGGTACGGTAGAGCTGCGTGGGCGTAGTGGACTGACATTTGAAGGTAATGGTTCGACATTCAAGTCATTCAACCCCATGACGTCAGGTAGTGCGACCGATGACCAGCGGGCAATGTTCCGGGTAATCGGTTCTAGCAATATGGCCTTTAAAGACATGACGATCATTGGTTCGTATACCCATGGTGGTACTCTCGATAGCACCATCCAGCACGCGCATGGCATAGACATCCGGGGGACAAGCGCTGAGGTTGCTAATACCAATATCAGTAACGTCGCCGGTGACTGCGTCTATTTCGGGCTCGGTTACGATAATGTCACGCGCTCCTCAGGTAGTTACCATGACTCGACTTGTGCTAACATCGGTCGCAATGGCTTGGCGGTCACAGCTGCCAATAACTTTACGGCCCAGCGCAACACGATTAGCAATGTCGGCTTCGATGCCTTCGACGTTGAACCAAATGTAGGCTCATACACTACCACCAGCGGCTGGGGCTCCAACAATATTACTATCGATAGTAATACCATCCAGGGGTACTACCGCCTGTACGCCTACTCGATTGTTACCAATGCGCCCAACATCGGTGAATCATTCACTAATAATAAGATTGTTAGTAATGGGCTACGCGTAGGTATTGTTAACCCGACGGGTGCTTCGGTACGGGCAAGCAATGTCACCATATCGGGTAACACTGCCGATACGCCGACCTGGTCACCAGCCATTGAGTCACATCTCGTTGATGTCCTAAATATAACAAACAATACCATTCCGATGAGCGGCGGCACCATGGCCACAGCCGATAGCTCCTGCAAAGTGAACGTATCGGGCAATACGTTCACGGGCGGAACGACCCAGTTCACCAATACTAATCCAACCAGCGGCTGTTAGGCTAAATAAAGAAATGTCTCGCAAAAGGACATTTCTTTATTTTGTGACCTCACGGGGAATATAGCTTCTCGCCGGGCAATCTTTTTCTTTTAGCGTAAGGTTTGCTCGGGTTCGGCATAGGTTTGCGCTCATCGCGCAAACAGCGAACTCTTCCATTCGCTTCTCGCGTAAATTAGCCATATAAAAAGCCCCAGCTTTTACTGAGGCATTTTATTTAGGAACTACCTAACTTCGAATTGGAACCATATCCTTGGGGAGATCAATGAATGATACGACCTATTGAGGGGTGTACCGCTACTAGAGACCATTCCTGCAGGGAGCTGAGTCTATCCGTCTTGCCGTAAACTCTCGTACTCTTCGAGCGAACCTATAAGGATTTTTATGGTAGCCGGGGGCGGTAAGTGTCTGTAGCTATATTCGTATGCTTCTGGGTCAAGGTTTTTGTCAAGCAGGTTCGCCAAAGCAATTCGACACATACCAAGGACGGCAGGAACTTCGTGGTCATACATTAACGCGACGCGACGGTCACCATAGCCAAGTTCTTCCATCCTATCGAATAGAGGCTTATCATCAAAGCGTTCGATTTCCGGAATAGCTAACCAGAACCCCTCGTCGGAAGCGACGTCTAACACTTTTGCAACCAAGTACGCATAGGTCGCGTCGGTATCTCTATGGCTGCCGGGAACTTCATAGCCCATTAAGTTGAATTCAATGCCAAAGCTAGGGTGTTTAATCATAGAGGATATTGGGTATTTGTGCACGCTCTGTCGATAATTTAGCTATTGTGACACCTTTAAGAGCGAATTGCAATCTCGGGGGGAGTGGCATTGAAAGATAAGCGAAATGGTGACCTCACGGGGAATCGAACCCCGATTGCCAGGATGAAAACCTGGTGTCCTAGCCGTTAGACGATGAGGCCGTAAAATGTCTTGCGGACATTTTTGTGGGCACGAGCTAAGCGTCGTTAGTACAACTAAGTAAGCTTATCATAACAGAGGTGAAATTAAAATCTCCCCCTACCCCACCTAGAGGGAGATTCGATTTGAAGATTTTTGTTTCAGAGCGGTCAGTCAGTGCTCGTAAACTTCTATTACCGTAGCACAAAACGCGGTTTCACGCTAGTGCTTATCCACAGTTACTGGCGGTTCAAGCGGCGGGCCAGGATGCGGCGGTAAGCGGCGGTGCTAGCGACGCTGACGACTGCAAACAGGCCGGCGACACTACCAGGGCCGGTGTTGACCAGGCTGGTCGGAGGCGTCGTCATTGAAGGAGGCGTGCTCGGAGGTGTCGACGGCGGCGGCGTGATGTGCGGTGGTTGGTTTGGCACGAAGCTTACCTGCTCGGCACAGACGCTGTTCGGGCCACCCGACGTGATGGTCTTGCCGTTGATGTCGGTAAAGGTTACCAGTGCTGAGACCAGGAAGCTACCCGGTGAGCCAGGCAGCTGGTGCGATTGGCCGACTACTCCATTCGAGTTAGTGAAAGTACTGCTCTTGTTGTCACCCCAGTTGACCACGACGTTCTTGAAGTTGGCGTTGGTAGCCGTGAACTTGAACTGGTTGATGGTGACTTTGCGATCCTCGGTAGCCGACAGGGTGAACAGGTCACAAGTGGCTGCGACTGATGGTGGTGGAGGCGTTTCCTTCTGGACCTTTATGGTGTAGACGACTACGATGCGGAAGTCCCAGCAGCCCCACTCGTCGCTGCTGCCCCAGATCGGGCTACCCAGCTTGATGGTCGAGTTGACCGTGCTGTCAGACAGATTGCCGAAAGTGGTCTGGTTGACGTTGTTGTTGTAGTGGACTGAGTTAGCGACCAGAGTCAGTTTAACCGGTTGACCGTTACAGTTAAGGGTCGTGCTGTCGCTGGCGCTGGCAGCATTTGAGGCGCTGACAGTGCTGCTGAACTGGAATTTGTTGTTCGTGGTGTTAAGCGGAGCTGATGTAGCCAGCTTGACGTTGTGGGCTACGGCTGAGCCGCTGCCGTTGTCGTTGAACTGTGCTTCGGCGTTGTTGTGGACGTAAGTCCAAACATCGAACTCGTCGCCGGCGCTGCAGGCTGAGGTCAGGTTGTCGACCAGCATCGGGTTAGCTGAACCGACCGGGTTGTCGCTACTATGGTTGCGGATGCGGACGAAGTTTGGCTCGTCGCCCAGCGGGCTGTTTCCCTGGCTCGACAACAGAGGTGTGGTGATGCCACAGATGTTATTGAAAACCGGTGTCTGCGACGTCTGGAAGTTGCCGCTCGGGTCGTATTGGAAGCAAGCGATGGCGCTGGCGTTGCCGCCCAGGCCGCCCATGATGAGGGCGATGGCGACTGCTGCCGAGGCGCCGATACTGGCACCGATTAGTTTGCTAAAACGTTTCATTGATATGCTCCTTAATCTCACTTAGTTCGCTTATGCACCCGGTTGCCCGCGGTCTATACCTTTGGAAGGTGGTGGTGGAGGTGGA
>DATIHM010000094.1:0-3488 GCA_035480695.1 Candidatus Saccharimonadia bacterium
CTCCAGCGGTTTGATGATGCTGGCCAGCGCGGTCACGATAGATACATCATGCTCGGCCGACCGCCCACCGAAAATCACAGCGATTGTTTCCATAAGCACTATTATCGCAATTCAGGCCTACAATTTCAATCTACAATTAACTCATTTGTGGAAAAGTATAAAAAATGGTAATATATTTCTATGTATGCCGAGGCTGGAGTTTCAGGAACAAAGATACTGGGAATTTACGCGCCCCATATAGACAACGGCACTTTTTCCCGCGAAGTGGGCGATAATATGCCCGAGGGCTGGAAATCACAAATGCTTTCTTCGAGTATTGAACCCGTCTTAGCGCTTCCAAAGGTAATGGCACTGCTTGTATGTGTTGATTTAGCCAAAAACACTCCATCATTGACTCTACACATGGAGGACTTGGTAGCTTATGCGAGTGAAATGGGTAAGCCGCAAGCCTTGGTTGTCCCGCATTTTCTTTTTAATGGGAAAAAGAAAGCTGCTCTGTTGAAGCAGGTGGCGGAACAAACCAGCCCCGCTGACGGCACGACGCCAGATTATTTGGAAATAGACACCCGCGCTGCATTCAGTGAAATCCAGAAAGGGACAAAGAAAGTCCGCGACTGGTTAGCAAAAATCTCTTTGAAAGCAGCTTCTTAGGCGTAGTTGTCGGTCCAGTCGTTCTGCATGACGACCAGGTCGCCGGCGGCCACGAAGTGTGACAGGTTGCTGTAGAAGTCGAGCGGGTCGGTTTGCAGACGCAAATCGCCTTTGAAATTGCCTTCTTTTAACCCTTTGGCGATGAAATCGGTCGTGGAGTTCTGCATCAAGACGACCAGGTTCGGCTTGGCGGCAGCGATGAGCTTGCCGACTTCGACATGCACGCGCTCGGTTTCCTCACCCTGGTCAACCAAACCGGGCGTGACGTAGATTTTGCGCTGGGCCTCGAGGTCTTTGAGTAGCTGGGTGCCGGCACGGATGCCTTCCAGGTTGCCGTTATAGGTGTCGTCAACAACCCAAGCGCCAGCCAGCTGATAAGGTTTCATGCGGTGCTCAAACGGCATCGTTTTGGCGATTCCCGTTTGGACCTGTTCTTCGCTCAAGCCGAGCTGCAGTGCGAACGCGGCCACGAAAGCCAGGAAGCCGACCTGATGCCGGCCGGCCAATCCGCTTTGCAGGTTGAGCGACTGCTTGCCTTTCTTGAGCGTGAAGCTGGTGCCGTCAAGGCTGACCTCGACTTCGCTGGCCTTCCAACCCAGCGCGCCTTTTTCATTAAAAGTCTCATACGACGGCTTGAGGAAAGACTTGATGTCGGGCGCCTCGCTATTCACATAAACCTGGTTGCCCTTCAAATAGTCGGCCACGGCAAAGATGTCTTCGCCCGCCGCCTTGAGCGTCTTGTACTGGTCGAGATGGGCCGGTGCCAGGCCAGTGATGACGGCGTGCGTCGGCTGGGTGATGCGGGCGAAACGCGCCACGTCGCCCGGCGCACCTTCGCCGTACTCGATGATAAGCACGTCTTCATCACCTGCCAGCTGCTTGGCCCAGCGGGCATGGCTGATGCTGACGTTCTTGTTGGCGGGGGTGGCAGCTACCCTGAGGCCTTCGTTCAACACAGTAAGCAGCAATTCCTTCATGGTGGTTTTGCCGTAGCTGCCGGCTACGGCTACTTTGATTGCCTTGTGCCCCGCAAAGGTTTTTTCGGAACGCTTGATTTCGCGCTGTTGGGCCGGCCCGCTCAGCGAAACCTGGCCAATCAACAGTGGCAAGACAAGCAGGTGCGCCCAAGTCACCGGATAAGCCACGATCAGCGCTGCGCCGAAAGCGACTCCTCCGGCCACGCCGTGCCAACCGCCCAGGTAAATCAAAAACAAGCCGACGGCAATCTGAAGCAGAATGCCGAGCCGCAGGGCCAGCAGCAACAGACGTGCGGCGCGCGTCCTGTCGAGCGTGCGGCGGTGCATGACCTCCGAATAATCCTTGGTGCGCCAGAACCAGCGCAGGTACGGGCCAGGCTTGTATTCGGTGCTTTGCAGCATGTAGACCAGTACGGTCGGGTAACTGGGCAGGTAAAGGCTGATGAAACCGCGCATCATGCTAGGAACCCCTTGATAAGATTGGCCACTTTTTCGGATTGGTCAAGGTGCACGAAATGCCCGGCGTCAGGTAAAATCTCGAGCTTCGAGCCGCTAATCAGGCTGTGGTATTGTTTGCCGTCAGCCACCGGAATCGCCGGGTCTTTACCGGCGTAAAGCAGTAGTGTAGGGAGCTTGATACCGGCCGCATCGCCCTGCACATCCTGCCGTACGGTCCGCTTGAAAGTCTCCTGCAGATGCGGCGCCACCAGCATGTCGGAACCGGCCACTCCGTACAGATTTTTGCGCAAAGCCTGCCGTTTGCGCTCCGGCATCCAAAAGGTGGCGATGTTGCCGGTTTTGGCCACTATTTTAAGGAAGAAGCGCTTGGCTCGGCTATTGGTGCGTACACCGGAGGCGGCCAGCAGCACCAGCTTCTCCGGCGCCAGCTTGCCCAAACTGATAGACCGGATGGCCAGCGCGCCGCCATTGCTGTGGCCGACGACGGCGTACGGCTGCTTCAAACCGAGCTTTTCCAACAAATCAGCCAACCAATTGGAGTAATCATCGAGGTCCCAGCTGGCTTTTGGCGCCTGCGTAGCACCGAAGCCGGGCAGGTCCACCGCCAAGACTTGGAATTTTTCCGACAGCGCCTTTTGCAAACTAGCCAAACCTTTACCGGAATCCCCCCAGCCGTGCAGCAACAACACCAGCTTCCCCCTGCCGGCTGAACTGTAGTTGGCCATCAGGCCGTCGACGACAACGTTCACGCTTTAAGTATATCTTAATCGAGGTTGGCTTTTTGGTAAGTAGTGCCGTCAGAAAGCGTGGCCGTGAGGGTGTATTTGCTGCACTGGGTGTCGTCGGCCTCGCAGCTGTTGCCGGAATCGTCGGTCGGCTGGTAGGCGTAGGCCTTGGCTGCCAGTGTGGCCACCAGCCCATCGTTGGGGCCGTCCGGGTCCTGCAAGGCGCTACGGTCGAGGTCGGGCATGTTCTGCGTCAACCAAGAATCGTCATTCATATCGCCAAGGCTGGGGTAGTTGCCGCTCTGCTGGAAATACGCTTCAAGTTGCGTCTGTAAGCTGTTGATGTCGGCCTGTCTTTTGGAATCGTTAGCGTTACCGGTAATTGAGCCTGAAGAAGCAGATGATTGCAAACTGCTCAGAAGGTCGGCGTAACCGAGTTGGCTGAGCAGCTGGCTGAGAGGCACGGCGCCGGTCGGCGCGCTAATCTTAGCGACATCGTTGGTCGGCGTAAATGTCAGGTCGGCGTTAAAGCTGAACGAAGTGGAAGACTCCTTGAACTGCGACGTCAGCTTCACGCCGAGCGTGCGCGTCTGAGAGTTGAGCGTCAGCAGCACCGTTCCACCACCCGATGTGTTCGCGTCTTTGGTCTGGTCGGTTATGAAAAAGGGATAGCTCG
>DATIHM010000095.1:0-2041 GCA_035480695.1 Candidatus Saccharimonadia bacterium
GCCGACGCTGACGCGGCAAGTCGAGGCGGCTCTCGACCTGGCCGACCTTAAATCCGGCCAGACACTGCTGGAACTCGGCTGCGGCGACGGCAAGGTCGTGCTGGCGGCCGCCAAACGCGGCGTACACGTCATCGGCTATGAGCTCAATCCGGTTCTGGCGCTCATCGCCTGGCTGCGCACCCGCCGCCATACCCGGAACGTCCAAATCATCTGGGGCAATTTCTGGCACCGCAAGCTGCCGCCGGCCGACGCCGTCTTCGTCTTTTTGCTGCCGAAATACATGGATAAGCTCAACCAGAAAATCGAAGCCGATCGGCACAAATCGGTCAAGTTGGTCACTTTCGCCTTCACGATTCCGAAGCGCGAACCCGACGCCGTCAAAGACGGTGTTTACTTATACTTCTACAGCTAGTTGCCAGAGCAGGGGTGAGTAGGGTAAGATTGTCCTTATGATAAAGCATAACCAAGATGGCGGCGTCGCGCTGGTCGTTTCCTTGGTGCTGATGGTTCTCTTGTTTTTCGGAGCGGCCGGTTTCGGCGTCTGGGCCTTCAGTAGCCGGCAGGATTACAAGAACAACGTCGATGCTAAGATAACCGTCGCCGTCGGCATCGCAAAACAGCAGGAAGGCGCCAAAAAGGATGCCGAGTTCGCCGAAGCGGCCAAGAACCCGCTCAAAACCTACAACGGCCCCGAGCAGTACGGCAGCCTGGTAGTCAACTTCCCGAAAACCTGGAGCGCCTATGTCGATGACTCCGGCCACGGCAGCGCCCTTGTAGATGGTTACTTCGCGCCGGGCACTGTGCCGTCCATCACCGACCAGGGCTCGGTGTTCGCGCTGCGCGTCCAAGTGCTGCAGCAGACATACGACCAAAGCCTGCAGAGTTTCGCCGGCCAGCAGCAATCCGGCAAAATCAGCATAGCGGCATACGCGCTTCCCAAAGTGCCAAAATCCGTCGGTGTCGAGGTGACCGGCCAGCTCAACGGAACCGGGCCTAACACTACGATGGTGGTGATTCCGCTGCGCTCCAGCACGCTGGAAATTTCCACCCAGGGCACGCAGTACCTGAACGACTTCAACAAATACATCCTGCCCAACTTCAGCTTCTTGCCCTAAAATGCCCAGTGGGCATTTTAGTCGGGATGAGCGAAGCGTCGTTAGTGAAACCTTGCTATAATCAGGAGGGAAAGCGAGGGTAGCGATGATCCTATCGCAGCAGTTGCTGCTGGGGGTGGCCGAAGAGCTGAAATTGCCTTTGCTTCAGATTGCCCGGCAGGCGGAGCAGATGCAGCTGGAAGGCAAAGCCGACTTATCACAGATCCAAACCACGGCCGACATGGCACTCAATCTGGTCGACAATTACGCTTTGGGAGTGCGCCTGGCGCTGGAACCGGAGCAGCTCGAGCCCGAGGCCGTCTCCGTTTCGTCGGTGCTTTACGACACCGGCCATCAGCTCGACGCCTTGGCCAAAAGTTACGGCGTTGAACTGGAATTGAACATCGCTGGCCGCTATGGTCCGGTCGTGGCGCACCGTAAGGGTTTGCAGGCGGCGCTGGTCAGCCTGGGCGCGGCGCTCATCGAGGCGTTACCGGCGCAGGAAACCACCCAGCTCAAGCTGCAGCTGGCGACGCACCGCTGCCGCTACGGCATCGTGGCCGGCCTTTACGCCGAGACGCCGGCGCTGTCGAACCAGATCCTGCAGAAGGGACGGGCGCTCCAGAAGCAGGGTCGCCAGCCGCTGCTCAACGTTTCGCACACAAGTGGCGCCGGCATTTTCGTGGCCGATTCCATCCTGCGCGCCATGAACCTGCGCTTGCGCGCTTCCCGCCACCATCGCCTTTACGGCCTCGGCGCCGTACTGCAACCTAACCACCAGATGCAGCTCGTCTGATGAACATCCTGCTGATTGAACCCGACCGCCTGTTGGCTGAGACCTACTTCAAGGCCTTGATGGCGGAAGGGCACCACGTGGTGGCCTGCGCCGGAGCGCAAACGGCCATTCTGGCGGCCGACCAACAGACGCCGGACCTGGTTATACTGGA
>DATIHM010000096.1:0-5268 GCA_035480695.1 Candidatus Saccharimonadia bacterium
TGGGGAAGGAGAGGTAACTAATGGCTAAGAAATCTATCGTTGCCCGCGATGCCAAGCGCATCCAGATGATTGACAAGTATGCCGCCAAGCGCAAAGAGCTCAAAGAGCTCGGCGACCTGGAAGGCCTGGCCAAGCTGCCCCGCAATTCCAGCCCGACGCGAAAAACCAACCGCTGTATCGAGACCGGCCGGCCGCGCGCTTACATGCGTCAATTCGGCTTGTCCAGGATCAGTTTCCGCGAGCATGCCAGCAAGGGCGAAATACCAGGCGTAACGAAAGCGAGCTGGTAATGAGTACGACGACCACCGATCCGATCGCAGACATGCTGACCCGCATTCGCAATGCCGTTTTGGTGCGCAAGCACGAAGTCACGCTGCCGCATTCCAAAATCAAGGAATCGGTCGCCCGTCTGCTGGCTGACAGCAACTTCATCGACGGTGTCGAGGTCAAAGAAGATGGCGTCGGCAAGCTGCTGACCGTCCGCATCAACGGCGAAGACAGCAATGCGCGCATCACCGAAATCGTGCGCGTCAGCAAGCCTGGCCGTCGCTACTACGTCAACGCCCTCGAAATCCCGGTGGTCAAGCGCGGCCGCGGCGTGGTCATCGTGAGTACCAGCAAAGGCCTGATGACCGGCGACGATGCCCGCAAGCAGCATATCGGTGGCGAATTAATCTGTAAGGTTTATTAAGGAAGGATAAGGAATGTCTCGAGTAGGAAAACTGCCGATCAAAATCCCGAGCGGCGTGACAATCACTACTACAGCCGACGAAATCACTGTTGCCGGCGGTAAAGGCACGCTGAAGCAATTCACTATGCCTGGAATCACCGTCAAGCAAGAAGGTGAAGAACTGGTTGTGACGCGCGCCAATGACGAGCCGAAAATCCGCGCCAAGCACGGCCTGATGCGCTCGCTGCTGAACAATATGGTCGCTGGCGTGAGCGAAGGTTTCAGCAAGAAGCTGGAAATCAATGGCGTCGGCTACCGCGTAGCCGCCCAGGGCACCGATCTGAAGATGAATCTGGGTTTCTCGCACGATGTCATCTACCACATTCCGGCCGGAGTGACCGCCGCTGTGGAGCAGAACACCATCACCGTCACCGGCATCGACAAGCAGCAGGTCGGTCAGGTCGCCGCCGAAATCCGCTCCCTAAAGAAGCCGGAACCTTATAAAGGCAAAGGCATCAAGTACGAAGGCGAACGCATCATCCGCAAATCCGGTAAGAGTGGGAAGGAAAAATAATGAGTAAGCAAATAGCCCACAAATTACACAACCGAGCACACCGCCAGGCCCGCATCCGCAGCCATGTGAGCGGTACTACGCAGCGCCCGCGACTGGCCGTCTTTATCAGCAATGTCCACGTCACCGCGCAACTGATTGACGACACGACCAGCAAGACTATCGGCTACGCCACCACTATCGGGCAGAAATCCCTCAAGGGGACCATGACCGAGAAAGCCGTCTGGGTTGGCGAAGAGATTGCCAAGCAGGCCAAGTCGGGCAAAATCAAAGCCGTAGTTTTCGACCGGGGTGGCAAATTATACCATGGCCGTGTCGCCGCCTTGGCCGATGCCGCCCGTAAAACAGGACTGGAGTTCTAAATGGCAGATCAACAAAGACGGCCGCATGAGCGGCGCAACCGAAACCCGGAAATCCAACCGGAAGAGAAGCAGTTCGACGAGCGAACGCTACACATCGACCGCGTGGCGCGTGTCGTCAAAGGCGGCCGGCGCTTCAGGTTCCGCGCTTTGGTCGTGGTCGGTGATAAGAAAAGCAAAGTTGGGATCGGCAGTGCTAAAGGCGCCGACGTGACGGCTGCCGTCACCAAGGCCACCGAAGTCGCCAAGAAAAGTTTTATAACCGTGCCACTTTATAAGGGAACTCTGCCACACGAGGTCGAATCCAAGGTTTCCGGCGCCCGCATCCTGATTAAGCCGGCCAGCGCCGGAACCGGCCTGATTGCCGGCGGAGTCGTCCGTTCGATTCTCGAAGTTGCCGGCGTCAAAAACGCCCTCAGTAAGTCGCTCGGCTCTTCCAACAAGACCAACACCGCTTACGCCACCATAGCTGCGCTGCAGAGCTTGGTGCCGGCCAACAAGTGGGTGACGGCCGCTCCTGCCAAGAAGAAAGAAGCCAAAGCCGAGCCTAAAGCCGACAAGCCAGCCACCAAGAAAGCTCCAGCCAAAAAGGCCACAGCAAAGGAGGCCAAATAATGAAGTTCCACGAACTGCAAACCGCCAAGCAGCGCAAACCTAAGCGTCTCGGCCGCGGTATCGCCAGCGGCAAGGGCAAGACTGCCACCCGCGGCACCAAGGGCCAGAAGTCCCGCGCCGGCTACAGCGCCAACCCGGGCTTTGCTGGCGGCAGCAACCCCTTGATGCAAAAACTGCCCAAGCTGCCCGGTTTCCGCAGCCACAAAATCGCTCCCGAAACCGTTTACACTGGTCAACTGGAACAATTCGGCGGCAAGACCGTCGACGCTGAAGCCCTGGCTAAAGCTGGACTTATCTCTAACCCATATGTTTCCGTCAAACTCATCACTAAAGGTGAGCTCACCAAGAAAGTGACCGTCAAACTCGGCGGAGCCAGCGAATCCGCTAAGGCAGCTATCGAAGCCGCCGGTGGCTCATTCGAAAAGGCCACACGCCTGCAACGCCCCAAAACCAGCACAAAAGAAAAGAAGTCCTAAGTTTGCCAAAAAGGCCAGTTGCATTGGTGTATTGCTTCTGTGGTACACTAAAATTGATGAGTGATAAAAAGCTGCAAAATGAAAGTGGGTCGAAAGAAACTGTTGTTTTAGACGTGCTGCCAATAGATGATTACAGGCAGTTTATTGAAGATACTAAAGAGCGTCTTATTGAAGTAACAGACCTTCATGGTAATAGAATTACAGGCTATAACCGCGGATTTTTCTCTTACAATAGGGGCACGACTATCCTGAGCGATTCCGTTATGCTTGAACAAGTAGAGCGCAGTGACGATTTTCAAACGGACGATGGCCAGGCAACAGGCAGTACAGAAAGAGCAGCCAGAATTCCGGCCAACACTGTCAGCAAATTACTGTTGGCCGGTGGCAAAGTCATCGACATGCCTCAACACTCGTCTTCATAATTGTTGTTAAAGTTTAATAATTATTATTCAAGCTCTAGGAGACATGTACGGCATTCGCACTTTGATTACATCTGTAGATATGCTTTAATAGAACGGAAGCATGCGGGGCAATAAACAGTCGTGAACTGGAAGATAATTATCAAGTCTCTGGGAAACCAGGACATGCGCAAGCGTATCCTGGCGGTGCTCGGCATTCTGCTGGTTTTCCGTATCTTGGCGCACATCCCGGTGCCGCTGAGCAATCCGCAGACACTGCATCAGGTCCTGACCAACCTGTTTAACTCCAGCAACACGCCCCAGCTGCTGAGCTTCGTGAATGTGTTGTCTGGCGGCGCGCTTGCCAACTTCTCGATAATGATTGCCGGCCTGGGGCCGTACATCAACGCGTCCATCATCATGCAGCTGCTGACAAAGGCGATTCCGCAGCTAGAGGCGTTGCACAAAGAGGGCGAGTTCGGCCAGAAGAAGATCAACCAGTACACGCGTATTTTGACACTGCCGCTGGCCATCATCCAATCCGTCGGTTCGATTTACTTGATCCGCCAGTATGCCCAGTCGATCGGCGGAATCGGCGACATCACGGCCAACACCTCAATCACGCAATGGGTGCTGATGATTGCCGCATTGACCGGAGGATCGATGCTGCTGATGTGGCTGGGCGAGCTTATCACCGAGCAATCCATCGGCAACGGTATTTCGCTGATCATTACGGTGGGAATCGTCAGCCGCCTGCCGAGCACCATCAAAGATGTCGTCGGCACCGTCGTCGGCGGCAAAGAGCACTGGAGGATTTTCGGGCACACCTTCCCAGTCAACAAGGGGGCGCTTTTGGCGAGTGCCATATTGTTGATCGTGGTCGTGGTGGTCACGTGGGTTGTCGTGATGCTCAACGAGGCGGCGCGCAACCTGACAGTTAATTACGCCAAACGTGTGCAGGGCAACCGCACCTACGGCGGAATCACAACGATTTTGCCGGTGAAACTGATTACGGCCGGCGTGGTGCCGATAATCTTCGCCGTGGCGTTCTTGAGTGTGCCGAGCTTCGTCGGCCAATTGCTGAGCGGTAGCCATAATGCGCACTGGGCGCATCTCGGCCAAAACCTGGTGACTTGGTTCCAGCCGCCGTCGAAGACAACCTTCGCCACCGAAGGCTTCAAGGCCTACATCTACCCGCTGGTCTACTTCATGCTGGTTTTCGTCTTCACTTTCTTCTACACCAGTATCACATTCAACTCGAAGGAAATCGCTGAGAACCTGCATAAACAGGGTGGATTTATCGAAGGCGTGCGCGGTGGAGAGCAGACCGAGAAGTACCTAGGTAAAATCGTCAACCGCCTGACGCTGTTCGGCGCTATCAGTCTGGGAATTCTGGCAGTCGTGCCGATTGTCGCCCAGGTGTTCATCAACAGCAATATCGCCATCGGTGGTACCAGCGTGCTTATCCTGGTGTCGGTCGCGCTGCAGACGCTGCGGTCTGTCGAATCCCGCGCCTTGATGGTCACGTACGACCAGTATTCACAGCCCGACTTCTTCTACGAGCCGGGCTCGGCGGCCGACGCAGGGACAGGCGGCAGCCGACTCCGCTTCGGCCAGCGCCTCTTGCGCCGTGGCAAAAAATAGCTTAAAATTAAGCCTGAAATAAACCACAACTTTCTTCGCAAAAACCCTTTACAAAGCGTTGTGGCGAGTGCTATAATTGACCCTTAGTTATATTTATGGCGGCCAATAAGGAAGTAATCGAGCTCACTGGTAAAGTTGTAGAGACTCTGCCAGGCACCCAATTTAAGGTGGAACTCGAGAATGGCCATCAGATTATAGCTCACGTTGCCGGCAAGATGCGTAAGCACTTTATCCGCATCGTACCCGGTGACAGCGTTACTGTAGAGCTGACGCCTTACGATCTTACGAAGGGTCGAATTACGTACCGCAAGGGTTGAGAGCCCATATAAGCAGTGAGTCATCGCAGCAAAGGAGCAATGATCCGCATGAAAGTGCGTGCCAGTGTCAAGAAAATCAGTCCCGATGATAAAATTGTCCGCCGCAAGGGCCGGGTTTATGTTATCAATAAGTTAAAACCAAAGCATAAGCAGAGGCAGGGTTAAGCATGGCTCGTATCTCCGGCGTAACGGTTCCAGCTGAAAAGCAAGTGTGGGTT